>RDXZ01000106.1 GCA_004293265.1 Bacteroidota bacterium | reverse complement strand
TAAACACAGAAGAAAAATTACAGATGGAAAAATTACGTACTTTTCTTGATAAATTTGTTAATTTTTGGAATGAAGAAGACCTTAAAATATTCTTCATCTCCCCTATCATCAATATGGTAGATTTTTACAAACCTGACATTTATCGTGCTTTCAACGAACCTTTTTTTGAGGCTGAACTGCAAACAATTCAAAATAAAACAGTTGTACTCAAAGGTTTTATAGAATTTTTGATAGCCACAGGTGCGCAAATTCCCAAAAAACCATTCTTTTTTTTGAATGAATACAAGCCACAATTTGGTGCAACCAATGACCCACAAGGGCAATTATTGATTGCGATGCTGGCGGCACAAACCAAAAATAACGAAGATAAACCTTTATATGGCTTGTATGTGGTGGGGCGTATGTGGTTTTTTGTGGCTTTATACAAAAAAGAATATGCTGTTTCACGTGCCTTTGACTCAACGCAAGAAAAAGAATTGGATAGCATCGTCAGAATGCTTAAATTCGTAAAAGCAGATATAGAAGTAAGTTTTCAATAACGAAATCTTACTGGTCGTAGGTGTTGCTTACAATTTCAACCTTAAGCCTCTGGCTTGTCTATTACGAAGCAACAGCCTGCCTGTAACAAATCAAAGTCGCCGATTATCAAACGAATAGAGAAGAACTTTTAGAGTTAGTCTATTTATTTTGATTTTGTAGAGAGCTGGTAAATTAAACTTTTGTAGTTTCAATTGCTCTTTTTTATAAATACTTTTTTATTTTTGGTTATTATTCCCACAAAAAATATCAAAACAAAGAAAATAGCAAAATTATGGGCTTTTATTTGCAGAAATAAAATAAAATTTTTACTTTTGCGAAAAATCAATCTAAATAAAAATGCGTCCCAAAGTCAAATCTTATTTATCAAGCATACGAAAAAAAATAAAAATTCCTGAACGAACAGGTACATTTTTAGCGTGTGTATTGATTGCGACTCTGCTTTGGATTTATCAAAATTTAGGACAAATAAGAACTTATCCGATTGACTATCCAATCGAATTTGTGTTTGATAAAACAAATTATGTATCTTTAAAATCTTTACCAAAAACAATTAAATTAGAAGTAAAAGGCTCAGGCTGGCAAATTTTAAGAAAGATATGGGGCATACAAACTCAAAAAATAAAATATAATTTGGTTTTTCCTATCCCCACTTATTTATTAAATGAAAACTTACGCAAACAAGCAAGTCTAGTCGTCAAAGATGTTGAATTATTAGACGTTTTGACAGATTCTTTGCGTTTGGATATCGATAAAAAAGTAAAACAAATCATCGAAATTAAGGTCGATTCAAGTGCTTTGGATATAAAAAAAGGCTACGAAATTGCCTCACCTATTCAAATTAAGCCTAAAATAATTGCTTTTGAAGGAGCAGAAAAATTGATGAAATTTTTATCTTCTCCTTATTATATTAAAATTAACAAAAAAAATATTTCTGAGTCTATTTATGAAAATGTAGAACTGAAAATTCCACAAGACACAAATAATTCTATTAAAAAAGATGAAAATTTTATTAAAATAAACATTTTAATCAAAAAAAAGAATTAACAAAAAAAAGCATAATTTTTGCAAAAATTAGCATAAAATAAAATATCAAAAAAAAAATTATCAAACCAATAAAAAAATGTCTATAAAAATCGACAAAACCTTAGAAAAAGAATATAAAAAAGAACAACAAAAAAAAGCAGATAAAATGATGAGTTTTTTTGTAATTGGCTTTTTTGCTTTTGGATTGTGTTTTGCTCCTATCTATAAAACTTGGCTTCTGGGTGCAGGCGTAGGAACTTTTAATGTGTTTATTTTTTTTATTTCACTTATATTTATCAAAAATAAATTTATATCACAATTAATAACAAGTGTTGTTTTGGCGATTTTTGTGTTGCAATTTATCGGGCAATCACAAGGAATGGCAGAATTTCATTTTTTATTTTTTGTTAATATTATCCTCTTAATTTTATATGAAGATTGGCGTTTGGTAATACCTTATACAATTTTAACCATTATTCATCATAGCGTATTGTTATATTTGCAATCAGCAGGTTTCATTGGCACAGAAAATTATTTTATTAACTACGGAAATTCAAATCTATATGTCTTAATTGTTCATTATATTATGATGATTTCGATGGCAATATTAGTAGGTTGGTGGGCAATAGAATTTAAAAATAAAAGTTTATTAAGTTTTATTACTCAACAACAATTGTCTTTGCAATCAAATAATATTCAAAAAAATGTTGATTTTGCTATAAAACTATCTTCTAATCATTTTGATTTGAATTTTAAACCACAAGATGAAATCGGTAAACACCTTCTAAACACACAAAATAATTTTATCCAAGCCATCGAAAAAGATAAACAAGAAATGTTTAAAACCAAAGGTTTGTTGGCTATCAGTAAAATATTGAGAGATTATGCTAACTTAAAAGAATTGGCTAAACGTTTATTAGATGATATTATTATGCGAATGGACGCACAACAAGGAGCCGTTTTTTTATTTAATCAAAAAGGAGAAGAAAGTTATTTGTATCCTTTGGTACATCAATCTTATTCATCAGAACAAAAAGCAAAAGTAAAAATTAGAATAGGAGAGGGGATTTTAGGAGAAATTGTAAAGAAAAAACAAGTCGTTTATTTACAAAATGTCCCCGTTGATTATGGCGTAATTCGAACAGGTTTGGGTGAAACTGCTGTCAAAAATATTTTGATTATTCCTTTGGTTTTTAATGATGATATTGTTGGGGCAATAGAAATCAATACATTGTTTGAAATTCCTGCGTATAAAATTGATTTTTTAAAAACAGTGAGCGAAAATATTGTAACTACTATTTTGGCGTTGCAATCAGGAGAAGAAAATAAAAGATTGTTATTAGAAGCTCAAAAATTAACCTCTGAACTACAAACCAGAGAGGAAGAATTGATGGCACAAGAAGAAGAATTGAAGCAAAATATGGAAGAAATGCAGACAATTCAAGAAGAACTTCAAAGAAAACAAGCACAATTAGAAGCCGAAAATGAAGCTTTAAACAATAGTAAAATATTGAGAATAGAATTTTCTCCCGAAGGTTATATTAAAAATGCTAATCAGAGTTTTTATGATTTATTCGAATATTCTGAACAAGAATTATATAATCAACCTCATAAAACCTTAGTCCCTGAATATCTACTCGATTCTGAAGTGTACAAAAATTTTTGGAGTGATTTGAGAACTGGAAGTAAACATATAGGAGAAATTAAACGCATCACAAAATCAGGTCGGGAAGTCATTTTGAACGCAGTATATGCACCTGTTTTTGATAAAGTTGGAAATATAACCTCTATCATTAAATTTGCATCTGATATTACAGAAGTAAAGAATTTACTACAAACTTCACAAACTCAAGAAGAAGAATTGAGGCAAAATATGGAGGAAATGAAAACTACTCAAGAGGAACTATACAAACAACAAGCACAATTTGAAGCCGAACTTAACGCCTTGAATGATAGTGAAATTTTAAAAGTTGAATTTACCCCACAAGGTTTTATCAAAAATGCAAGTGATACTTTTTATAAAAAATTTGGATATACTCCCGAAGAATTAGCGCATAAACATCATCAATTGTTTGTCAGTGAGCAATATAAAAATTCAGAGGAATATCAACATTTTTGGAAAAATTTGAATGAAGGAAAAAAAATAGTTGGAGAATTTGAAAGAATTACTAAAAATGGAGAAGTAATTACTATCAATGGAGCGTATGCACCTGTTTTTGGGAGAGGTGATGAGGTAGTGAGTGTTATCAAATTTGCTTTTGACATTACAACAACTAAAAAATTATTCAAAGAAGCAAAAGAAAAAAATGAAGAATTATTAACCCAAGAAGAAGAATTGAGGCAAAATATGGAGGAAATACAAAGCGTGCAGGAATCATTGGAAAAACAACTCAACGAAACCAATATGCTTAAACGTGATTTAGATGCTCGTATAAACGTATTTGATATAACCACTATTCTTTCTGAATCAGATTTGAGAGGCAATATTTTGTATGTAAACAAAAAAATGATAGATATTTCACAATACACAGAAGACGAACTGGTTGGAAAACCGCACAATATGCTCCGCCATGCCGATATGCCTAAAGCACTATTCAAATTGTTTTGGAAAACAATTCAGGAAGGTAAAATATTTCGTGGAATCATCAAAAATCGTAAAAAAGATGGCTCACATTATTGGGTAGATGCCGCTATTTCTCCTGTTTTAGATGAAAATGGAAAACCTGTCAAGTATATTGGTGTGCGATATTTGATTGAAAATGATTTGTTAGCCGAGAAATTATTTGCTGAAATGTGTAAAAATTTAGGAATATAAAAATATAATTCTTCCTAATATACAATAAAAAAAAGAATTGAAAAGACTAAAAATCACTTTTCAAATCTACTCAAAAACATAAAAAAAAATGAAAAAAAAACCAAAAATTCCTGAAAAAACGATTATCATTTGTATTGGAAGCGAATGTCGCCACAAAGGCAACAAAGAACTCATAGATAATATCAAAAAAACTATCAAAGAGCAACATTTAAAAGATGTTTGTAGCATAGTCAAAACACATTGTATGGGTAGATGTAAGTTTGCCCCCATAGTTTCTGTTCAACCTGATAATTTATGGTTGTATGATATTTCGCAGAAAGAAATTAAAATTAAAGTTGAAAAAGCAATTTTATCACCCAACACAGATAGTTTGTTATAAAAAAAAGTTTTCAGAAATTTTGCTTGTAGTATTTCTGAAAACTTTTTTTGTTTTTATTCCTTGATAATTTTTTTGTTGATAATTTTATTATCAATATTAATTTGATAAAAATAAATACCTTTTTCTAAATTGGTTAAATCAAATTCGTGTTTTTGTTGCCCCTTTAGTTGTTCATTTTTTACCAAATTATTTAAAATCTCGCCTTTTGCATTGATAAGATTGATATTTACCAATGCCACATTATCAAGTTCATACATCAAATAAGAAATTGATTTGACAGGATTGGGGAATATATTTAAGGTTGTTTCAACTTTATTGCGTTCTACTTTTGATTTTTTTTCAGTAGGTTCATTATAATCAAATAATAAAAATCTGGTGTCAGTTTTTTTATTTTTAGGCATCAAAAAAATAGCAAGATTTTTATTTTTCCCTCTGTAAAAATGGTGTTGAATATTCTCTTCGGAAATATATTTTTTTTGAATATTTTTTATTTCATCTCTCCATTTTTGTTGTTGAGATTCGATAGCCACAAAATTTTGTGCGATAATAGTTTGGTTTTTATGGACTATATCTTTTATTTTTTGTCTGATTTCTTTGTTTTTTTCTCCGTAATAACCGCGTTTATTTTCCTTCATAAAATTTCTTATTTCTTCTATGATTTTTTTATCGTCATTTGAGAGCAACATTTCTAATTTTTTTCGTTGTTCTTGGACAATTGGCAACATATTTTTTTGTTGATATTCTTTGATTTCTTTGGTCATTTGTTTCATTTTTATCTTTTTTTCAGATAAATCTTGTCCAAATAAATGAGTAAATATAAAAAAAATACTCAAAAAAGTAGTAAAAATATTTTTTTTCATAGGAATAAAAATGAGTTTGAGTGCGTTAAGATAAGAACAATATTTAGACTTTTTTGAGGCGTAAAAGTTTAAAAGTATGTATGTTAAAATTATGTTAGAAATAGTTAGCGATAAACGAATAAAATTTGTGTAAATATTTATTTTTTAAAAAGTCTTAATCTTCTTTTTTCTAATTTTGCTTTTTCCATAAATTCAAGTCCTTTATCGATATAATATCTATCAAAAGTAATTGGGATTCCGTTGGCAGGAATATTTTGTCCTGTGTTATGTACGTGAAATGCTTGCCTAAAATCTCTCTCTTCTAAGTATTGTCCATAGTTTTTTTTTGCCCAAATAATACCAAATTTGACAGCATCTTTTCCTGTTAGTTCGTCCAGTGTAATACCTAACGGAATACAATGATAGCCCATAATTTGGAAAGGACCCCAAGAAGTTGCCATTTTTTTGAGTGTATTTTCAGTTAAGAATTTAAGTTGTTTAGTTGTAAAACGTCCATATCTTTTAGATTTTCCATCTCTTACTTCTTTCAATCGTTTAAAAACATGTGGTTCGTATCTTGTGCCTGCGGGAAATTCTCCACCACATTCCAAAATACAAAGAGATTTAAAATAATGTGCTGGCAAATTATTTTCGACGCAAGTTTTATCAATTTCTTTTTCATAATTGGTTTTCATTTTGTCCCAAGCACCTATTTTTTTTTCTTCATATACGATTTGGTAGAGCCAATATAAAACTAAAAAGAAAAAAATCCAGAAAAATAAATTATATATCCAACGCATTTCATTTATAAAATAATATGTAGTTTTTTTATTTCCTTACAACGTGATTTATTGTTAAATATTGCATTATTCTCTGATAAAGCTATTAGAAAAATTCATTATTTTTAATGTTGATTTTTTTATGAACAATTCATCATTTTTTTATAAAAAAATAACAAAAAAGCCGTTCAAAAACTAAATTTTGAACGACTTTTTATATTTTTTATAGCATTAATTTTACCTTACAATCGTAACAGAACCTTGTTTATAAATCCAAGTACCCGGTTTAAGTGCATTTTGGTATTTTGCTTTCCACGCATAACTTCCGTCAGGTAAGTTCAAACCATATCTTTTTCCGTCCCAACTTTCATTTTGTCCATAAGAAATAAATACAATTTCACCCCAACGATTATAAACAGTGATTTCTAATTTATACAAATCACCTCCATAAATATCCCAAGTGTCATTTAGATTATCTCCATTTGGACTAAATGCTGTCGGTAAAAATAACTCAGGCTCACAAGAAACAACAACATTAAAGGTGATTTTTTTGATAGGGCAACCGCTTTGTTCTTTGATTAAAACGGTATAACTTCCGCCATCGCTTTCGGTTCTTAAAGCCACAAATCTACCATCTGTACCATTTGACCATTGATAAATAGGCGTGTTTCCAGCATTTATCAATGCTTGTTCTTCTAAGAAAGTCATTGCCTCCAAACGATAACCAATAGTAGAAGATTGCGGACAAACATCTAAATCAAAGGTAACTTCTTGGAAGTTTGGATTTTCTACTATTTTCACTACTTTATTAATCGTATTAGTACAACCTGTTCCTGCCGCTGTAAACGTATATTGAATACTCACGTCAGTATTAACTGCAAACAAAGTAGGATTTAGAATATTAGTTGCAACACCTTGTATTAACATTTGTCCTCCCGCAGGCGATGCTTGCAAAGTCAAAGGATTGGCTTGTGAGCAATATTCATCAGGAACATTGACAAAAGATAACACAGGCAACGCATTGATGACATAACTAAATGTAGATGTTCTTTGGCAACTTGTCATCGGGTCAATGGCAGTGAAAGACAATGTTTGACTACTTGCTCCTACCATAGCAGGAGTAAAAGAAGATTGTGCTTGATTCACTATCGTTCCATCTGCATAAGTAATTTTTACACTTGGTATAACAGGGGTAAGTTGAGATACACAATAAGAGGCTAAAATTCCTTGCCATTCTATTTGTGGCAATGGAACTACTTTTACCACTTGTGTAATATCATTGAAACAACCTGCATCACTTGGATCGATGTAATTATATTTTACGTTATAAGTACCCGCTCCCAATGTAGCAGGATTAAATTGTGTTGCCTCCGTTCCGTTGATAGTGAAAGTTCCACCTACAGGCGTTGCTGATAATGCAAAAGAAGCATCACTGATACAATAACCTGCATTCAAACCTACAATAACAACGGTTGGTTTTGATTGCACAGCCACAGGTTTTGATATTTGATTGCTACAACCATTGACATCTGTAAAACTATAAACCACTGTATAATTCCCCACGCCTAATGTAGCAGGGTTAAATTGCGTTGCAGATGTTCCGTTTACTGTAAATGTCCCGTCAGCAGGGCTTGCAGACAAATTAAAAGTAGCACTTGAAGTACAATAACTATCTTTTAAGTTCACAAAAGCCAACACAGGCAAAGGATTAACCACAATGGTTCTTGTACTTGTATTCGTGCAACCATTGCCATCTGTAAAACTATAAACTACTGTATGACTTCCCGTACCCAATGTCGCAGGGGTAAATTGCGTTGCCGCCGTTCCGTTCAGTGTAAATGTTCCACCTATTGGAGTTGCGGTCAATGGAACACTTCCAGCACTTATACAATAACTACTATTCAAATTAGTAATGTTAATGGTTGGAATTGGTTTTACTTCAACTACTTGATTGATTGTATTAAAACAACCTGCATCAGTCGGAGAAACATAATTATAAGTTACTGTGTGCATACCTACGCCTAATGTGGCAGGATTAAATTGCGTAGCAGTGATTGTATTAATTCTAAACGTTCCACCTGTTGGATTGGCTTGTAATGCAAAACTTGGATTATTCACACAATAAAAAGTATTTAAACCTACAAAATTCAGTGCTGGTTTTGAAATAACAGTTACTACTTTGGTAATGTTACTACTGCAACCATTGGCATCTGTATAATTATAAATAATTGTATAATTGCCAAGCCCCACAGGATTAAATTGTGTGGCAGACAACCCATTCACTGTAAAAGTCCCACCTGTTGGTGTTGCATTTAAGACAACTGCGGCATTAGAGTTACAATAAGTATCATTCAAATTCACAAAAGCCAACACAGGCAAAGGATTAACGACAACACTTTTGGTGTTTGTATTTGTGCAACCATTGCCATCTGTAAAACTATACACAACCGTATGTGTACCTGCACCCAAACTCAAAGGATTAAATTGTGTTGCGGCTGTTCCATTGATAGTAAATGTTCCACCTGTTGGCGTTGCAGTCAAGGCAAAAGTTGGTACACTGATACAATAAGCATTATTTAAACCTGTCAAAGTAACTACTGGAAGTGGTTTTATATCTACATTTTGAGAAATACTATTAAAACAACCAGCATCTGCAGGAGTTGCATAATCATAAGTAACAACGTGCATACCTACGCTCAATGCCGATGGGTTAAATTGTGTTACGATATTTCCATCAATTTTAAATACTCCCCCTGTTAAATTGGCTTGTAATGCAAAACTTGGATTATTGATACAATAAAAAGTATTTAATCCTACAAAATTAAGCACAGGTTTTGGGGTAATGGTTACTGATTTATTCAATGTATTGCTACAACCATTGGCATCTGTAAAACTATAAACAATGTTATAATTACCAACGCCTAATGTAACTGCATTAAATTGTGTTGCCGCCGTTCCGTTAATAGTGAAAGTTCCTCCCGCAGGCGTTGCACTTAGATTAAAAGTAGGATTTGAATCACAATAACTATTATTCAAATTTACAAAAGCCAATACAGGCAAAGGATTGACAACAACAGATTTTGTGTTTGTGTTTGTGCAACCATTGCCATCTGTAAAACTATAAACAACTGTATGATTGCCTGCTCCCAAAGCCAAAGGATTAAATTGTGTTGCCGCTGTTCCATTGATAGTAAATGTTCCGTTTGCAGGCGTGCCTGTGAGTGCGAAACTTGGAGCAGTGATACAATAAGCATTATTTAAACCTGTCAAAGTAACTACAGGAAGCGGTTTGACTTCAACGATTTGAGTAATATCATTGAAACAACCAGGGTCTGTTGGAGATACATAATTGTATTTGATGGTGTATATTCCAACTCCCAAAGTGGCTGGGTTAAATTGCGTTGCGGCTGTTCCATTGATAGTAAAAGTACCACCCGTTGGATTGGCTTGTAAAGCAAAAGAAGGATTATTAATACAATAAGTATTGTTTAAACTTACAAAATTAAGCACAGGTTTTATATTTACGTTTACCGTTTTGGTAAGTGTATTGCTACAACCATTGGCATCTGTAAAACTTTGAACCACTGTATAAGTGCCAATACCTAAACCACCCGGATTAAATTGTGTTGCCGCAGTTCCATTGATTGTAAAAGTGCCTCCCGGTGTTCCTGTCATATTTACTATTGCACTTGATAAACAATAAGCAACAGATAAATTATTTGTCAATACAGGCAAAGCGTTGATGGTTACAGATTGAGTGGCTGTATTGGTACAACCATTGGCATCTGTGAAACTATAAACAACACTCTGATTTCCTGCTCCCAAACTCGCAGGATTAAATTGCGTTGCAGCTGTTCCATTGATAGTAAAAGTCCCTCCTGCAGGCGTACCTGTGAGTGCGAAACTTGGTGCTGTAACACAATAAGAAGTATTTAAACCTGTCAAAGTAACCACAGGAAGTGCTTTTATTTCTACAATTTGAGAAATAGTATTAAAACAACCTGCATTTGTTGGTGATGTATAATCATAAGTAACGGTACGCATACCAACGGCAAGTGATGAAGCATTGAATTGTGTTACTGTATTTCCATCAATTTTAAAAGTTCCTCCCGCAGGCGTTGCTTGTAAGGCAAAACTTGGATTATTTGCACAATAAGAAACGTTTAAACCCACAAAACTAAGCACAGGCTTTGCAATTACTGCTACTGACCTGCTCAATGTATTGGTACAACCATTGGCATCTGTAAAAGTATAAACAACAGTATGATTATTGATGCCTAATGTTGTTGCGTTAAATTGTGTAGCAGTTGTTCCGTTAATCGTAAAAGTTCCTCCTGTTGGAGTGGCACTTAGATTAAAAGCAGGATTTGATTCACAATAACTATTGTTCAAACCTACAAAAGCCAATACAGGCAAAGCAAGCACTTGTGAAGTTTGGGTTCTTGTGTTAGCACAACCATTGGCATCTGTAAAACTATAAACAACTGTATGTGTTCCTACCCCCAAAGTAGAAGGTATAAATTGTGTGGCTGGACTTCCATTGACCGTAAAAGTACCTCCTGCGGGAGTTGCGGCAAGCGTAACAGCAGAAGCAGTAATACAATAATTAGCGTTTAAGTTTGTGATGGCTAATGTCGGTAAAGCCAAAACATTGACAGTTTGTGATAAACTATTGCTACAAGAACTATTCGCAGGGTCTGTATATTCGTATAAAACTGTATGTGTTCCTACCCCCAAACTTGTCGGATTAAATTGTGTGGCAGCTATATTATTTATTTTAAAAGTACCACCTGTAGGGGTTGCTTGCAAAGTAAAAGCCGCCGCAGAAACGCAATAATTTAAGTTTAATCCTGTAAAAGCAAGCGTTGGATTGGCTCTTACCTCTACAATTTGTGTAGCAGTTGAGGCACAACCAGCCGCAGTATAAACTACAGTATGATTACCTACGCCTAAAATTGTTGGATTAAATTGTGTTGCCGCTGTTCCATTAATCGTAAAAGTTCCTCCTACGGGTGTTCCTGCGAGTGTAACAGGGTTTCCGCCTACACAATAAAAGGTATTTAGACCTGTAATAGATGTTGGTGCTAAGTTAGTAACACTTACCGTTTGTGATAGCGAAGACACACAAGTGGTAGTAGAATTAGTAACTGTATAAACTACTGTATGTGTTCCTATACCTAAAGATGCTGGGTTAAATTGTGTTGCCGCCGTTCCATTTACTGTAAAACTTCCTCCCGCAGGGCTTCCTACGAGATTGACCACAGGGCTTGTAGGACAATAACTTGAAGCCAAACCTGTAATGGTTGGTGGGACTTTTGGCGAAACGACTACTTGTTGTATGGTTTGCCCTATACAATTTGGATTTAGTGGTGACGTATATTGTAAAATAACAGAGTGCGTTCCAACGCCTAATGTAGCAGGATTAAACTGTGTAGCATTTGTAATTTGCCCTGTGGCTGAACCATTGGGTTGAATGGTGAAATTAGAAGTTCCACCCACAGGATTTCCTGTGCCAACCAAATTAATAGGCGGACTATCAATACAATAATTTGCATTTAAACCTGTAATGGAGGCAGTAGGTGGCGCACCAGTAACCGTAACATTACTTGTAAAACTTTCTGTGAGTCCATCGTTAGGGCTTCCGGGAGAATTGATAGTGATGGTTAATTTTACTGCATAAGTTCCTGCCGCTTGAAAAAGATAAACAGGATCTTTTTGACTATTGACTGCCGTAACAGGTTGTCCATCACCAAAATCCCACATATAACTTAAAGTCCCATCACAAGTAGCAGATTGGTTAATAAAAGTTGCTCTGTTACAAGAAAGTGTTACAGGAGTTCTAAAACCCGGACTTGCTGCTGCTAAGGTTGCCGTTCCACCTCCACCACTTACAATATTTCCGTTAGAAGCAGTAACAGTGGCAGTATTCCAAACCAAAGTAAAAGGTGTGGTTGAACTATTAAAATTGTTCACCAATAAAATATAAATTTGTCCTGGAGTTACATTCATAAATTGGCTAAAAGGAGGTCCACCTGCCTCTAAACTTGGGCTGGTAGATGTTAAATTCATACCTGTCAATCCTGTGATAGGTGCTGGCGCCGAAGGTCCAGAATAGTTACAACGAATAGGAGCACCTAAATTTTGACAATTAAAATTAGCGTCCATACTGTTAAAAGGACCCCAAATTGCCCAATCATAATCATTCGTAATAAGAGCAGGAACAATATTAAAAGTTAAACTACCTGCGGTACGTACTCTAAAAGCATACCATGCGGATTGACGCTCTACAGTTGGTACAGCACCCAAACAACCTCTTTGATTATTCGGAAAAATAGTATTATCAAAATCATTTATCCCACTTCCATTACTATTATCCGAAAAAGTAGTAGTACCACATACCAAACGATTGGTATTAAATACTTGTCGGCAGTCATTATTTACCGCACTTGAACCTACCACAGAAAAATCATCAATACTATAAGTAATTGCGCTATTAGAAGTAGAAGTAACTGTAAATCTAAATTGTAGATTTGTAGAACCTAACGCTCCAACTAAATTTAACCTTACATTGGCATTGATTAATGCCCAGTTGCCGTTAGAGGCTACTTGTGTGTAAGGAGCATTCGTCCACGCGCCTGCATTTCCATTTCTCCACTCAAAAGTTACGATTTGATTAAAGGCATTGGTTGCTCTTGCTCCCCAAATAACCGTTACTTGTGTATATGCTCCTGTGGTTGCCAAATTGTTAGCATAAGTTAAAGTATGCGAAACTCCACTTGCCCCTGTGTTTGCAAAAGTGATATTTGCGCCCCCGCTTGCTCCTGTGTAAGTGCCAGAAGGAGTTGTGGTAACTCTTCTCCAACCATCAGTTGAATTACTACTTGTCCAGCCTGTGGGTAGTCCACCTGTAGTAGTTCCAAAGTTTTCAGCATACAAAACTTGGGCGGAAATATTTTGAGAAAAACTCAATAATATTAACTGAAATAAGAATAAAGTTTTTGTTGCTAATAAAAAGATTTTTTTCATGTAGTGATAAAATTTTTATGAATATTCTTAATATATTTTTAATGTTAAAAAAAATTTTACAAAAGTATGTAATTTTATGGATAAAACGAAAAAAATATCGTAAAATTTAAAAAAATAACTTTTTTTATGATAAAATTGTTCAAAATACGAAATTTATTTTTATACTAACTTTCCAAAAGTTTTAAAACTTTTGAAAAGTTCCAAAGAATCTTTCCAACGATTCAACTTTTGCAGTTTTTCAATCGTCATTTTTTCGGTTTTTAAATATTTTTCAATCGCTTTTTTTTTGCGTGGAGATATTTTTTTCCCTGCTTCTGCGGTCAAAACCTCTTTTTTTTCTGTCGCAGTCTTTTTTAGACTATCTTCCAATATTTTTTTTTGATTTTCAAGCAACACATTTGCATTATTGGCATTGATTGCCTTTGTTTTCCGATAGACAACGCCAACAATTTTTCCTTTTTCACTCTTTTTTATTTTGTCTATGTTTTTATTTCCTTCTTTTTTTGCTTTTTCCAAAGCCAATTCTTTTAGTTTTTCTTCGTTGTATTGCTGTTGATAGTTGGCGAGGTCTTGCTTCAAATTATCAGTATTAGGAAAATCTTGTTTCAGTTTTTCTAATTGCTCTAATTTTTGAAGGTCGTCTGTATTGATTTGATTTTTTACTTCGTTTATTTTTTGGGCGAAATGCTTTTGTAATTGCGTTTGGTATGCCAACCAATCTATATTCACACTCAGGCGGTTCATCGGTTGTCTGATGTCTGTTTGGGCAGATGTCCAAAATTGGTCTATCACTATCGGAATACCCAACAAATCAGCCTTCACACGCAGAGAAAAACGCGTCTGTGTGGGCGGAATTTGTATCGGAAAATCCCCGATTCGATTGCCTATTTGTTGAGAAAGAACAATATCTGCTTCTTTGAATACTATTTTTTTTGTTTTTATCAAAGATTTTGCATTTTGTTTTTCCTGTGTATAGAGTGCGTACAACCTGCCCAATCGCTCTTTTTGAAGGCGTTTTGTAGAAAGATTTGTATTTTTGAGTGAATCCAAAGCAGTACGCAAAGCCAAACCACGAGCAAAAACCGCCTTCTGAATA
>RDXZ01000105.1 GCA_004293265.1 Bacteroidota bacterium | reverse complement strand
ATTATCAGGAACTTCAAAAATTGCGTTTTGTTTTTCGTTCAAATGAATTGTTTTTGATAAAATATTTTCAGTCAAATTTTCAAAATAATTATCAGGAACAATAAAAATATTGCTTTTTTTATTTTGTTTGATATGTAATTTTTTTTTCATTTTATTTAATTTCTTGATTTTTAAATGACCGATTTTAACACAAACTCCTCAATTTTTTTAGTTGCAATATGATAAGATGCTTTGAGTGCGCCTACGCTTGTGTTAGTAATTTCAGCAATTTCATCATAACTCAAGTCATCAAAATATTTCATATTAAACACCAATCGTTGTTTATCAGGCAAAGTAAGTAATGCTTTTTGCAATTTTATTTCTACTTCGTCGCCACTTATTAAATATCCTGAGTCTAATTTTTGGTTCAATTCCATATTCAAATCTTCTATCGAAGTCATATTCTTACGTTTTTTTTTCTCTAAAAAAGTCAGACATTCATTGGTCGCAATTCGGTACAACCACGTATAAAGTTGCGAACCTCCTTGAAAACTATGCAAACTTTTCCATATTTTCACAAAAGTATCTTGTGTAATATCGTTTGCGTCTTCGTGGTCAATTACCATTTTTCGAATGTGCCAATAAATTTTTTGTTGATATTTTCTTACCAATTCATCAAAAGCAAAATTTTGTGTTTCAGGCTGCGAAAATTTATCTAAAATTTCTTTGTCTTCCAAAATATCTATATAAATAACTAAATTCTTTTTTGGTTTGACTGCAATAAATAAAAAAGGTTTAACAACCATAGAAAAAAAATCATAATTCTGAAACTCAAAACGAATAAAAAATGTTTTGTTAAAAAATAGTTTCTATCAAAATGCTTTCAAAAATTCTCAAAAAAATTTTTATCTTTCCTGTCAGAATGTACCAACTTATCCTATCGCCTTGGTTGCCCAATGCGTGCCGTTTTCACCCCACTTGCTCACAATATATGATTGAAGCAATCCAAAAATACGGAGTTTTGAAAGGAGGTTGGTTAGGAATAAAACGTATTTCAAGGTGTCATCCTTGGGGAAAAAATGGACACGACCCTGTGCCTTGACAAAACTATTCAAAAATAAGATGTAAAACTTTTTCTGTATTTTCATCACATTTAAAAACTTCACTCACTCTTTGGTTGATTATCCACGCAATTTTTTGGTTAATTTCTATGACTAAAGTATTTTCCTTTTCAAATCTTGTTAATTTTTGATTAGTTAAAAAATCACTTACTTTTTGACTTTTTCCTTTCATACCCAAAGGACAAAATTTTTCACCTATTTTATAATTTCTGATAGTGAACGGAAATTGTATTTTTTTTATATCCAAATACGTTTCATTTTTGGGTAATTTCAAATTTTCTGGTTTTGAAATTTCTTTTATGTGCAATATTTTTTCTGCTATCTTGATTTGACAATTATTATTTTCGATAACATAAGTTTGATATTGTTGTTTTTTGGCGACAATCCAATATTTTCTATCTATCAAAAGTCTATTTTTACCTCGATTCGAAACCATTATTTTTCCTGTTTGGTAAGGTTGATTTTCCCAAATTTTTTTTGTTAATTGATAAGAAAAATTGTATTTTTTTAAGTATTCGGAGAAATAAAAAAAAGGATTTTCTGTATTTTTTAATGCTTCCATATCTATCAATTCATAGATTTCTTCTTTTTTTACAAATGTATTGATTGTTTCAGTAATATTTTTTTCTAAAATAAAATAAGCCATTCTCATTCTTTCAATTGTATCAGAAAAAGATTGATGCAAATTAGGCGAAACTTGATGATAAATTGGCACCAATTGATGTCTAATTTGGTTGCGTTGATAATCGATTTTTTCGTTTGATGAATCTTCTCGCCACAAAATATTATTCTGTTTTGCATATTCGTAAATTTGTTCTTTTGTAACATTTAACAAAGGTCTAATACGTTTATGATGTTTAGGTAAGATACCTTTTACTCCAAAAAAACCTGTTCCACGCCCAATATTTAACAAAATTGTTTCTAAATTATCGTTTTGATGGTGTGCAGTAGCAATAAAATTGCAATTTTCTTGTATGGATAGTTCTTCAAACCATTGATACCTTAGTTTTCTTGCTCCTTCTTGAATTGTCATTTTATATTGTTCACAAAAATAAAGTGTATCCATTTTTTTAGTAAAAAACAGAATATTATTTTGTTTTGCCCAATTTTTAACGAATGTTTCATCATTTTCGGAATCTTCTGCCCGCAATCCAAAATTACAATGTGCGACTATAAAATTTACATTTATTTCCAAAAAAACAGCTGCTAAAACCATCGAATCAATACCACCACTGACCGCTAATAATATTTTATCAGTATCAGAAAATAAATTTTCTTGTTGAATAAATTTTTTTATTTGATTTAACATATTTTTTTAATATTTTTGCAACAAATTAAGAATATATATTATGATTTCAGAACCAAGAGAACGAAGTACCGTTTCAATGTTTGTTTTTTCAATCGCTTTAATTTTAGTTGGCATAATTCCTTTTAGAAATTATCTTTTTGCCTTTCCAAGCCCTACTTTTTGGTCTTATTCCTTTATATTTTTTTGGGTTTTGGGAGTTGGAATGATTGTCAGGTGGTTTCTTACTTGTAAAACTATCGATGCAGGTGGCGGTAAATTAATAGTCGTCAAACGATTTCTAAAAAGTAAAAAAACTTTCGATATGAAAGAATTAACTGCGGTCAAGGAAGAAAGAATTAATACTTTCTCATCGCCTTATCGTTTGTTGATGATACAATTTAAAACAGGGCGATTGGAAGTTTCAGAACAAGAATACACCAATTATGAAAAATTAAAAAGTTACGTCCAAAAATTTATCCCCAAAGAAAAAAAGTAGGGGAGAGGCTTGTCCTCGACTAACGACAAACATAATAAAATAGGGCGAGGATAAACCTCGCACCTATATTATCTATAAAAAAATTTATAATCACAAAATTATATATTTTTCAAAGCATTTTCCAAATCTGCTATCAAATCTTCGGCATCTTCTATACCTACACTCAATCGAATCAAAGTATCAGACAAACCTCTTGCTTCTCTGTCTGCTTTCGGAATAGCGGCGTGAGTCATTGTAGCGGGGTGCGTGCAAAGCGATTCAACTCCTCCCAAAGATTCTCCCAACGTAAAAACCTCAAAACTTTCCATTACTTTGATGGCGTTTTCCAAGGAATCATTTTTGAGTGTGAAAGCAACCATTCCACCAAAACCTCGCATTTGTTTTTTTGCAATCTCGTGATTTTTATGCGTTGGCAATCCAATCCAATATACTTTCCCAATTTTCTGATGATTTGTTAAATATTCTGCTACTTTTTTGCCATTTTCTGAATGTCTATCCATTCGAATATGTAAAGTTTTGATACCTCTCAACATCAAAAAACAATCGTGTGGACTTGGCACAGCACCACAAGAATTTTGAATAAAAGCTAATTGTGAGTGAATATCAGCATTATTTGTTACCAAAGCACCCATCACCACATCAGAATGTCCGCCCAAATATTTTGTCATTGAGTGCATTACAATATCTGCGCCCAAATCTAATGGATTTTGTAAATATGGTGTAGCAAAAGTATTATCTACGCACAAAGTTATCTGATGTTTTTTAGAAATTTTAGCCACTTCCTCAATATCAATCAAGTTTAACAAAGGATTTGTAGGCGTTTCTACCCAAATTAGTTTTGTTTTTGGCGTAATATATGACTCGATATTGCTCGGATTTTCCATATCGACAAACTTTGCATTGATACCTAATCCTTCAAATATTTTAGTGATAATTCGGTATGTTCCGCCGTATAAATCATTACAAGCAATAATTTCATCTCCTTGTTTTAATAATTTAATGACTGCATCAACTGCCGCCATTCCTGAGGCAAAGCATAATCCAAAACTTCCGTTTTCTAAGGCGGCAATATTTTTTTCTAATACGGTTCTTGTTGGATTTTGTGTACGTGCATATTCATAACCTTTGTGTTTGCCTATGCCTTCTTGTGCATAAGTAGAAGTTTGAAAAATAGGAGTCATTACTGCTCCTGTGATGGGTTCAGGTTCGATGCCTGCGTGAATAGCTTTTGTTCCGAATTTCATATAATAAAAGAATTACTTTGAATTTTTGTTAGTTTCAAAGTATATTAAAAATTGATTGAATGATTATTTTAAAAATTTACTTCTTTGAGTTCTCCTTTTTCGACTTTAAAAATAGGTACAAATTGATTTGTACGTTTATTATTAATAATAATTTTGGGAGTTACTAATCCTTTTTTGGCTTCTTCTTTCATCAAAGATGCTTCATAGCTTTTTAAAGTTCCATTTTTTGAAAGTATATTGGCTACCCAATGCAACATTTCATAACCTATATAACTATTTTGTGTGGCTTGTGAACGAGTAAAATTAAAATATTTTGTTTTGAAAGCCAATGCTTTTTCGTTGTCGGTATCTATATAATCGTGTATCCAAAAATGAACTTTTTGTTCCTCATACATTTCAAAATTTATATCTTGAAATTTAAACCACGCATCAGGAGCAAAAATTGGACATTCAAATTTACGATTTTTGATATATTTGAGTGATTCTTGAGCCAACAATTGACTTGTGGTACTGATAAAAATATGTCCTGTATTAGAGGTATTTATTTTTTCTAAAGCCGCAGGAATTTCTAACAATTCTGAGGGGTTCATTTCTTGGTATAATAATATTTCTATGCCTTGATTTTCGCAATTTTGTTTGTATTTTTCAGCCCAAACTTTATTTTTAGGAAGATTATCATATAAAATTACAACACTTTTAGTATTATATTTTGTTTTTCCACAATCGATAAGTTGTTCAATTTGTGTGTTTTGTGTAGGCAAAAAGCTGTATGCAAATTCATTTTTTAACAATTTGTCATCTAAACTCATTGGAAACAAAAAGTTGATTTTTTTCTTTGTCAATTCATTTGTAAGTGTTTCAAATTGTTTTTCAAATATAGTTCCAATCACAAAATCAATATCTTTCCAATCGTCTTTTTTGAGCAAATTTTGTAAGCTTTCATTATCATCTTTGGCAAGGTCATAAGTGCGGAGTTTAAAATTGACTTTTTTGTCTAATGTATCTAATTCTTTTTTAGCTATTCTCATTCCTTGATATAAATGCAAAGCGATTTTACTTACAAAAGAAGTATCTGCTCTTTTTTTAAATTTATTGAGTTCGAAAGGTAAAATAATTGCGATATTATATGTTTTTTTAAAGTAATTTTCACCTGCTAATTTTCTTTTTTCGGGTAAAATTTGTCCATATTGATTGCATATTTTTTGCAATTCGTCTAATTCTTTGGCATTTTCGATTTCGCCTGCTCTTTTATCTATCCAAATCTGGGCTATCAAAGTATCTTGTGGAGAAGTTTCTAAAAAACCTTTTAATCTTTGAGTAGAAACATATTTTAAATAATTTCCCTTCATATTTTCCAATTCTTTTTTGAAAGAATTATCAGAAATTTTTTTGATTAAAGCCAATGCTTTTTCTGTTTGTAACAATCTAAAATTAATATCAACCAAATAAAATTTTGCTTCATTGCTAATTTTTGGATTTTCTGTAAATTTTTCAGCGTTTTCAAAACTCTGCAAAGCTGCCTGCCAAGATTCTTGTTTGTATTCGCATAGAGCTTGATAAAAAGTAGCAATGGCTGTCAAATCAGTTTTTTCTTTATACAAATAAACCAACTTAAAAAAGTCAGAAGCATTTTTAAAGTCATTATTTTTAAATGATTTTTGTGCGTTTTCATAGTTTTTACGCACTTTTTTGGGTACTTTTTGTGCGTATAAACTTCCTAAACATATAAAATAAAGTATAAAAATAAAAAATAATTGTTGTTTCATTATTGTATTTAATTTGTGTAAATAATCAATCTGATAATATTAAAATAAAAATAATCAAAACTATCTACTGATTAACATTTCTGCCAATCTATCTAATTTATCATCATTTTCTTCTTTTTCTGCCGCTCTAAATCCTGCTTCTTGCAAAGCACTCAAGTTGCGTGGGCTTGCGTCACCCATATCACTTTTGGCGTGTCCTAATTCTGGTTCGATTCTAATATATTGTGAACCAACGCTTTCGGTTTTGTAGATTTGTTTGAGTTGATAATCAACCGTTTGGCTTACTCCTGACATCATAATATCAATCAAAGGTCTAATCCATTCGATGAGTCCAAAATTTTTGACTTTGTTGTGGTCTAATTCCATTTTTGTCAAACCACCATTTCCCAAAGAAAATATAATCAATTCTTTAGCACTGATAGTGGCTCCGTCTTCGGACTTAAAAACTTGTCTTGCTTCCGCATACGCACACAAAGTTGGGTTATTAGCAAAAACTCCTCCATCTATCAATGGATATTTTACGCCTGATTTGGACGTAATCAAAGGCGATTCGAAGTAAGTAGGTGCGGCAGAAGTGGCTCTTGCTACGTCTTTGACATAAAAATTACGTCCTTCACTTTCTTTGGCTTGATGTTGTCTAAAAAAATGTGCTTTACTTTCAAAAACATCATAAGCAGTGATTAAACAAGGTTTTACTAAATCTTTGAGTTCTAATTTTCCAAAATACATATCCAAAATTCGTTCTAAATTATGGGCAGGATATTTTTCGTCTGTCAGTCCTGATAGTGTTCTTATTTTGTGATAAGTTGGAATACTAAAAATTTCTCCTCCATATTTAAGATAAAAATTAACCACATCATTGGCAGAATAAACGGATTTTGTGGCATCTTCTTTTCGAGGAGCAAGATACATACAAGCCAAAATTCCGCCTGTGCTTGTGCCTGTAATCATATCAAAAAAATCTGATAATTTTGCAGTAGGATTATTAGTTTTTTTTTGTAGTTTTTCTTCTAATCGAACCAAAATTTGTGCAGGAATTATTCCTCTAATTCCTCCACCATCTAAAGATAATATCCTAAATCTTGCCGCCATATTTGCTATTTTTTTGTGTGTGTATTATAAAATAAGATAAATTTTTGTATTTATTTATAATTTTAGTTTTTAATGAGGTTAGAACTTTCCAAAAGATGCTTTAAACTTTTGGAAAGTTAGCAGATTTTTGAGGCTAAATTATTTAATTTACTTCTAACAAATCAACTTCAACCACCACAGGTGTTTTTCCCGGAATTGCTCCTGAGGTGTTGTTGCCGTAAGCTAAAAAAGAAGGCATCAAAAATACCCATCTTTCGCCTTGTCGCATCAATTGTATGCCTTCTCGCAAGCCTTGTGTTAAAATATCCGAACCCGAATTAAGCGTAGTGCCAATATTAGTTCCTGTTTTTACAACCGTACCATTGAACAAAGTAACTACATAACTAAAACGAATAGATGAACTAAGAGTAGGCATTCTGCCAGATGGATTAACAGCAATTTTACGTGTGTAAAGCCCCGAATTTGTTCGCGTGGTGTCGTTCCAAGTTTGTGTCGCCACATATTCAATAATTCTTCTTCTTTGACTTTTGATGTGAGTCATTTCAAAAAATAATGGGGCATAAGGAGGAATTCTTCCTGATGAACCGCTTGCTCCATACGCTAAAGATGACGGAATTATCAAATAAAATTTTTCGCCTTCTGTAGTTAGTTTGATGCCTTGTTCCCAACCTTTAATGACTTGGTTTTGACCTGCTATAAAAAAGAAAGTCGAATCACTTTTACTATCAAAAACAAAATCGTTTAACAAAGTTCCTTTATAATTGACGTTGGTAATGTTTCCGTCATAAATATTTGCTCCCACAGAACCCGGCATAGACTTAATGTACCTTAGTTTATCACTATTCGTTGAGGTAATTGTCAATCCTTTGCGTGCAATAAATTCTGTGATTTGTTGTTCTTCAGTTTTAACAGAAATAAGTCTTAAATCATAAATTAAAACTGAATAAGGCGGAATGTAAGTGCTTGCTCTGCCACCTATCGCCAAATAAGAAGGGATTAAAAAAGTCATTCTTTCACCTGTTCTCATCAATCTGATGCCTTCATCTAAACCTGCCAAGACTGTACCTATACCCAAAACAATGCCGTCAGGTTTGTCATAATAAACTGAAGTGCTATCTACAATTTTTCCACTTAATAAACGAGCCGTAAAATGTATTTGTAAAGAATCACCTGTTTTTGGAACTACACCTGTTGGATTTGAAAGTGTTTTTACATAAAAAAGCCCACTTCCTGTGCCTTGTGCATTTAGATTATTAGCCCTGATATAGTTTTGAATTTGTTGATTGTTCAAATCACGTGCTTCTTGGTCGGTGCTTTCATTATTAATATAACAGCCTGATAAAAACAAAGAACAGAAAATGGATATAATTCCAATGAAAATATTTTTCATATAGAGAATAAGTAATTTATTTATTGAGTACAAAAATATATAAAAATATGATTAAAAAACTAAAACAGATTTTTTTTTAGTCGAATATCAAATTTTGATGGGCAAAATTAGTTAAATATATTTTAAATAACAAAAAAACTAAAAAAAATATTGTAAACAAACTATCATCTAAAAAAATAAAACAAAAAACGAGAAATAAACATTCTATCATTTTTTTTATAAATTTAGAAAAAAAATATAGTTTTTTAAATTTATAAATAACAAATAATTAACAAAAAAATATTTATAATATATTGATAGTCAATAGATTAAAAATAAAAAAAAAGTGTAAAAAATTTGGTATTCTTAAAAAAAATAACTACCTTTGTATATCAAAATAATTCAAAAAAAGTATAAAAAATATGGGAAAATTCATTCGTAAAGGAGTTCAATCTTCTATGATTACGTCATTATCACATGATGATTTTAATGACACAATGGAAATCGTATTTTGTTATGGTGGAATTTATGAGTATTCAAAAGTTAGCAATGAAATGTACGAAAAGTTAAAAGATTCTAAATCTACTGGTGATTTTTTTAACAAAAACATCAGGGATAAATTTAAACATAGAAAAGTAAGAGATTAATCAAAAAAAATTTGTTTATTTGCACTTTAAAATAAAAAGCCGCTATTTTTTTAGCGGTTTTTTATCATAATCCAACTGAATTTTTATCAACACATTAACAACAATCAAAACACCAATGGAATTTTTAGATAAAAAAATTTTGGTAGCAGAAGATGATATAATCAATCAAATATTAATGTCTTCGGTTTTAAAAAATTTAAAAATGAATTTTACAATAGTAAATAATGGAAAAGAAGCCTTAGAAATTTTGAAAAATAATAGTTTTGATATAATTTTATTAGATATTCAGATGCCTCTTTTGAATGGTTTAGAAACTGTATTAGAAATTAGAAAAAATAATATTAAAACACCTGTTGTGGCTTTGTCGGCAGATAAACTTAATTTTGAAATGGAGGAAATTGAGAAATATGGATTTAATGAAAGTTTAACAAAACCAATAGAAATTGAAGCCTTAGAAAACCTATTTTTTAAATATTTAGTCTAAAAAAATGAAATATTACTTATTTATTTGTTTGTTTTTTGTAGCAAGTTGCTCATCACAAAAAAAATCTGATAACGAAAAAGAAGATTTTTTAGCCGTCAAAAGAACAAAAGAAAATTCAAAAGCAGAAACAAAATCAAAAATTATTACTATTTTTGATAAAGAAGGAAAAGAAGTTATTAACCTTGATTTGAACCAAAGAGAAGCGTTTTTGAAATATGATAAAACCAAAGAAACCCTCACAGGACAATATACAGACACCACTCGAAGCAAATATTTTAATGCCACAGGTGATGTTTTGGCGGTTGTAAAGTATGACCAAAATGGATTTTCTTTGTATCAACCTAATAATTTATTGCTTTGGAAAGTTGAGTATCAAGAAGATATTATCAAAATTGGAGATAATAACAGAATGAGAAGCCCTTATGAAATTCGTAAAAACGATAATGGAAATTTTAGAATTTTCTCACCCGAAAAATTATGGGGCGATATTTATCTAAAAAAAGGAAAAATATATATGCGCGGAGCGATTGCGTGGGAAACTACAGACACAAAAATACACCCTGCTTATTCTATTTTTTTGCTCACTCAAGTTCCTGAACATTTTAGAATTATTATTTGGTTGGAAATGTTAAGAAAAAAATAATCATTCCTAAGTTTTGCTCGAACTTCGTGCAGGCGTGGACGTTTGCACCTAAATAACCTAAATAAGTTACGGGAATAAAATAAAATCTAAAAAAGTAAAATACTTAAAACTAAAAAAAATATCAATATGAATACTGACCTCACAAAAGCACACGAATCACGAATGGCAATCGAAAGATTATATATCGAAATGCGACACGTTTTTTTGAGTGGTGCTTATCGTCCTTCAGGCTTTTCGGGGCGAGGAATTAAAGAAGCACTTTTGACGCTCTCACCTGAAATTTATGGCTCTATGAATGATATGGAAAAAGTTGAATTAGATGGTTTGGTATATGTGGCAGATAGGCTTCCAAAAGGCATAGAAGAATGTAGATTTATTAAATTTACGTCCAATGAAGGCTATAATTCTTCTAATTTTGAACTTATTGTGCCACCCAAAAGAGTGCGAAATTGTTATCGAATCGATAAAGAACAGATGGTAATGGAAGTTACAAGAGGCAGAAGTGAGATTTATGACGTTTTAACACATCTTACTTTTTTGTTTAATGAAGCAGAAAAAATCAGAAGACGCGGCTTCGACGTACAAGGAAATCCGTTGAGAGAATGGGAAAAATTGGAGGAAATTGTGAATGGAAAAGTTGAAATCAATGAGCAAAATAGAGACAAAGCATTTACTTATATGAGTACGCTTTTGGGACGAACTTTTGACGAAACCAAAGAAGCATATTATAGATTTGCCGAAAATCCAAAAGATAACAATGGTTTGTTTAATATTGTCTATGGTTTAGGAAAACTATCTCACGAAGAAAATACACAACAAAAAATGCGTGAAATTACTTTTACGCCCACGTTGCGTGAGCGTGTAGGTAGGCATATATATGGAGAATTATGGGCTGAAAATATCAAAAAAGCATTAATCGAACAAAATTTGCACCAAAGACCTTTGCATATTATCAGTGCTAATACACATAGTTTTTTGAATAGTTTGATGGCAAAAGCCACTTTGAGTGAGGAATTTTCTCAAAATGCTACACTTCTTGAGATGGCGATGGAAATCAGAAAACCAACAAGTATTTTACATAATAAAAAAATATTTCAATTTGCGAAAGAAAATGGAACAACTTTTTTGACTGATAGTGCAGGGACTAATTTAGCCGTACAGATTTTTGATACAGAAAAATTACCATTGGAAAAACTGCCCAAAGAAATAAAATACAATGCAGAAAAAATAAAACAAGAAAAACCTGTTATTATTGTGATGGATTATGCTTTTGGTGAGCAAGCCTACGAAACGATTGATGAATTACTAAAACCTCTAAAAATCAATGAAAAGGAAGTTTTAATGCCTGTAAAATCTATTTCGGTGATGGGAAAAGCAGGAATTTTAGAAGGAGATAAAGGAGATTTGATGATTCCTAATGCACACGTATTTGAGGGAACGGCTGATAATTATCCTTTCAAAAATGACTTATCAAAAGAAGATTTTAAAGATAGTGATTTGGAAGTGTTTGAGGGAACAATGATTACAGTTTTGGGAACTTCTTTACAAAATAAAGATATTTTGGAGTATTTTCAACATTCTTCTTGGAAAGCCATCGGACTCGAAATGGAAGGAGCATATTATCAAAAAGCCATTCAAGCCGCTGCGAAAATCAGAAAAAATTTGAGCGAAAAAGTAATAGTAAGGTATGCTTATTATGCCTCTGATAATCCTCTTTTGACAGGTAGCACTTTGGCATCGGGAAGTTTAGGATTGATTGGTGTAAAACCTACTTATTTGATTAGTTCTGTGATTTTAAGCAAAATTTTATCGTAATGTTTTGGGAATTATTTAAACCCAAAAAAGATATTTTTAATGACTAAAAATATCTTTTTTGGGTTGTATATTTTCACTCAAATTTTATATTTTCACTCTTAATGTTCCCCAAAAAGTACGTGATTCCCAACCCGGTGTGCCGGGTGAAACATCTGGTCCTCCTGCATTACTATTCATTGGGTATAAATTGGTATTATTTCCTACATTTTTAACACTTATATTGAACTCAATATTATTTGTAAAATTATATCCTACTCCAACATTGGCAAAAATTCCACCTTTTGCTTTTGTGCCAATAGGCGAATACCAATCAGAATAATACATCATATTCAAAGCCACATTCAGTTTTCCGATAGGATTTGCTAAAATATTTAGCCTTGTTACCATCTCAGGAAATGCTTTTGCGTGCAAAGTTTTATTCGTGTTATCTTCGGCGGCTAAGTACATACTATTGCTCGAAATGGCTAAATCTTTTTGTTCTTTGGTGGCAGATTGTACTTGCACAACGGCTTGGGTAAGTTGAATAGAGTATTTAGGAATGGTGTAAGCCAAAGCTAATTCTGTCCCAATTTGAGAAAATGTACCCAATGTGTTTTTAAAATACCAATATCCATTCCAATCTCCCGCGACATCAGTACCAATATTGACCATCGGAAAAACAGCTGGATCTTGGTAAATCACGCCTACATCGATGATATTTTGGATATTGTTATAAAAAAAAGTTCCATTTAAAACCAATTCATTCGTAAATTTGATACGAGTGGCTAATTCTATGTTATTAATTCTCTCAGGTGTAATAGAGTTTATATTTCTTTCATTGGGAATATTGGCTTGACCAACTTTGCCATAATTATCAGCCCTCAAAAAACCATCGTTTCTATATCCTCCTGAATAATGCAAGCCTACTGCACCTCTAAAACCAGATTGATAAGAAAGTCTAAACAAAACTTTTTTTGTTGGAGAATAGATAAAGCCCAAACGTGGCGAAAAATTATCACCCCAAAAAGGATGTCTATCAAAACGTATTGCTCCAAAAATATCAATTTTATCACTTAAGCTATAAAAATTTTCTGCAAAAACACTGACTAAGTTAATATTTTGTTGATAACCCATAGTGAGTTCTTGATTGGCAGTTTGGGGAGCAAATGTTCCGATTTTATTAGCAATAAAATTATTTCCATCTGTATTTTTTTTGCCCATTTGAAAAGACCTTATTTCTGCACCAACGGCTAATTTATTGCCTTTAAAAATATCATTGAACATAAAAATAGTTTTCAATCCATATCTTACTTCGGAAGTCCCGCCCATATTTGTTCCTGTGAGTGAAGATAAAAAATAGTCATCACGAATAGCAGAGGCAGTGGTTGTGTTGCTAATTTTATCATTAATATTAGTGGCATAAGCAACATTTACGGCTAATAAATTTTGTTTTAAAACTTCTCTATCTCTATAAAAATTATACAAATCTCTTTTTTGAGATGTTTGTATGAGATTAAAAGTTAGTTTTTTATATTGAATATTATTAATAAAAGAAAAATTTTCTGTCCTACGCAATCTATGTCCCATATCGGCTACTTTTCCACCTGAAAAACCTTGATTGCCTTGCAAAGCTGCCCAACCTTCGTTTCTAAGCGTCTGCCCGTTGTAGTCAATTCCTGTGATGTGCGTGTAAGTTTTAATACCTTTTACGTTCAAACGAATGTCCATCGAAGCATTATAAAAATTGTTCATACCCAAACCTGCGTTCATTTGCACAGAGCCTGTATCTTCTTTTGAGCCGTCTTTGGTAATAATATTAATAACTCCTAACAATGCTCCCTGCCCCAAAACTACCGAACCAGGTCCTCTAATTATTTCTACACTTTCGATATAATCCATATTTGGGCTATTCAATAAGGCATCAGGCGGTCCCCAAAAAAACTCTGTGTTTAGATTTTGTCCATTAATCAAAAACAAAACTTTTGAGTTATTATCAGGAGCCAAACCACGAAAGCCACTGATGATATCATCTTGGTCTTCGACAGCAAAATAGCCCGGTACAAACAACATTAATGCTTCTGAGAGCGTCCTTGCCGCCGAAAGTTTGAGTTGTTGAGCCGTAATAACGGTTACTGAAGAAGGTTGTTTATCCACATCAGAAATTACGTTGGAGGCAATACTTACTTCTTTGTTTTGTTGAGGTTTGATATTCAACATTTCGTTCATTGTTGGCTTGAACAAAATAGTTGTGTCATTTTGGGCATTTGCATTTGTGCAAATAAAACAAAATAATATCAATGTAATAGTAGAGTTTATCTTCATTTTATTGTGAATTATTATAAGTAACCATTATTTATATCCTTTTTATTGTTACGAACATAATGTATAGTATATTGTTACAAAAATAGTACTTTTTTTTTATTTTTAAAATAAATAGAATATTTTTGTTAATTTTATTCGATTAATTATTTTTTATTCACAATTTTTTTACAAAAATTAGTTATTTTTGTATTTTAAATAAACCCCAACTGGTAACTTATATAGCCTTGCACCAGTTCGGGGGAATGTATTATTTCCGCCGTTGTCGGTGTGTCGAAAAGTGCAGTAAAATTTATTTTTTTGTAAATATTTCATTTCTGCACTTTTCGTCCACCGACAACTCAGCGTTTATGTGTTAGTATATAAATATTGATTTTTTTGTTATTTTTTTCCGCCGTTGTCGGTGTGTCGAAAAGTGCAGTAAAGCTTATATTTTTGTTAGTATTTCATTTCTGCACTTTTCGACCACCGACAACTCAGCGTTTATGTGTTAGTATATAAATATTGATTTTTTTGTTATTTTTTTTCGTTAATTTATATT
>RDXZ01000104.1 GCA_004293265.1 Bacteroidota bacterium | reverse complement strand
TGCAGATTTGAATAAAGATAATAAACTAACTTTGAGAGAAATTTATCAGTTTATTATAGATGACGCAGAAGGCGTACCTTATTATGCACGTAGATATAGAGGTGTAGAACAAAAACCAACTTTACAAGGGCAAAATTTGGACAGAGTTTTGGTTGAATTTGCTCAATAAAGTATCAAATATATTTTAAAAAACATAAAAAATATCTTTATCTTTTACTTATTGTCTAATTTTTATTTTCAAAACGATGATGAATCCACTGGCTAATACCGAACTTATTTTGAACGCTGATAAAAGCGTGTATCATTTGCATTTGCGTCCCGAACACATTGCTGAAACTATTTTTTTAGTCGGCGACCCTGATAGAGTGAAAGAAGTTTCGAGTTATTTTGATACAATTGAATACCAAATTCAACATCGTGAATTTGTTACACATACAGGATATTTGGGTAAAAAACGACTTTCTGTGATTTCCTCAGGCATTGGTACAGATAATGTTGAAATCCTTTTGACAGAATTAGATGCGTTGGTAAATATTGACCTTGATACACGCCAAATCAAATCAGACCTTACTTCTTTGCGAATGATTCGTTTGGGAACTTCGGGGATTTTAAGACCTGAAATTGAAGTTGGAACAATATTGATGACAGAATTTGCTATAGGTTTGGATAATTTGATGTATTTTTATCAACAAAATCAAACCAAAAAAGAAAAAGAAATCGCTCAATCAATTAATGAATATTTTTCTTTGGGATTTATGCCTTCGTGTACGCAAGCACACGAAAAATGGTTTGAACAATGGCAACAAAAAACAAATTTTATCAAAGGAAATACATTGACTTGTCCGGGATTTTATGCACCACAAGGGAGAGAATTACGTATCAAAAATACATTTCAAAATCTAAAAGAAAAATATTATTCTTTTGATTATCAAGGTTTTAAACTAACAAACTTAGAAATGGAAACAGCAGGTTATTACGCGTTTGGGCGTTTGTTTGGGCATCAAATTATTTCTATTAATGCACTTTTAGCAAACAGATATACAGGGCAATTTGCAGAAAATCCAAGTCAAATTGTTAAAAATATGATTGAAATTGTGTTAGATAAAATTTAATTTTATTTGTTTGCATACAAAATATCTAAATAAACAAAAAAAGTCCACAAAAAAATTTTTTTTGTGGACTTTTTTTATTACTTTTTTATTTTTTTGCTTCTTTTTTAGGCTCTTTTGCTTCGGCTTTTTTCTCCTCTTTTTTAGTAGTATCTTTAGCAACGCCAGTTTCGGCACTTACTGCCGCGCCAAAAAATTTTTCACGCACTTTATCAGCACGTTCTTGTGCTTCAGCGGGGTCAGGATAAGTATTTTTTGTTTGACGTGCTGGTTTTCCTTTTCCATCGCCATAAACATATTCGTTATGTTCGTTTACGTCTTTGGTTTTAGCAGTATCGCCAATGTTATAGTTGTCGGTTGAGCAGGCAAACAAGGCACATATCATAGACAACGCAAAAGTTTTAATTATTTTCACGATTTTAGTTTTATTTTATTTATTATATAATGCAAAATAAATACAAAATTTATAAAAAATCAAATTTAATCGAAATAAATTTATGATTTTCCAATTTTTTCCAATTTTTCTAATTCATCTTTTGTCAAACTTTTCCAACCTGAGTCATTAATTTTATCTAAAATTCTATCAATTTCTTCTTGATTTGGAATATTAGTACTTAAATTAGATGCTTTTGTTGAATAATTCCCGCTATAATTTGAGTTAGTTTTTCCGCTTGTTTGTGTTTGTTTGGCGTGTGATGGTCGCATATTTGCATTTCTTGTTTTTTTAGATTTATTTCCACTAAAAATATTAGTTACCCAACGCAAAATTTTATGAATCCAAGTTCCCCAATCATTGCCATTTTGTAATTGTCTGATAAATATATAACCCATCAAAGCACCTCCCAAATGCGACAAATCACCGCCTGCATTGCCACCTCTCAAAAAAATCACAGATAATATCACATAGGTTGCCGCAATCCATTTGATTTCCACTGCCCCAATCAATAACAAGTGCATCACATAAGTTGGTCTTAAAGTTGCCGCTCCGACCACAATAGCAAAAACGCCTGCTGATGCGCCTTTGAGGTTTGCACCCGCCACTATATTAAATTGAGGTAAAAAAGGATAAATTGTTAAAAACATTATTCCTCCCGCTATTCCGCCCAAAACATACAAAGATATAACCCTTCGACTTCCTAAAAATTCTTCAATAATTTGTCCAAACCAATAAAAAGCCAACATATTAAACAAGATATGGAACAAATCTTTATGAATAAAAAAATAGGTAATCAAAGTCCAAGGCTGATACATAAACTCTCCAAGATTTGCAGGTAACAAAAGCCATCTTTCAATTTGAAGATAATTAGCTTCCATTTTCATCAGAAAAGCAATAGTATGTGTGATATTGAGGGCTAACCACACGAATATATTAATAAAAATAATTTTGATTACTGCATTATTAGGGCGATTAAAGGCACTTTTTATATCATCAACAATAGTACTCATATAAACTTATTTTTAATTGTTTCGTTTTCGAGGTTAAAGTTAGTGTAAGTTTATCAAAAAAACAAAATTTTTATTATATATTTTTTTAAAATAATTATTTTAGCAAAAAATATAAGATTTCAAAAAACAATTCTGTTTTTATTGTTTTGATGAGTCGCTAAATAAACTCCTTATTTTATATTTGTTAAAATCGTGTAAGATTTGGAATAAATAATTTTTTCTATTATTTTTACCTCAAATTCACGTTATCAAAAAAAGAAATAAAAAAATTAACTTACATTATTGAAATGACTACGAGAAAAGTTACAATAAAAGATATTGAAAAATTAGCCCAACTTTTTGATGACTATCGAATATTTTATGAAAAAAAATCAGATTTGAAGCAAGCCGAAATTTTTTTATCAGAGAGAATACAAAAAAAAGAGTCAGAAATTTTTGTGGTTGAAACTGATGATAATAATTTAGTAGGATTTGTACAATTGTATCCAATTTTTTCTTCTACAAAAATGAAAAAACTTTGGCTTTTGAATGATTTGTTTGTAGATAAACAACACAGAGGAAAAGGAATTTCTAAACAACTGATTGAAATTTCAAAAGAACTTTGTAAACAAACCAATGCTTGTGGACTGGTTTTGGAAACAGCAAAATCTAACGAAGTTGGAAACAAATTATATCCACAAACAGGATTTGTATTGGATTCTGAACATAATTATTATTCTTGGGAAAATAACTAAAAAGCCAATAATTTTTTTCATAATTTTTTTGTTTAAATTAATAAATGTACTGCAAAGTTTGGTATTTTAAATTTAATTTCCTAATTTTGAGGGTGAATATTTATAACTCATTCGCATTTATATATGGATATGAAAATAGGAGATAAAATCAAAAAATTCAGAGAATATAGAGGATTTAAACAAGAAGTATTAGCTGAAAAATTACAAATGACACAAGCAGGTTACAGCCGTTTGGAGCGTGGAGAGGTAGATATACCTTTTAGTAGGCTTGAACAACTCGCAAAAGTACTTGATGTACCTCTCCGAGATTTAGTAAGTTTTGATGAGCAAAATATGATAACTAACTACATATCAAGTAGTCAATTATTTACAACTAATGGTTCTGTTATAGCGGATAAAGAAGTTTTGGCTAAACTCGAAAAACAATACGAATCTCGCATTTCAGACTTAAAAGAAGAAAATAAACGACTACACAATCTTTTAGAAAAAGCCTTGACAAAATAAAGACTATGAACCAAAATAACATCTATAATGAGTTGCTTGAGGAACTCAAAATTACTATACAAAAAGCTCGCTTAAAAGCAGTGCTAACAGTCAATAAGGAAATGCTTATGCTATATTGGCAGATAGGTAAGCATATCTTAGCTAAACAAGATGAGCAAGGTTGGGGTGCGAAGGTGATAGATAATTTGGCAAAAGACTTGTCGTTTACTTTCCCAGATATGAAAGGACTATCTGTCCGAAATCTTAAATATATGCGTAAATTTGCGGAAGCATATCCTGACTCTGCATTTGTGCAGGCAGTGCCTGCACAAATTAGTTGGACACATCATATAAGTATTTTAGACAAAATTTCTGATTCTGCTAATCGTATCTGGTATATACTCAAAAGTGCTGAACAAGGTTGGTCTTATCGTGTATTAATGCACCAAATAGACCTAAAAGTACATAATGCTTTTGGTGTTTTACCCAATAATTTTGAGAAATTCTTACCGCCTCTTGATTCTGATTTAGCACGACAGATATTTAGAGATGAGTATATTTTTGACTTTATTTCACAAGAAGAAAAACGACATGAAACAGATTTAGAAAAAGAATTTGTGCAAAATATCACTCAATTTTTACTCACTTTGGGTAAAGGTTTTGCTTTTGTAGGTAGGCAACATCACATAGAAGTAGGTGGACAAGATTTTTACATTGATTTGCTTTTTTATCATTTCAAACTCAAATGTTTTGTAGTGCTTGAACTCAAAATAGACGACTTCAAGCCTGAATATATAGGTAAATTGAATTTTTACTTGTCAGTAGTTGATGATTTAGTAAAACAGCCCGAAGATAAACCTTCTATTGGGTTGCTTTTATGTAAAAATAAAAATGATACAGTAGTAGAATATGCCTTACGTGACATGAGCAAACCTATGGGAGTTGCTTCTTATAAACTCACTAAAAACATTCCTGATAGCTTAAAAGATAGCTTGCCTACCTATGAAGAGCTTGAGCAAATTATAAAAAACAAACTCTAAACAAAAATTAACGAAAAAATAACTTATCTAAGAAGAAAATAAACGACTACACAATCTTTTAGAAAAAGCATTAAACAAATAAAATAAAATACAACTTAAAAAAATAAATATAATGGAACAACTCGAAATCCAAAAATTAAACGGCATACAAGTAGTAGATAGCCGTATCATCGCTAAAGGCTTGAATATCAAGCATAGAAATCTTATTGAAACCATCAATAAGTATCAAAAACAACTTGAACAACTTGGACTACTTCCGTTTGAAACGGAGGCAGTGAAAAATGAAGGGGCAAGAGGTACAAAATACTTAAGTTTCTATTATCTCAACGAATTGCAATGTAATTTTGTAGTAACTTTAAGCAGAAATACTGAAGAAGTAGTCGATTTTAAACTCTCTTTGGTAATTGCTTTTGACAATGCCAAAAAAGAAGTAAAATTACTTGAAGAAGTCATCAACGAAAGCGAAAATTACCTTGAAAAAAAACGTCTTTATTATCAAAAACAAGGTTATAGTGATGCTTGGATTGAAAAAAGACTAAAAAGTATTGAGGTAAGAGATGAATTAGAAGGCATTTGGAGAAAACGTGGCATCAATTCTACTCAACAATATGCAGTCCTTACAAGTATCATTTCAAAAGGTGCTTTTGGTATTACTCCTAAGCAACATAGCGAACTCAAAGGCTTGAAAAAACAATCTTTGCGTGATAATATGACGCGACTCGAACTTGCTTTTATGATTTTGGCAGAGGAAGCAACCGCAGAATTTACAGAGGCACGCGATGCTCAAACTTATCAAGATATGAAAGAATGTGCCACAGATGGCGGAAATATTGCAGGAAATGCTCGTTTGGAACTTGAAACACAGACGGGGAGAAAAGTAGTTAGTACTTTGAATTTTTTACCTGAAAATCGTTCATCTTACCAAATTCCTAAAAATACAAAATAAAAATAAAATGGTTGTAATGTTTCACTACATTTCAAATAGAGAAATATGAGTTTCCAAAAAAATAAAAATACCACAAAAGCCTAAATACTTACAAAAAAAACTTTGTTGTATTTTTTTGATAACAACAAAGTTTTTTATTTTTACAATCTTAGAAATTTTTAGCAGGAAAATAAGCATTGCTACCTAATTCTTCTTCTATTCTTAACAATTGATTGTATTTTGCTATCCTATCCGAACGAGAAGCAGAACCCGTTTTGATTTGTCCTGTGTTCAAAGCCACTGCTAAATCAGCAATTGTAACATCTTCAGTTTCGCCTGAACGATGCGACATTACCGATTTGTATTTATTTTTATGAGCCAAATTGACAGCATTGATAGTTTCAGTCAAAGAACCAATTTGATTTACTTTTACTAAAATCGAATTGGCTACGCCTTGCTCGATGCCTTGCGTCAAACGACTTACATTCGTAACAAACAAGTCATCACCTACTAATTGAATACGTTTTCCTAAAACATCAGTCATTTCTTTCCAGCCAGCCCAATCATCTTCTTGCATACCATCTTCGATAGAAATAATTGGATATTTATCTACCCATTCTTTCCAATAACCCACCATTTGAGAAGAAGTAAGTTTTTCTCCTGTTGATTTTTTGAAATGATAAACTTTTGCTTCTTCGTCATAAAATTCAGAACTTGCTGCATCTAAAGCAATAAAAATATCTTCACCCGGTTTATAACCTGCTTTTTCGATGGCTTGCAATACAGATTCTAATGCTTCAACGTTGTTTTTAAAATTTGGTGCAAATCCACCTTCATCTCCTACATTTGTTGCCAAGCCTTTGCTTTTCAAAACAGCTTTCAAATGATGAAAAACCTCAGTTCCCATACGCAACGCGTGTGAAAAACTTGTTGCTTTTGTTGGCATAATCATAAACTCTTGAAAATCGATGCCATTGTCTGCGTGTGAGCCACCATTCAAAATATTCATCATAGGCACAGGCAAAGTGTTGGCGTTTACACCACCAATATAACGATATAAAGGCATGTTTAAAGTTTGTGCGGCGGCTTTAGCAATCGCCATCGATACACCCAAAATAGCGTTTGCTCCTAATTTTGCTTTGTTGTGTGTGCCGTCCAATTCAATCATAATTTTATCTAAATGATTTTGATTGAAAACTTCTAAGCCGTCTAAAGCAGGAAAAATAATTTTATTTACATTTTCAACGGCTTTCAAAACGCCTTTTCCCATGTAAATATTTTTATCATTATCACGCAATTCGACTGCTTCGTGTTTGCCCGTAGAAGCACCCGATGGCACTGCCGCACGCCCAATAATGCCTTCATCTGTAATTACTTCAACCTCCACAGTTGGATTGCCACGAGAATCTAAGATTTGTCGCGCATGTATTTTATGGATAAAACTCATTGTTTATTTTTTTTAGTTTAATATTTATAACAACATATAAAATAATGGCAAAATTATAAAAGTTTTTTGAACGAATTGCATAAAATTAAAATTATTTTTTGTGTAATCGTTTGCAAAATATATTTTTTATCATTTTTATCATTTTTTTGTAATAATTTCTAAAAAAAGATGTATATTTGTTGAGTGATGTTGTCCAAAATTGCAACACTTTGATAAAATATGATTATTTAGTTCTTAACCCCGAAAAAAGTTTTAATTGATTTGTATTTTCTAAAAAAACTTCTCATCTTACAATTATTAAAAATATGAAAAATATTTTATTTATTTTGATTTTGTTTGGATTTTTTCCTTTCATCAAAGCCCAAGATTATAATTATAACAATCTTTCTGTTCGATTTGAAACACAAAATAAAGATTTTTATCAATTTGAAAACCTACGTTTGTATCCTATTCGTGCCAATAGTTCTTTTTTGAAATATCAAAAATCTATCGGAAAATATATACCTCTGAAAAAAGCCATTACCAATAATCAAATTTTGATTACAGAAATGAAAGGAGATACCAATATTCGAAACGAAAATACAAGAACAAATATCAGACAACCTCCAACTAACCAAAGAAGAATACTTGATGATAACAGAATTTCTAATCGTAATAGTAATGCACTTTCCCCTCGAAATCAAATCAGAACAGAAGATGGAGAAGTAAATACTTTGATGATACAAAACATATGCAAAGACACAATTTATATTATGGCAGGTGAAATTATACAAGGTGGAAAACAAGACAGAGTAATTGCTAAAGATATTGTTTTGCCACCTTCGAGTCCTGCTATTGACGTATCGGTTTTTTGTGTCGAACAAGGAAGATGGGAATATGAAGAACAAAAAATTGAAAAAAATAAGAATTTTCAAAAATATTATGGCACAGCCAGCCTAAAATTAAGAGCAAAAGTTGAAAAAGAACAAAACCAACAAGCCGTCTGGGGAGAAGTAAGGCGTTCTAACAATGAAAATAATACAAAAACTGAAACACAAGCTTATACTGCTCAAAATAATTCAAAAGATTTTCAACAAAAAAATCAAAAATATGTCGATTATTTTACAAAAATATTCACAAATGATAAAGAAACAATTGGCGTGGTGGTCGTTACAGGCAACCAAGTGGTCGGAGTGGATATGTTTGCCTCTGTTGATTTGTTTCAATCTCAAATTGGAAGTTTATTGACTTCTTATGCTAATGAAGCCATTACAGACGGAAAAGAGGTAAATATTGAACCAAATATCGTCAGAGAATATATGGATAATTTACTTTCAAACAATCAACAAAAACAAAATGAGTTTTTAGAAAAAAGAGGAAAAAAAGTTAAACATAAAGAAATCAATTTAAGAATGTCAACTTTTTAGATTTTGATTTTTTTGAGGTATAATTTTTCATAATATATATCAGAAAATAGTTTTAGAATTTTAAACCTATAAGATTTTATAGGTTTAATAGTTTGATAATCAATGGTTTATAATCAATAAAAACTTTTAAAATATTCCAAAACTACTTTCTGATATGTGTTTATTTTAATTCAGTTGCTTTGATTTCTTTTGTCCAAATTTCTTTGCCTTCTGTTCCAAAAATAGTAATTTTTAATACTCTTTCTTTTCTTTTTCCAGTAATTTCTAAGATAGCAAAGTTATTTTCACCAAAATAAGTATCAGGTACACGATAAGAATTTTTATCATTTTTGCCTTTATCACCCACCGCACCCGCAGTCAAAGGCGAAACAGTCAAATCATACAAAGGATAAAAACCTTCTCGTTTCATCATCGAAAGTTCTGTGCTGTGTCTATCTCCTGTCAAAAACATTACTCCCGAAACATTATCCAATTTTAAACGTCTTAAAAATTCATCATATTCTTCTTTGTGTTTGCTAAACATTTCTAACCAATCAGAAGCCGAATCGTTTAACATTTGGCTACCATTTACCACAAATTTAAAAGAAGCATTACTACTTTTTAAACTTTCTAATAACCATTCTAATTGCTGTTTGCCTAACATTTCAGATTTTCCACCTTTATAATTATCCGCAGAGCGAAACCATCTATCATCTAATAAAAAAATTTCAATATCTCCCCAAACAAACTTATTACTAATTCCGCCACCACCTTCTCCGATTGGATTTCCCCAAAATAATTCAAAAGTTTCTTTAGTTTGATTTTTAAGTTGATAAGTTCTATCTGAATCATTAGGTCCATAATCATGGTCGTCCCAAGTGGCATAATGATGCACCGAACCCAGCAATGCTTGTAACTCAGGCAATGCCCTGTCGTATGTGTAGCGATGCCTAATGCCTGTACGAGAGTCCCAATCTGGCTCTCTCAAATACATATTATCCCCTGACCAAATCATAAAATCAGGTTTTTTTTCTACAATCGTTTTAAAAATTTGATGCCCAGAGCCATAAGGTTTTCCCGGTCTGTCATAGTTGGTTTCATTGACAAAATTACAACTTCCCAAAGCAAATCGAATAGTAGGTGGTTCGGTTCGCCACTGCCACATTGTTTGGCTCTGAAACTGCAAAGGATAAGGACGTTTGACTAATTTTTGGTTGATATATAATTCGTATTCGTATTTTTTATCAGGAACAACAGCGACTATAATTTTTGCAACAAAAGAATTTTCTTTGGTGGTTTCTATTATTTCGCTTTTTTGTTTGGTTTTTGGATTGCCTATTTCAAAATATTCAAAATAAACTTTTGCTTGTTCTTTGGTTTGTACCCAAAGCAAAACTTCACGCATAGATGAATAACCAACCATCGGACCTGATTGTAATAATTTTTCTTGTGCATTAATAAAAGAGGCAGAAAAAAAGGGAAAAATGGATAATATTAACCAAAAAAAGAAGATATTTTTTTTCATAATGTATTTATTTTTTGCAAAGATAAGAAATAAAATAAAAAAAAATACATTTTTTTGAACTTTTTATTTTATTTGATGTTATAACATTAAATATAATAACATTTAATTTTTTTCATTAAAAAAAACTTTTTATACAAATGGCAAAATGGTCAATCGATACTACACACTCTGAGGTGCAGTTCAAAGTAAAACACTTAGTTATATCAACCGTTACAGGTTCTTTTACTCAATTTGGTGGAGAATTAGACACAGAAAAAGATGACTTTACAGACGTGAAAGCAAGTTTTTTTGCCAATGTCAATAGCATCAGCACAAACAATGAGCAAAGAGATGGGCATTTAAAATCTGATGATTTTTTTAGTGCAGACAAATTTCCAACTATCAATTTTGTTTCTTCTGAATTAGTCAAAAAAAGTGGCAGTGATTATACTTTGAAAGGAAAATTAACTATCAAAGATGTTACAAAAGAAGTAGATTTAGCCGTAGAATTTGGAGGAGTTGCCAAAGACCCTTATGGACAAATCAAAGCTGGTTTTGAAATCTCAGGAAAAATAAACAGAAAAGAATTTGGTTTAACTTGGTCTGCCTTGACCGAAACAGGCGGGCTTTTGGTAGGTGATGATATCAAATTGGTTTTGAGTGTTCAGTTTGTAAAACAAGCATAAACAACGCAAATATTTTTTGTTTGATAAGGCTATTTTTATGAATTGAAAATAGCCTTATTATTTTTTATACAAAAAAAACTATATTTTTTCAATATTATATTATTTAAAAATATCTTTAAATACTTTTTGATATTGTTCCAAAGGCTGTTATTTTTTTATTATATAATTTCCTCACAAGGAATCATCTCAAATTTAATATCAGAAAAAGAATTAAAATCTTCTCCCAAATCTTTCATATCTTCGTCTTCTTGTTCATAATACCATTGAATAACGATTTGTAAATTGGGGTCATCACTTGATTCTAATAATTTAATAATTCTCCCTAGTACTGCTGAGGTACTTGTATTGACATAAATAAGTTTGAAAGCGATTTGTATTTTTTCTGGTCTTTCATCTTTCATATAAGTTTCGATGGCTTCCAAGATGGGTGCATAAAATTCCTCTGTATCTTCGGGGATAGATACACCTTTGATTTCAAATTCACTTTTTTGAAAGTCAAGCAATACTTCTGGGGTAGTGGGGGATTCTTTTATAATAATATCTTCCATTTTTTTATAAGGTATATTTTTTTAAAGAATTAAAAATTTTTTTTATATTATTTTTCACTTCTTTTTTGTTTTGATGTTAGTTTAATTTGGATAACAAATAAATATTTGGGTAATGATTTTAAGCAGTCATTGGGTTCATTCTAAAACCGATGACCAAAATATCGTCCATTTGTCTATTTTCTCCCATCCAATCGATTAAAGTTTTATTTAAAATTTTTCTTTGTTCTTGCATTGTTTCGTGGTGATGTTCTAATAATAAATCATCTAAACGTTGTTTAGAAAATTTACGACCTTTTGGACCTCCAAACTGGTCTTGAAATCCATCGGAAAAAATATAAAAACAAGTAGGTTTATCAATTTTTAAAGTATATTTTTCAAAAACTCTTTCTCTGTCTTTTTGAAAACCTCCAATAGGAAGTTTACAAGATTCGTAAGCCTGCATAATTCCATCTTGGACAAACAACAAAGGTCGTGCGGCTCCTGCATATTCTACCGTATTTTTTCGTGGGTCTATCACACACAAAGCCACGTCCATTCCGTCTTGGTTTTTAGTTTCTTCTTGGTTCAATGCACTTCCGATACTTTGATGTAATTCGTTGAGAATCCACTCAGGGTCAGTAATTCCTTGTAAATTGATGACTTGATTGAGATAAGAATCGCCCAACATAGACATAATAGCGCCTGGCACGCCATGTCCAGTACAATCTAAAACGGCAATAAAAATTTTTCCATGTTTGTAGGCAAACCAATACAAATCACCTGAAACAATATCACGAGGTCTAAACAAAACGAAATAATCTTTTAAACCTTCATTCATTTGTTGAGTAGTAGGCAATAAAGACTCTTGTATTCTTTTAGCATAATTAATACTGGCAGTAATATCTTTATTTTTTCGTTCAATTTCTTTAAAAGTTGCTTCTAAGGCTTCATTTTTTCGGTTAATGGCTTCGTTTTGCGCCTCAATTTGGTTTTTTCGTTCTTCTGATTCTTTACTTTTTCTTTCTATTTCTATTTTTTGTTGTTCTAAGGCAGATTTTTGTGCTTCTAAAACTACGTTTTGTTGTTCAACGCCTAATTTTTGTTCGCCTAATAACTGATTAATTTTTACTTTTTGTCTGTTATTTCTATACAAAAACACAATCAAAATAAGAGCAGAGATAACAAAAATAGTAGAAACTAAAATCAATAGTTGCGAAATTCGGTTTTGGGCTGTCAATAATTCTCTTTCTTGTGTTTGTTTTTTAATAATATCATCTGTAACTCTGATAACATCTTGTGCGTCAGTTTGTTGGTCTTTAAAAATAGATTCTTTCAATTTTACATATTCTTGATGATATTGGAATGCCTTTCTGTAGTCGTCTTGTGCTACTGAGAGTTGGGAAAGTCCTAAATAAGCCCTTTGTAATTCTATTTTATTATTTTCTTTTTTTGCTTTAAATTCTTGTTGTTCGTAACTTTTTTTTGCTTCTACATAATCCCTTAATTTAAAATAATTTTCACCTAAACGATACAGGTTAGTCATAATCAACTTACTATCAGAAATATTATCAGCAATATCCAATGCTTGTCTATGATAACGGAGTGCTTCATTATAATTTCCTTCTTTATAATACACGACTCCGAGATTTGTCAAAGTATTAGCGATTCCTTTTTTGTCGTTTTGTTTTTCTCTTAATACCAAAGATTTTTGGAAAGACTCAACTGCCATTTCATTATCTCCTTTGACGACATAAGCCGTTCCGATTCGGTGATGTCCTTCTGCGATACCAACTTCGTCGCCTGTGATTTGTTTTAATTTTAAAGCCCTTGTAAAATAATTGATTGCCATTTCTGCCTCACCATTTTGTGTTAGGTATAAATCGCCCAAAAAGTTAGCATTTTTCAAAATTCCTTCATTATATTTTTCTTCCTCTGCTTCTTTGAGGGCTTGTTCTGCGAATTTTTTTGCTTCTGCTGAATTTTTAGAAAGGTATGTAGTGGCTAAACTATACAAAACATCAGACCTTTCTTTTCCTGTTTTGGCTTTGCTTAACTTTTCGTTGAGTTCCTCGATGTCATTTTTAGGCACAGGTTGTTTGCCTTGCCCTGCTAAAAAGGAAAAGTTAAAAAAGATTAAACAAATAATAAAGAAGATATATCGCATTTTTGATAAAAAGATAGTAAAAGTATAATGTAAATAGTTCACTACAATAAGAAGCAATTATTTTAGTGATAAAATATAAAAATTTTATCACTAAAATAAAAAATAGCACTAAAAAATTAGTCTTCTGGTTCAAAATCAAACATATTGATTTTTAAACCCGTATCTTTCATATAATCTTCTGCTTCTTCTTTGATGCTGTCATCGTCTTCAGGGTAATACCAATTGACAATAACCTGCCCGCTATCTTCCTCATATTTTTTTAATACACGTAAAATATTCAAGATACTTCTTGAAGAACTTGTATTAAAATAAGTGAGTTTGAAGTTAAAAGTGATTGCTTTTCTTACTTCTTTGATATAATTTTCGAGCCATTGAATTAAATTATTGTAAAATTCGTCGGTATCTTCCAAATAAGATTCGCCTGATATTTCACAGATACCCGAAGCAGCATTAAGTTTTACTTCAGGTATGAAATAAACGCCACTTTCTCCTTTAATTTCGAGATTCTCCATTCTAATAGAATAAAAATTTATAATATGAGTTTTTAAATAATTGCAAAAATAATAAAAATTATTTGTTTTCTAAATAATTTCGTTAATTTTTTTTTATTCTCCTTCCTCTACGCCATTTTTAGGAACAGAAACAAAAAGAGCATAAAAAGCAAATTCACCGGGTAACTCTTTGATTTTGACTTCCAAAGGTCCGCCTGCGGTCAATGCCACTTGCACCAACCCAATTCCTGCTCCTTTACTTTCTTCTCCTTGTGGGTCGTTGCGTAATTTACGTTTGTACTCACGCAAAGCCTCTCTATCCAGTGCATTGATTGTGTTGTATTTTTCGACCAGTCTTGCTACTGCATCTTTATAAACTAAATTGCCTGTAATTAATTTAAAGGCATCATCAGTTTGTACAATTACTAAAGTACCAACTTTGTCTTGATTGCCAAAATGATTTACTTCCTTAGAATAATATAACACATTTTGGGCTAATTCCATAAAAATTGCAAAAACTTTTTTACCGATTTTAGGGCTTTCTTGTTGTAGTTTTAATCGAATATCTCGACTAAATTCTGCTAACAAAACATCAGTAAGCGGTCCCTTGTAAGATAAAATAATATTATCTTGAGTAATTTGAGAATGATACTCAAAAAAATTAAACTCCTTAGTAGTCATAAGTTTTTTTTTTGTTTAAATTTTAAGATTTATTCTTTTTTTATTGTTAGGTCTAATTTTTTAGTTCAAATTACCAACATATCATAAAATTTTATCAAAATTAGTTACTATTTATGAGAAAAAAAAATATTGAACAAAATTTTCTAAAAACTATTCAATTTTTATGCCTAATCTTTATTGATAGTCATTTCTTTTGCACCAAAAATTAGTTTTTTTCAAAAAAATATTTTAGATTTATTTTTTATTTTAATTTTTTTTGGATAAAAAAACTTTGTTATCCAAGAAATTTTATTTTTGATATTCATTCATTTTTGGTTTTACTAAGGAATAAAAATTTTAGACTTTGGACAAAAATACAATGGTGTGCAAAATGATTACAAAAATTTTATATATTTTTTACATTTTTGAGGGCTTTTTTAAGGATTATTTGAT
>RDXZ01000103.1 GCA_004293265.1 Bacteroidota bacterium | reverse complement strand
ATTATAATCCAGTAAAAGAAAAAAGCTTGATGTTAACAATCAAGCTTTTTTTATAATATATTGAATTTCAATAATTTAAATAGTTATCCACATCTTTTTTAAAAGAAATCCACAAACTGATCAAAAAGATAGTTTGAATCGTGAGGACCAGGTGCTGCCTCAGGGTGATACTGTACCGAAAACGCTTTTTTATTCTTTAATTTTATTCCTTCAATAGTGTCGTCATTCAAATTAATATGAGTAATTATTAGGTTATTATTACTCAAAACATCCTCTTTCACTACTGAAAAACCATGGTTTTGTGAAGTTATTTCTGATTTTCCTGTGAGTATATTTTTTACTGGATGATTCAATCCTCTATGCCCATTATGCATTTTATAAGTATTCACCCCATTAGCTAAAGCTAAAATTTGATGCCCTAAACATATTCCAAATATCGGCTTGTCAGCCTTCAAAATTTCTTTAACAGTATCAATTGCATATCCCATTACTGATGGATCGCCAGGTCCGTTAGAAATAAAATAACCATCAGGATTAAATTTTTCCATTTCGTCAAAAGAAGTCTTAGCAGGAAAAACTTGTGCAAAAATATTTCTTTTTTCAAAATTTCTTAAAATATTGGTTTTAATTCCCAAATCTAACACTGCCACTTTATATGCCGCATTTTCATTGCCATAAAAATAAGGTTTTTGAGTACTTACTTTTGACGAAAGTTCCATTCCGAGCATTTTTGGGGTTTGAGTCAATTGTTTTTTAAGTTCGTCAATATCAAAAATTTCAGAAGAAATAATAGCGTTCATAGCTCCTTTACGCCTCAAATGTTTGACCAAAGCACGCGTATCAATGTTAGAAATTGAAACAATTTCATTTTTTTCTAAATAATTTTGTAACGAATCATCTGCCTGTGCCCTCGAATAATTATTTGAAAACGCATTACAAACCATTCCACTTACTTGTGCTTTGCTCGATTCGTTTTCGGCTTCGAGTACGCCATAATTTCCGATATGTGTATTTGTATTGATAATAATTTGCCCAAAATAAGAAGGGTCGCTATAAATTTCTTGATAACCTGTCAAGCCTGTATTAAAACATAATTCGCCTGTGGTCGTTCCTTTTTTGCCAATCGCTTGTCCTTCTAAGGTCATTCCGTCAGCTAACACTAAAAATGCTTTGTTCATTTTATTTGATATATCTTTTTAAACTATGTAAAAAATGAGAATATTGTTTGTTATCAAGGTTAAAAATTCCTTTTTCATCTAATTTATCAATTCGTACACATTCTAAAGCGTGCATTATCCAACGTTCATTTTTTTGAATTGTGGCATCAGGTTTATGATTAGGTTTATTTTTTGGTAAATCTTTGTCTTCAATAATCAATCCCACGTGAACCACTCGATTGTTTCTAACAAAAAAAGCCAAATCGCCTGTTTTTGTATTTTCTAATTGATTAATTTTTTCGCCTTGTTCTGCTTGTTGATAAGCATCTCTTTTAATTTTGATGCCATTGGCACGCATAATTTGTTGTGTAAAACCTGAGCAATCGACTCCGAATGGGGTTTTTCCGCCCCAAAGATAAGGTGCATTCAAAAAAATATAAGCATCTTCTAAAAGTGCTTCGATATGATTTGAACTTAGGTTTTGATTATCTTCTGAGAATGAATATGTATAAAAAAAATCATTATTTTTACAAGTATTTTCATCAATTTTATTCAATTTTGCTCCAAAAACGATGGGTATTTCTTTGGTTTTATCGATACTCAAAAGTGTTTTTGTGTATTGTTGGCACAAATATTCCTTTTTTTTTGCCGCAATTTCTTTAAATTCTTTTTCAGAAATTTCTTTAAATTGACCTTTGTTAAGCCAACCTTTGTATTCATCAAAATTGTTTTCGATATAAAACCATTGTTCGTCGGGCGAAATTTTGATTACTTTATAAATTTCACCAAATAAAATTTGAGTACACAACTCACTTTGATTCGAAGGCTCGGTGCGTAAAGGTAAAATTGACAAATGTGCAATGCCGTACATATTTTTTTGTTGGGCTTTTGAAATCTGAAAAGTAAATAAAAAAATCAACAGAAAAAAAGAAATATTTATTTTCATACAAAAAAAATTAAAATACTTTTGTAAATTTTTGGATTTACAAAAGTAAAAATATTATACACCAAATTGTTGTAAATGATGGTCAAGATGCTTAGAAAACATAATATTCCATTCATTTTTAGATAATTTTCCAAACGAAACAGATTCTTTTCCGTCAAAATGATTTTCGCCTAATGCCAATGTTTTTTCAAGATAATCAATCAAACGTTTTTTTTCGGTTTCAAAATTTTTATCTTCTTTGATAACAAAAGCGGGAGCAGTTGGCGAGTTTTTTTTGTAAGGTTTTTCACCTACTACAGCACTTTTTACAAAAAGTTTTAAGATAATTTTCATAAAAAAACCGGGCTTTGCGTGAATATTATCATAAACAAACTCGTAAGGCACGTTACAATGTGCCAACATTTGACCGACTGACATTTTTCCCCACAATCCTTTGGTTGTTGGAGTTAATTGATTAATTCTTTCAATCGTTTGAGCAACATCATTGGCGTTGAATAAATTTTTCATTGTTTTTATGTATTATTTTTTTAAAATAAATTAAATGTGTGCAAAAATAGTCAATTTATTTATTTTATAAAAATTTGTGAACAAAATTTTTGTATGTGTTTAAAATAAAGTAAGATTTTTGCTATTGTTTGCACTATAATAAAATAGCAATAATATTTTTTATCATAATAAAAGAATAACATAACACTTTTTTAGTTATTAACACTTGTATATAATAATTGAATCAGAATATTATTTTGTATTTAGTCTAAATTTTTTAGAGTTTTGTCTATTTATAGTGGTTATTTAACGAATTAAGCAAACAAGGCATATATTTTATTCGTTTTACAAGTAAACAATAACTATTTTGCTTTATAAAAATTTATGAAATTATCTTTTACTTCTTTTGTTATTTTATTGATATTTTTCACTTTTCTGGTCATTGATGTATGTATTGCTCAATCAAAATTTGAGAGAAAAGAATACTACGAAAATCTTATCCAAAAATTTGACAAGGCATCTTCTATTGCAAATAAAACCAAAATCTTAGAAATGGCTTGCGATACAAGTATTCATTACGAAATTGATACAAAACAAAATGAAAAAATGCTTTTGTATTTCTTCAAATATTTATCTAAAAACAATCAAAAAATAAGTTATAAACTTTATGTATCATTAGGCATACATTATAAGTATCAAAATTTAGGTAAAACATTAGCCATCGATTATTTTTTGAAGGCTTTACAAAATAGCGAAGCAAAAGAAAATTTATATCTTTTAACTACTATAAAAATGTATTTGGGAAATTTATTTTATCAAATCAATGACTTTGAAGAAGCCAAAAAGTATTTGTTAGAGGTAAAAAAATATAATCACTTACTCGATAAAAAAAGTAATTGGAAAAATTATAATACATTGGCATTGATTTATTATAAAATTAATCAATATGAAGAAGCGAAAAAATATTATGAAAAATCTTTGCAACATGCTATCGAATATAAAGATAAAGTTTGGATAGGACTGATTAAGGGAAATTTAGGAACACTGTATTACAAAGAAAAAAAATACGAAAAAGCCTTAGAATTACTTGAAATAGATGTCAATACAAGTATTGAGTTTGATAATATTGCCAATGCAATAATTTCTTTGACTGATATGATTAGTATTTATATCGAAAAAAACGACTTAGAAAACGCTGACAAAAATATTGCAAAAGGATTTGATTTGTTATCAAAATTGAAACAAAAAGATAAATTAAACGATATACATTCTTATTTTTCATTTTATGATTGTGTTTCTCTTTATCATAAAACAAAAAAAGATTTTGAAAAAGCATTGGATTACAAAGAAAAAGCAGAAAATCTACTCAAACAATATGATAGTTTTATAAAAAAACAAAAAATTGAAGAACTAAAATTTCAATATGCCCATAAAACTGATATATTAGAAACAAGTGAATTAGCCAAACAAAATAAAATTCAACAAATAACACTTTATTTAGTGATTTCGGTTTTGGTGTTGCTTTTTTTATTGATATTATTAATCACTCAAAAATATATAGCCAATAAAAAAAATAATCAATTGTTAAAGGCTCAAAAACAACAAATCACTGGTCAAGCAGATATTTTATCACAACAAAATATGAAAATAAAACTACAAAATCAAAATTTAGAGGTATTGAACCAAACAAAAAATAAATTATTTTCATTAGTAGCACACGATTTGCGTTCTCCTTTGATTTCTTTGAAAGGCATATTAGATTTATTAAAAGATAATAACTTGACTTTCGAAGAAGTAAAAAATTTTATTCCAATGTTGAATAGCAATATGGAAAAAACTTTGACACTTACCGAAGATTTGTTGTATTGGGGACAGACGCAATTGGAAGGTTTGGTGTTAATAATAGAAAAAATAAATTTGAATGAAGTAGTTGCCGCAAAAGCTAAAAAATTTAGTGATTTTGCTTATTTAGATAAAAAAATAAAATTTGAAATAAACACTGACGACAAAATTAAAAATGTATTAGCAGATAAAGATATGTTATTGGTTATTTTTCGTAATTTAATTACCAATGCTATCAAATTTTCTGATGACGGCAGTAAAATCACACTTTCTACCAAAATGAGCGAAGACCAAAAATTTGCTATTTGTGGGGTAAGTGATACAGGAGTAGGTATTTCTGAACAAAATATTGATAGAATATTTAGCGGTACTATTTTTACAACCAAAGGCACAAAAGGCGAAAGAGGAACAGGTTTTGGATTGATGTTGTGCAAAGATTTTGTAGATTTACATGGTGGAAAAATATGGATAGAAAGCGAACTTGGAAAAGGCTCAACTTTTTATTTTACAATGCCTATCGAAAATTGATATACTTAAAAAAAAACGAAAATAAAAACATTACCTTACATAAGTTTTTAGAAAATCAATAAAATTTTTTAATCTATAAACTTTGTAAGTTTTTTTTATGTTATAGAATAAATACACAAATATTTTGATTATGGATTCACAAACATTGGAAGAAATCAATAAGATTTTTATTGCTTATATTGAACAAAAACAACTGCGTAAAACGCCTGAAAGATTAGCCATTTTAGAAGAAATTTATTCACGAACCGATCATTTTGATGCTGATGAACTTTGGATAAGTATGGATAATAAAAACTATCGCGTCAGCAAAGCGACCGTTTATAATACTTTAGAATTATTGGTGGAGTGTAATTTGGTAGTTAAACATCAATTTGGGAATGGAAAAAATCTTGCTCAATACGAAAAATCTTATGGATACAAACAACACGACCACTTAATTTGTATGAAATGTCATCAAGTGATTGAGTTTTGCGACCCGCGTTTGCAAACCATTCAGTCCAAAATTGGTGATATATTAAATTTTAATATTGTTCATCATTCTTTAATTTTTTATGGAGATTGTACCAAAGAAAATTGTGAAAAAAACAAAAAAAGGTAGTAAATAATATTATTTTTTACGTTTTTTTGCTTTTTTGAAAAAAAAATATAAAAAAATACAAAAAAATCTTGTTTTTATTACAATTTTGTATTTATTTAGTGCCTTTAAATTTGGTATCGAAATAAATATAACAATAAAAAAGTAAATAATGACAATTTTTAGAGAAAAACCACGCCTTTCTTTCTGGCAAATCTGGAATATGAACTTTGGTTTTTTGGGAATACAATTTGGTTTTGCTTTACAAAATGCAAACACAAGCCGTATTTTTCAAACCTTAGGTGCAAACATTGATGATATTGCAATCCTTTGGATTGCGGCACCAACTACGGGGCTTTTAGTGCAACCTATCATTGGTTATTTGAGTGATAATACTTGGAGTCCAAAGTGGGGACGCAGACGACCTTTTTTTGCCATTGGTGCTTTATTAGCCTCCATTGCTTTGTTTGTGATGCCTCATTCTTCTACTTTGTGGATGGCGGCGGGTATGTTATGGATTTTAGATGCTTCTATCAATGTTTCTATGGAACCATTCAGGGCTTTTGTGGGTGATATGTTGCCTGAAAAACAAAGGACGTTAGGTTTTGCTACACAAACTTTTTTTATTGGCGTTGGTTCTGTGATTGCTTCGGTTTTGCCTTATGTTTTAAGCCAATGGTTTATGGTTTCGAATGACGCAGGCGAAGGTCAGATTCCTGATTCTGTTGTGTGGTCTTTTTATTTGGGTGGTGCGGCGTTTTTTGGGGCAGTGATGTGGACAGTTTTCACGACCAAAGAATACTCGCCTGAACAAATGCAGACGTTTAATGGTGGAGAACATCACGAAGAAAAATCAAGTTTTGGAGAAATTTTTACTGATTTTTGGAATATGCCTGCCACGATGCGTCAATTAACTTTTGTTCAATTTTTTTCGTGGTTAGCTTTGTTTGCGATGTGGATTTATACTACTCCCAGCGTTACAAGTACAATTTATGATATGAAATTAGATAAAGAAACTATCCAAACTTTAGAAAAAGCATATTTATCTATTGAAAACAATCAGAGAAAACTTCCTGAAACTAAAGACGAAAAAGAAATTGAAAAACGAAAAAAAAGCATAGAACAACTCGAAGAAACAAAAAAATTACTTGGAAAATATAACCAAAAATTAAATAATGGACAAAAAGAAGTCGTTGTTTCGATTAGTTTTGCTACATTTTTTACAAAAAAAGAAAATGCTTCTTTGATAAATTTAGATGAAGCAAATAGAAAAAAACTAAAAAAAGTACAAGATGAATTTAACAAGGGTTCTGATTGGGTAGGTATTATGTTTGCGGCTTATAATGGTTTTTCAGCGTTATTTGCCTTTATGTTTGCTCCTTTTGTACGTATGACAAGCAGAAAAACTGTGCATAGTGTTGGTTTGATTGCAGGAGGTTTGGGATTATTATCTATTTATTTTGCGACAAGCCCCGAAATGTTAATTTTATCAATGGCAGGAGTTGGTTTTGCTTGGGCGAGTATTCTGACAATGCCTTATGCTATTTTGACGGGTGCATTGCCACCACAAAAAATGGGAGTTTATATGGGAATTTTTAATTTCTTTATTGTAATTCCTCAAATTTTGGCGGCGGCTTTGTTAGGTTTAGTTTTAAAAACATTTTTTAATGAAGAAGCTGTTTTTGCGATGGTAGTTGGTGGAATTTCTATGATGATTGCGGCGGCGTTGGTATTTTTTGTTGAGGACAAAGATGGTAAAAATATGAATTAAAAATAATGGTAGTGCTGTTAATGTAATGCTTTGTCCTGCTGAACGAAGTGAAGCAACTGCTTGTTAAAGGCGTTTTGTAAACGAAATCGCATATTTTTCGCTTCGCTCAAAATGACAAAAATATTACATTTATAGCACTACGAAAATAATTTATACAAATAAAAAAAAGCATTGATTTTTCGATGCTTTTTTTATTTTTATCTATTTTTTTCTTAGAAATCAATCAATGACCTAACAAAAGCACTCAAAAGTACTTTTATTCTAATTGAAACAATAAAGGAATTCTATCTGCCCAATCTTTTGCTTTTTCGCCCTGCATAATCGTAATTCCTTTGTTATTTGTCCATTCTTTGATTGTTTTTTTTGGAAAAAATTTTTCGATATTGACTTTTATTTGATATGTATTGTTTTTTTTATAAATAAAATTATCAAAAACGATATTTCTAAAACATTCATTGCTACCAATGTGAAAAATAAATCCTTTTTTTTCATTATTAACAAAAAAATATCCTTCTAATTTAAAAAAAACATACCCATTTTCCCACGTCCAAAACATACCTTTATTAAAATCTAAATCTCCTTTTTGTTTTAAAAGATTATTTTTTTGGTTATGTTTGGGTAAAATTCCGATAGAAAAACCTAATTTTTTTTGTGGAATAAAATTTTCAATACTAATTTTTTTGGTATGATATTGAGTATCAACGGCAATTAAAAAATAATTATTTTCTATCGTTTTTTTTTCATTCGTAAAATTACTGACGTAATATTGCAAACGAGAAATATAAATTGTGTCCAAAAATTGTGTGATAATTGGTTTTTCTAATCCTATTTTTTGATTATCAAAAAGATGCTCAAAAACTAAAAAAGTATTTTTTTGAGCCATCAAACTTTGATGAAAAAGTAAGATAAAAAATAAGAAAACATAATTTTTCATAAATAAAACGCATCAAAAGTTGAACTTTCTCTAAACTATTTTAGGTACTTTATGCAAGCGCAGACGTTTGCACCAGATAACTTGCACAAAATATCAACTTTTTTATTCAATATACACAAATAGTTATAAAAAATCGTTTACAAAATTAGTTATTTTTTTGAAAACCTCCAAGAAAAATTCAAAAAAATAATAGCAACAGAATAAAATCATATCTTGAAATCAGTACAAAAAAAGAAATAAAATACAAAAAAATATGTTTTTATCTCGATATAATACATTTATTTTTTTATCTTTGCATACTCAATAAAACATTGTGCTTCATAAATAAGTTAAATTGTGAATGAATTTTAATTATTGACCACAAAATATATGCAACAACTCTCACACCACGAACTTATTGTATTTTTCTTACAATTAAGCATTATGCTTTTGGTCGGAAAAATTATGGGAGAACTTGCCAAAAAACTTCAACAACCTGCCGTAGTAGGCGAAATATTAGCAGGAATTTGTTTGGGTCCGACCTTATTAGGTGCATTTTCTCCACAAGTATATCAATATTTATTTCCTTCTGTGGGTAGTAGCCCTGTCGTTTTACATGGATTAACTACACTTTCTGTGATTTTACTTTTATTGATTTCAGGCTTAGAAGTCGAATTAGCCTTAGTCTTTCGTTTGGGAAAACGAGCCTTTTTCACGAGCATCATGGGCGGCGTAATTCCTTTTGGCATTGGAGTTTTGAGTTTTTTATTGTTTCCAAGTTTTTTTAATGTACCTGAAAAGCACGAATTTGTATTTATGTTATTTTTGGGAACAGCCTTAGCCATCAGTGCTTTGCCTGTGATAGCACGAACTTTGTTAGATTTAGGTATTTTCAAATCGGCTTTGGGAATGATGATTATTGCCTCTGCTATGATTGATGATTTTGCAGGTTGGATAATTTTTTCAGTCATTTTAGGTTTGATGAAGCACGAAGGTAGCCAAAATTCGTGGATATTTACTTTTTTTGCCGCACTCACTTTTGCGGGTGTAATGATAACCATAGGCAGACGTGCTTTGGATAAATTATTGCCTTGGATTAACCAACACGTATCTTTTCCCGGTGGAATTTTATCATTTGCGATAACCTTAGCATTTTTGGGAGCTGCTTTTACCGAAGCCATTGGTATTCACGCAGTATTTGGGGCGTTTATTGTGGGCGTTTCTTTGGGTGATTCAATTCATTTTAGCAAACGTACCAAAGAAATTATCCACGATTTTGTTACCAATATTTTTGCTCCTTTATTTTTTGTTTCGATAGGTTTAAAAATCAATTTTGCTGATAATTTTCAACTTCCTTTGGTTTTATTAGTGATTGTAATTGCTTTTGTCGGAAAAGTTGTTGGAGCAGGTTTGGGGGCATATCTCAATGGATTTAGTTGGCGAGAATCAGCCGCAGTTGGTTTTGGGCTTAATGCCAGAGGTGCTATGGAAATCATATTAGCTACTTTGGCTTTGCAGGCGGGCGTGATTGATAAACCAATGTTTGTTGCTTTGGTGGTAATGGCTTTGGTTACAAGTATGACGAGTGGTTATTTAATGAAATTAGTAATGCCTGATTTAGGAACAAAAAATCAGGAGGCAAATGGTATTATTATTTTAGGAGATAACGAAATTTCAAATTTTTTGATGAAATTTTTACATAAAAATAAAGTGCCTATTTTATTGACTGATATTTATAAAAATAGATTAATGCAAAGCAAACCCGAATCAGGCTTTTCTTTTCAAGGTGAAATATTAGAAAAAGGAATAGTAGATAGATTGGATTTGAGCAGATATGGGCGTTTTTTATCTTTGAGTGATGACGAACAAGTCAATTTAGAAGCCATTAAACTATTTGGTTATGAAATTGGAGAGCATAAAGTGTATAGATTAATGAGCAAACAAGAAGCGCAATCTTCACAGATTTCATTAGAAGAAAATTTGTTATTCTCAGGAAAATATTGGCATTATGAAGCACTCAAAAAAATTATCAACACCAATCCCGAAATTCATACAAGAACTTTCAAAGATTGGAAAAGTATTGTCGATTTTACTGAAATTACACATAATCCAAAACAAATCGTTCCTCTTTTTTGGCAAGATATTCATCAAATTATTCACCCTATTTCATCAAAAGATTTAGAAAATGAAAAAAATATTACTTTGTTTTATATCAATGTATCCAAAAAAATGATAGAATAATTTTTGTAATTATTTGTACTCTTAGTTTCTTCTAATATTTAAAGAACCATAAATAAATTTGAAATTGTAAAACACAAAATCTTTCATAATGGAAAATCTTGTAACACTCGAAGGCAAAAAAGCCATCACAACTTCGCTTAAAATTGCAGAAATTTTTGGAAAAGACCATAAAAACGTACTACGTGACATTACTAAAACTATTCAAGATTTAGAAGAAATCGAAAATATGAATAGTGAAAAAGATAGGCTCAAATTTGAGCCTATCTTTTATGAAGATAATTATGGACGCAAACAAAAGGCATATTTATTGAACAAAGATGCTTTTAGTATGATAGTAATGAGTTATACAACACCTTCTGCCTTAAAATTCAAATTGGCTTTTATTGATGCTTTCAATCAAATGGAAGAACATATCCGCACACTTGGCAAAAGCTTTTTGACTACCAAAGAAATTGCTTTAATTCATCAAATGTTGGTTTTTTTTAAATATTTGGATAATTGTAAAAAAGTAGAAAAATTACACCAAAAAATGTTTGTGAGTAGTTTTTATGGTGATGGCAAACAAAGAGATTATGGAGATTTGGTAAAAATGTTCTATAGTATGCGAAATAAATTACTCAATATTGGCAATACTCAAAAGATAAAAGAACTTTACAAACAAAATTATATTCAAAATCCACAAGGCACTTACAATAAAAATGCAAACAAATTTTTGATGATATTTACCATTGATAAATATGAGTGCATTCGGCATGCGGTTGCAGATTTTCTAAAGTTACAACTTTGTGAAGATACTTATACGCTCAAAATAGCAGGAGAGGCAAAAAATGTAGCCAAAGAAGCCTCAATAGAATTAGAAAAAACAAACGAAGACACACTTTTTCACAAAAAAGAAGAAGATATTATCAATTTATCAGAATTAAAAAAGTTAGCCACTGCTCTTTTACAAATGGAAACGATGGAAGACTGATAAAAAATCTATCTTGCCCCAAGTCTAAAACTTTTATTTCAAAATTATTCTATTTATTTTTCGTTTTTTACCAATTTTTTTTACATTTATTCAACAAAACCTTTTTTATGTTAAGATTTACTTTTATTTTGTTATTATTTATTTCTTTTTCTTTGAATATTTTTGCACAAAAAAATATCGCTCCCAAAGAAATTGACGAAGTGATTAAAAATTATTTTGAAGGTTATATGACAGGAAACCTCGAAAAATTAGCCATCGCTTTCGATACCACCGCAGGAAGTATGTTTGCCACCGCCAAAGATTCTGCTATCATTAATTATAAATTTGCCACATTGACCAAACGTTGGGCTGATAACGCCACCAAAAAACCATTCACAGCCGAAGAAATCAAAAGTAGCTATTATAAAATTCAGTATTTTGATAAAATTGATGACAAACTTGCGTCAGTCAAAATAGAAATTAAATTAGGAAAAAATTTATTTATTGATGTTTTGACAATGTATAAAATCAATCAAAAATGGAAAATTACGAGTAAACTTTTTGTCAAAAAATAATGAAAGAAATTACAATTTTAATTGCTGTCAGAAACGAAGAAAATAATATTATAGAATGTTTAACGCATATTCAAAATTTATCTTATCCTTATTTTGAGGTTTTGATTGGCAATGATAATTCGAGTGATAACTCAAAAACTATCATCGAAAAATTTATCGCAAATAAACCAAATTTTCATTTATTTGATATTTTTCCTTCCGAAAATCCAAATTTAAAAGGTAAAACAAATGTATTGGCACAATTGATAAAAAAAACAAAAAACGAAATTATATTTGTTACAGATGCCGATACTTGCGTTTCAAAGGAGTGGATACAAAATTTTATGTTGTATTTTAATCAAAAAAATGCAATCATTACAGGCGTTACCATTCCGAAAAGCACTTCTTTTTTTGGAAAAATGCAAGCATTAGAATGGGCAGAAATTTTTGGTATTATTGATTTATTTGCCAAAAAAAATATCGCACTGACTTCTATAGGCAATAATATGGCATTCGAAAAAAAAGAATATGAAAAAATTGGTGGTTATGAAAATTTACCTTTTTCTTTGACAGAAGATTTTTTATTGTTTCAAAAAATTGTAAAAAATGGTGGAAAATTTAAACAATTATATGATGAAAAATCAATGTCATTCACACAATCAACAGAAAAATTAACAGATTGGATTTCTCAACGCAAAAGATGGCTTTATGGAGCGATGCAAGTCAATTTATTTTTTTCTTTTTTATTGTTATGCAAAGCATTTTCAGGTATTTTTTTATTGATTTTATCTTTTTTTTCTGTTTATTTTCTATTTATTTTTTTGGCAATAGAATTTACACGATTATTTTTTTTGTATTTTAATTTAAAAAAAATTAAGAAAATTAATTTAATTATTTACTTTCCTTTTTTGAGTATTTTTCATTGTTTTATTTCTCCAATTGTTTTTTTTGAATATTTTTTCAATAAAAAAGTGGTTTGGAAAGGACGTGAATTTATCTCTAAAAAATAAAAAATCACGTCCAATGCAAGATACTTAAACCAAAACTATCTTTTAATTTCTATAATTTGAGCCTTTACATTTTTTAAATCAGTCATTGCTTCACCCGCAAACGCACCTATATATGTAGGGTCGCAAATCAAATATTTTTTATTGTTGTGCATCACAAAATCGCCATTCAATTCTTGATTAAACTTAACTGCTGTCGCAATATGTCCTGGATAATCCAAGCCTACAACCTCCAAACCTAATAATTTATCAACCAAATAAGCAAAAAAAACAGACCTATCTTCACAATCAGAAAAAGGGTAATGTAAAATTTCTTCTATAAAAAAAGGTTTTTCAGCATTAAATTGTTCTTGGTCAGTTTTATATTCAAATGCTTTTTGCACAAAAGCCAATAAAAAATTAACACTTTCCCATTCATTTTTTCCTTTTAACAATTCTTTCAATGATTTTTCTAACGAACTAATCACGCTTTCAGTAGGTTTTCCTTCAAAATAAATTTTCATATCTGTCAAAGGATAGTTTTGGTATAATTGAATAATTGTTGGATTATAAGCTACTTCAACCGAATATTCTTTGGATAAATATCTAAATTTTAATGTTTTTTTAGTACTTTCTGTACTTATCTTTGGTTCTCTGACAATTGATAGATTAGGAATTAGTTTTGCTTCTGCAAAATTATTTTCATAAATACTTACTTGCATTTGTGATTTTGGTGCGTTCAACACATAAAAAGGTTGTTTATCAATTCGATAATAAGTATTTCTAAAAATCGTAGTTTGAGCAGGATATAAAAGGTATAAACTTTCGTTTTCGAAACCAATTTTTACATTATAACCAGATTGCAACAACATAAACCAAGTAAATAAAGTGGTTAGATTTTTATCTTTTTCCATAATTTGCTCTCCAATATTTTCCAAAAGACGATAGTAAGCCCAATCATTGAGTTGCATTTCTACACGCATTTTGATAATTTGCTGTAAAAAATACAAATAATCTTTCTCGCTCATCTCTTGCCAATAGTCTGCAATGGCTTTTGGATTAATATTTTTTGGTTTTTCAACCTTAAAATTATCAGGATAAGGCAATTGTAAAGCAATATTTAAGTAGTTTAAAGATAAATTTGGCAATTGTTTAGTAGTTTTTTTGGCATCTACCATCACACGCACAATCGTAGGCGTAGCATATATAGGCACAGGAATTGGCGGCAATTCCAAACGTGGAATCGTCTGAACCTCTATATTATTTCTTTTTTCTTCCTCTGTTAGTTCTGCGACAGGAATTTTATTTGGTTTTGGTTTTTCGTCTGTTTCGATATTGGGTTCAGGTTTTATAACCTTCCATTTTTGATTTTTGAGTGTTTTTAGAAATTCATTGTTTTGTTGTTTTCTAAATTCTTTAAATATTTGTTCTTGTTGTTTTTTGGTTTTATCCATATCTTGTTTTTGATTTTTCATCATCTCCTCAAATTTTTTTCTTTGCTCATCAAAAATATTTTGAACAGGATTTTGGGCTGATATGGTATGACTTATCAACAAAAATAAAAAACAAAGCAACCCATTTAGCGTGTATTTTTTCATAATATAAATATTTTTTTTTATTGATTACTTATAAAATTCAAAATTGTTGCCTTATTCAAAAAAAAATTATAAAACAAATCTTAAAAATAAAAAATAATGCACAAAAATAAATATTGTTTTTTTATTGTTAAAATTTAAAGAATTTTTTTCTCGTATTTTTAGCATATAAAGTTAGTATTTTTTTGTAATTGTCAAAAACGAAAGATTATTTTTTCAAAAAAGATAAAAAAATAATAGAATTTTAAGTATCTTTGCACTCAAATATAAGATTGAATATGAAAAAATTACCATTAGGCATACAGGAATTTAGTAAATTAAGAACTCAAGATTTGTTGTATGTTGATAAAACAGAATATATTTTTAAATTGATAGATGAAGGATGTTATTATTTTCTTTCACGCCCGCGTAGATTTGGTAAATCATTGTTAGTCAATACTTTAATGGAGATTTTTTCAGGAAATAAACATTATTTTGAAGGGCTTTGGATTGAAGATAAAATCGATTGGCAAAAATATCCTGTTATTTTGATTGATTTTAGTAAATCAGGTTTTGCTGATATTGGCTTGCAAGAAGCACTTATCAATAGAATGACCGAAATATCTCAAGAATATAATA
>RDXZ01000004.1 GCA_004293265.1 Bacteroidota bacterium | reverse complement strand
TTTGAAAGGCAAAAATATTGAAAATTTATTAGATGTAGCCACTGGAACAGGCGATTTTGCTTTGGAAGCACATCATATTTTATCTCCCAAAAAAATTATTGGCGTAGATATTTCTGAAGGTATGCTTTCGTTTGGCTATCCAAAAATAGAAAAAAAAGGCATCAAAGATATTATGACTTTGGAAGTCGGTGATTCTGAAAATTTGAAATTTGAAGATAATACTTTTGATGTGGTTATTGTGGCTTTTGGGGTAAGAAATTTTGAAAATTTAGAAAAAGGTTTGGCAAATATTTTTAGAGTTTTGAAACCAAACGGATATTTATTGGTATTAGAATTTTCAAAACCAAAAATTTTTCCACTCAAACAATTTTATCAATTTTATTTTACTTCGATATTGCCTACTATTGGTCGTTTTGTTTCGAAAGACAATGCCGCTTATACTTATTTACCTGAATCAGTCAAAGCATTTCCAGATGGATATGAATTTATTGATATTTTATTAGGCATAGAATTTAGAAATGTGGAATGTCGCACATTGACCGCAGGAGTTTGTTCGGCGTATTATGCGCAAAAATAAATTACAAAAAAAGTACAATTTTTTTGTAATTTATAAAAAAAATTGTACTTTTGCAAAAAAATTTATACTTAAAGATAAATTTGAATTGATTTTGTAGCTCAGTTGGTTTAGAGCGCCGCCTCGACAAGGCGGAGGTCGGGGGTTCGAGCCCCTCCAGAATCACTTTTTTAGTTCATATCAACCATAAATATTGACAATAGCCAATTCTATTCTCAAATCCTGCCTCATAAGACAAAAAAAATGAAAAAAAAAGTTCTTTTTATAGATAGAGATGGAACATTAATCATTGAACCACCTTCAAATTTTCAAGTAGATAGTTTAGAAAAGTTAGAATTTTATCCAAAAGTTATCCAAAATATGCATAAAATTAGTGCAGAAATGGATTATGAATTAGTTATTGTTACGAACCAAGATGGATTGGGTACAACTACGTTTCCTGAAGATGATTTTTGGTTGCCACATAATAAAATGTTGAGAACTTTTGAGGCTGAAAATGTAAAATTTGAAAAAGTTTTTATTGATAGAACTTTTGAATACGAAAACGCTCACACACGCAAGCCTCGTACGGGTATGCTCAAAGAATATCTTAATAATTCTGCTTATGATTTACAAAATTCTTTTGTGATTGGCGACAGAGTTACAGATATGGAATTAGCAACAAATTTAGGAGCAAAAGGTATTTTGATTGGTGAGCCTACACAAGATTGGCTTTTTCCAAACCCAAAAGTAGAAGATAATGTCGTGTTGATTTCGACAGATTGGAACGATATTTATGAGTTTTTAAAACTCGAAAATCCAAACCACAATTACGAAAATACACAAAATAGAACCGCTTTTGTCCAAAGAAAAACATTAGAAACTAATATCAGCATCAATTTAGAATTAGACGGAGAAGGAAAATCGACGATTGATACAGGAATTGGTTTTTTTGACCATTTATTAGAGCAATTAGCCAAACATGCTCGGTTAAATTTATCTATACAAGTCAAAGGTGATTTGCATATCGACCAACATCATAGCATCGAAGATACGGCTTTAGCGTTAGGAGAAGCATTTTTGAAAGCATTGGGTAATAAAAGAGGCATCGAAAGATATGGTTTTTTTGTGTTACCAATGGACGAAACTTTGGCACAGGTTGCACTTGATTTTTCGGGTAGACCTTATTTGGTTTGGCAAGGAATTTTTAATCGTGAAAAAGTGGGAGAAATGCCAACAGAAATGTTTGAACATTTTTTTAAATCGTTTTCTGATGCGTCAAAATCAAATTTGAATATCAAAATTGAAGGAAAAAATGAACATCATAAAATAGAAGCCACTTTTAAATCTTTTGCAAGAGCCGTCAAAAATGCTATTCAAAAAACACAAAATCCAAACGAAATTTTATCAACCAAAGGGGTTTTGTAAAGCATATAATTTTTGACTTTGACATATTTTATTTTGGTATTGTGCAATTTTATAAAAAAATAAAAAGAAATAGTTTTTGATAAAAATAATTGAAATCAATAATTTTTTTATTTTGAAATAAAAAAACTGCCAAAAAAATATCGTATATTTGCGTCAAAATAAAAATACTATGCTCAAAAAAGTAAAATTACCTTATGGAATAGGACATTTTCCGACTATCATTTATGATGGTTATGTTTATGTGGACAAAACGCAGTATATAGAAGTG
>RDXZ01000102.1 GCA_004293265.1 Bacteroidota bacterium | reverse complement strand
AAAATAATAATCTAAACTTTGCTCTATCAAATTTTTTTCTGCTATTGGCATATTTTTAAGCGAATAATTTTGATATTTTTCGGGTATATTTTGTGATAAATATTGAAATTTTGGTTTTATATCGTATAAATCTGCTAATTTACTGTAATACATATTACTTTCTACATCAAATAATTCACTTTGGGAAACGGTTTTAGAATCTTGGTGCAGTCTAAAATTTACCCAATTTTTATCTACTTTTTTGGTATTACTCAACCCAAAAAGCAATAGATATTTTACCCACCAATCTCTATCCATCAAATAATGCAAAGCAGTATCAATTTCACCCATTTTTTGATATGCTGAAGCGTGAAAAAAAGTTTCAGGTTGGTCAATGCGTGCCATTCCAATCGTTCTTGGTAAATTATCAGCATAAATATCAGTGCCATTTGAAATAGAAATAGTTTCTTCTCCTCTAAAAACTCTACTTTTTCCACTCAACATTTTCAAATCAGGATTTTTAACAAATTCAGTCGCCACTTCCCATAATGTTTTTTCATTATAATAATCATCAGAATTTAACCAATTAAAAATATCTCCTGTGGCTTTTCGAAGCCCTTTGTTGATAGCATCGCTTTGTCCTTTATCTTTTTCAGAAACCCAAAAAGTTAATTTTTCTTCGTATTTTTTAATAATTTCGACAGAATTATCTTGACTTCCACCATCAATAATCATATATTCTAAATTAGGATAGTTTTGATTTAAAACTGACAAAATAGTTTGCTCTAAAAAATGGGCTTGATTATAAGAAGGAGTTACAATCGTTATTTTAGGATAGTTCATTTTTTTTATTTGTTTAATATTTTTTAGATTTTATTGTGCCAATAAATACAAAATAGCCATTCTGACCGCTACGCCATTTTCTACTTGGTCTAAAATAACAGAATGATGAGAGTCTGCCGCATCACTGCTCAATTCTACGCCACGATTGATTGGACCTGGGTGCATCAACACAATTTCTTTATCCAACGAATCTAACATTTTTTTATTGATGCCAAAATACAGACTATATTCTCTCAAAGAAGGAAAATATTTGATTTGTTGCCTTTCTAATTGTATTCTCAATACATTTGCTACATCACACCACTGCAAAGCCTTCATCACGTCTGTTTCGATTTTCACTCCTAACGCACTTGCATATCTGGGTAAAAGTGTAATCGGACCGCAAATCATTACCTCTGCACCCAATTTTTGTAAAGCAAAAATATCCGAAAGGGCTACCCTTGAATGCAAAATATCACCAATAATAGCTACTTTTTTACCTTCAATTTCACCTAATTTTTCTTGAATCGAAAAACAATCTAATAAAGCTTGCGTTGGGTGTTCGTGTGTGCCATCACCAGCATTGATAATGTTAGCATTGATATGTTTGGCTAAAAAATGTGGTGCGCCCACGCTTGCGTGTCGCATTACAATCATATCAACTTTCATAGCCAAGATATTTTGAACGGTATCTAATAAAGTTTCCCCTTTTTTGACCGAACTACTCGAAGCGGTAAAGTTAATGACATCAGCCGAAAGCCTTTTTTCTGCCAATTCGAAAGATAATCGAGTCCGAGTAGAATTTTCAAAGAATACATTGGCAATCGTTACTTCTCTCAAAGAAGGTACTTTTTTGATAGGTCTTTGTAATACTTCTTTAAAATTTTTGGCTGTTTCTATTATTTGTAATATTTCTTGTTTTGAAATATTTTTGATACCTAATAAATGCTTCATAACAAATGTTTTATAATTTTGCCTCGATTTTAGTGCAAAAATAACATTTTTTTTTATCTTTCACAAAAAAAACTCACATTTTTGAAAATGTGAGTTTTTTTATTGCTCTCTCTCTTGGGCTTGAACCAAGGACCCTCTGATTAACAGTCAGATGCTCTAACCAACTGAGCTAAGAAAGAATGTTTATAACTTGTTACGATTTTTTTTAATCGTGGTGCAAAGTAAATACTTTTTTTTTTAACTTCCAAATATTTTATAAAATATTTTTTAATTTTTTTTTAATTTTTTTTAATATATTTATAATATATTGATTTTCAATGTATTATTTTTTATCATAATTTTTAAAAATCTTATTTCTTAAATTATTTTGATAAAGTATTGATTTCTTAAATTTTATCTTCATCTGACAATTTTAGTAGAGCAACGAATTTTTAGAAAAAAACTGATATTGTGTAATTTCCTCAAAAGCATTTTATTACATTTATAATTTAACTACTTTTTTTAAAACAGCATTTCCTTTGTAAGAAAAATAAAAATAATACAGACCTTGCGCATAATGATTAATATCTATTTGAGAAATATTTTCATTGTTTATATTTTCCAAAACACGCCCGTTTGCGTCCATAATTGTTAGTTTGTCCCAAATTTGATTCGTTTTTTTGATATTGATAATATTCTTAGTTGGGTTAGGATAAATTTCAAAACCATTCCAAAAAACATCTTCGATGGCGTTTGTGCCACTTAAAATCGTAATTGTATGCGTGTTAGATGTTCCTGTTGATGTATTATTCGCATTTTGCAACTTTAAAACTATGGTTCTATTAGGGAGTGTGGCTGTATTTGATTTTATTGTAATGGGAATATTTTGAATATTTGGACTTCCTGCCGAAAAAGTAATCGTTTGAGGCGAACTAAAAGTGTAATCAGCCAGAGTCGCTGTACTACTCGCATCTACGCTTATTTCTACACTCGCACTTCCCAAAGTAGGTAAAACAGACAATCGAACAGGAATTTGATATACTTGTTGGGTAGCACTCTGCACAAGTACCGCCGAAGTCGTACTAAAACTAATGTTCGAAAACCCCCACGCACTTGCCAAACTCTCAGGATAATCAATATAAGGATTTCTTGTGCCTTGTTTTTCTTCTATTTTATTATTTCTATCTCTTTCTTTTTGATTAGGTGGGTCTTGTAAATGCCATTGATACAAAGTATTTATATTGCCTAAATCAGAAATAGTTTTACTATTTATTGATGAAATATTATACATAGTAAAAAAATAAAAAATGGCTCTTGCTGTATTTCCTTTTTGGTCTTCTCTTGGTTCGTAAATTGATGACCTTGATTCGCTAAAATTATCAATTACTGCTGCCATAGGTATGCTCGATTGAGAAATAAAATTATTTGAAGTATTAATTCCTTCCCAAGTAGTCGTTTGTGTATCTATAATTTCTCCAAAAGGATTATTACTTCGCGTTCCATTAGGAGTTTGATGAGTAGGAAAAAGATGGTGCAAATCACACACCATTGGCAGACTTTCATTAAAAAAACTTTGTGGCACAGTATGTTCAGCATTAATTGGATTAGGAAAAGTTACAAAATTGCCTGCTTGTTTAAAACCTGTATAAACACAAGTAATGTTGTTGTCTGTTTCTTTATCGATATATCCATACATTTGTCGGCGTGCTTCGTCATAACCCAAACCATTGCCTGAATTGACAAGTTTTCCATCATACCAATTTGTTTTATACCAATTTCTTAATTCCAAACCTGAAAGATTTGCAGGCGGAGGTGGAGGTTGTGCGAGTAAAATATCAATAGAAGTAATACACATAAAAAATAAAAAATAAATTATTTTTATTTTTTGTGTATCTAATAAAAAACTCAATATTTTTTGAGTTTTAGAATATTTTTTTTGTGGATATTGATGTATCATTTTTTTTGTTTATGTTACAACTTTCCCAAAGTTAAAAACTTTTGGAAAGTTAAAGAATTATTACAGACTAAATTGCCCAAAATCATCTTCAAGCATTACGATTATTTAATTCTAATATTGTTTTATTTTTTTGCAAAGATAAGCTATTAATATTATTTTACAAAAATAAAACAACATACAACGTGAGTTCGGGATAACAATAGTTCAACAAAGTGTGTCATTTTTCAAAAAAAGAGGTCAGGCTATCATTTCAAATTACCAATCAAAATATTAAAATGAAAAGGGTTTTTATTTATAAATAATTGAAAATGAATTATTTATAAATAAAAAGTTATTCCAAACTCACGTTAAAAACCTAAAAAAAACCTAAATTTATTTTTATAAACTTAGGTTTTTTTCAGTTAAAAAAATTTATTTTTTGAGTGATATTACATCATTCCACCCATTCCGCCGCCCATTTGTGGCATACCGCCCATTCCTTTGTCTTCTTCTGGCAAATCAGCTACTACCGCCGCAGTTGTCAAAATCAAAGAAGCAATAGAAGCTGCATTTTCTAATGCCAAACGAGTAACTTTAGTCGGGTCAATCACACCTACTTTCATCAAATCTTCATATTTATCAGTACGAGCATTATAACCAAAAGAGCCTGTACCTTCTTTTACTTTTTGGATTACGATAGAACCTTCGCCACCTGCATTAGCCACAATGGTACGCAATGGTGCTTCTAAGGCAATACGAATAATGTTTACGCCTGTCAATTCGTCTTCGTTCAATGTTTTTACATTTTTCAAAGATTCGATAGCACGTACCAAAGCAACTCCACCACCCGTTACAACTCCTTCCTCAACGGCAGCTCTTGTAGCGTGTAAAGCGTCATCAACTCTGTCTTTTTTCTCTTTCATTTCTACTTCTGTGGCTGCACCGATGTATAAAATTGCAACTCCACCTGCCAATTTAGCCAAGCGTTCTTGTAATTTTTCTCTGTCATAATCAGAAGTTGTGTTTTCCATTTGTGCTTTAATTTCTTTCACACGTGCATCAATGGCTTCTTTTTCGCCTGCTCCTTTGATAATAGTTGTGTTATCTTTATCAACGCTAATTTTTTCGGCTTTACCTAAGTAATCCATTGTTGCGTTTTCTAATTTATAACCTTGTTCTTCACTGATTACTGTTCCACCTGTCAAAGTTGCGATGTCTTGTAACATTGCTTTTCTTCTATCTCCAAAGCCCGGTGCTTTTACTGCACAGATTTTCAATGCACCACGAATACGATTTACTACCAAAGTAGCCAATGCTTCGCCATCTAAATCTTCTGCAATAATCAACAAAGGACGACCAGATTGAGCCACGCCTTCTAAAATTGGTAAAATTTCTTTCATTGAAGATATTTTCTTTTCAGAAATCAAAATAAAAGGATTTTCCAATTCTGCTTCCATACTTTCAGTATTTGTAACAAAATAAGGAGATAAATAACCTCTATCAAATTGCATACCTTTCACAGTTTTTACTTCTGTTTCAGTTCCTCTTGCTTCTTCGACAGTGATTACGCCTTCTTTTCCAACTTTTTCCATTGCGTCAGCAATCATTTTACCGATTTCTTCGTCATTGTTAGCCGAAATAGTTGCTACTTGTGCAATTTCTTGAGTGGTGCTGATTTGTTTTGATTGAGATTTTAAGTATTCCACTACACTTGTAACCGCTTTGTCAATACCACGTTTCAAATCCATTGGATTTGCACCTGCGGTTACATTTTTTAAACCTGCGTTAAAAATTGCTTGTGCCAAAACTGTTGCAGTAGTTGTGCCATCGCCTGCGTTGTCTGCAGTTTTTGATGCTACTTCTTTTACTAATTGCGCTCCCATATTTTCGATAGGATCTTTCAATTCGATTTCTTTTGCTACTGAAACACCATCTTTTGTAACTGAAGGTGCGCCAAATTTTTTGTCAATAATTACGTTACGACCTTTTGGACCTAATGTAACTTTTACTGCATCTGCCAAACTATCCAAGCCTTTTTTTAGTTTTTCACGTGCTTCGATATCAAAGAAAATTTGCTTTGCCATTATATTATTATAATTTTATTAGAATTAGCCCAAATATTTTTTGAACTAATATATGTTTTGAAATTTTTAAAATAAGAAAAAAAATTACGATATTTTGAAAGATTAAACAATTGCAAAAATATCTGCTTCACGCATAATTAAATAATCTTTGCCCTCGATAGTGATTTCTGTACCTGCATATTTGCCATACAAAATTGTATCACCTACTTTTACTTGTGGTTTTACAAGCGTACCATTTTCGATTACTTTTCCTTCGCCGATTGCGACAATTTGTCCTCTTTGAGGTTTTTCTTTGGCTGTATCAGGAATGATAATTCCGCCTGCTGTTCTTTCTTCTGCTACTGCTGGCTCCACTACTACTCGGTCTGCCAACGGTTTGATTGTTAATGCCATAATTTTATTTACAAAAAAATTATTTTTTAGAATGAATAATTAAACTTCAATAAAAAATATTTAGATAAAAAACATCATCATATTTTTATGTTATCTATAAACGAAACTTATGCCAAGTAATAAAATATGACAAATTGGCATATTTTTTTGTATTTATGTTTTTATTGCAGTTTTTTAGACGTGTTTAGAATGACTAATTATCATATTTTTGATTTCTTCGGGAGCAATTTGTTGCATACAACTACAATTTTGAGTTTTTTTGCAGTCATTACAATTTTTATCTACACAAAAATAATGAGCGTTTTTTCCCAAAGGCTTCCAACGAGTTGGGTGTATGGGTTTCATAGGTGGAAAAATTCCGATGGCTAATTTTTCTAACAAGGCAGCTAAATGTAACGGACCTGTACCTGAGGCTACCAAACCATCGCTTGCCTCAATGAGCGTCAAAAAATCAGGAATGTTCAATTGTCCGGTAAGATTGATAACATTTTGATGTTCGAAGAGTTGTGGCAATTGATTTTTTATCATCTCACCTTCTTCTTTCACGCCCGTAATGAGTATTTGAAATTTATCAGTGGGTAAAATATCTATCAGTTTTTGAAAATTATCAAGCCCCCATTCTCTCCCGTTTCCTTTTGATTTTGGGTGTAAAATGAGATTAAATTTATTTTTATCGATATATTTTTTTATTTCATTTTTTCTATTTTCAGTAATATTTTCAATGCTATGTTTTGTTCCATAATATTGCCACATATTTTTTAGTTCGATTTTTTCATCACTAATTTTCAGTGGTTTTAATAATTTAAAATTTAGTTCGCTTTCGTGCAAATTAGATTTTTTTCGGCTAAAATAAGCCAATTTATTACAATATAACCAATGAAACCAACGATTACTCGTTCCAACTCTGTTTTTTATTTTTACTTTTTTAGCGATTTTTGCCAATTGTTTATCAGGAAAAACAAACAAAATCACATCTGCGTTTAAGTTTTCTAAAATTGTATTGTCTTTGATAATTTCTTCTTTATCCAAAAAAACATCAACATAACTACACAAGTTAATAATATTTTGTGTATATTTTTTACCAATAAAAATAATTTCTGTGTTTGGAAATTTAGTTTTGAGATAGCCTGCCAAAGGCAATGTAAGTACCACATCACCGAGATTATCGGTGCGGCTGATAATAATTTTAGAAAACATTTTTTAATTTTTTTTAAGAAATTTTGTACCAAGTTTGTGTTCTATAAAAAACGCCCCAATATCCTCTCACTTTCAAATTATTGCCTTCCAACCATATCTTACAAGTGTATTCTTTTCCTTTTTCAGGGTCTAAAATTTTTCCACCAGAGAGTTGTCCACCTATAAGTTGCATATCGTTCAATATCAACATATTTAATATAGGTTTATTTTTTCTTTCGTCAGTACATTTGGTACACAATGGATTTTCGCCTTTTGATTTGTCCAAAAGTTTGGTAACTTCTCCGTAATATTTTCCGTTACGTGCTTTATAAATTTTGATGATAGATTTTGCTTTTCCTGAATCGTCATCAATTGTTTTCCATTCCCCGACCATTTCTTGTGCGTTTGCACCAAAAATAAGATTAAAGCAAGCTAATAAAGTTATTAATATGTATATTTTCATAATCAATCATAATTTAGATGTGCAAAATTATACTTTTTTTGTAATTATTCACATATTTTTTTGTTATTTTTATTATTTTTTTTGATGTTTTTGTTTTAGAGTAAGACTAAATTTTGATGAGTATTAGAAAAAAAAATTAAGGTTTATTTTGGTGCAAGCGTGGACGCTTGCACCAGTTATAGTATCTCGTGCAAGCGTCCACGCTTGCACGAAGTTCAGCAATGTAGCATACATTTTTAGTGTATGGATAGACTAAAAGTATGTGCTACAATTTTTATTTTTCGTATCAATTTTAGTAGAACCAAAAAAAAACTTCTCATAAAAATTAGATTTTTAGAGAAGTTTTAATGCAAAAAAAAAATTATGTTTCATAAAAAAATAAAAATTATGCGTTTAACAAATCTTTGATTTGATTTGCCATTTCTTCAAAAGGCATAGTTCTTTCCAAAACGCCACTTATTTTTTTGGTCGTTGCTTTACGCGTTTGAACTTGCGTTATTAATAATATCACGCCTGTTTCATCATATTCTGCAACTTGTTCGTGTACATTCAAAGCATTTGCTAACAATGACGCTTGATGTCTTGTCGTTCTGTTGGTAAAATCCAAAGTAACGAAAAGAATATCTTGTCCGTCAAATTTATTTTTCAAGTTTTCGTAATATTTCAACAAAGCCCTGCTGTTTTCGCACCAGTCTGCGTGTAAACAAACTGCGGTTAATTTTACACCTGTTATAATTTGTTTTTTTTGTTTTGTCGGTGTACTAAATAGACTTAACATATTGATTTAAGTATTTTTGTGCAAAAAAAACAGGCTTTTTTTATATTTTCTCTGTTTTTTTTACGGAATTTTGTGTTGTTTCATTCGGATTACGTTTAAAAAGGTTTTAAAACCCAATAAAAAAAAACAGCCTTAAACTTATGATTATAAAGTTTAGGGCTGTTTTTTTTATATTTTACTATACTATATAAAAAAAGAAGAAGTTGCTACCAAATTGTTATTGTCTTTAAATTTAATATCCTTAAATTCAGACTGATAGGCACTTCATTGCCCTGTTTTCCTACGGCGTTCATCACTACGTCTCTATCTCCACAAAACCATACCATAGCAATACGCAATTCGTTTTCGAATTGTGTAAAAACACTTGGTAGTGAGTAGGTGTTGTTGTGAATAAATAAAGATTTCATCTCAGTTGAATATTAAATGTTAAATTATTTCACAAAGGTCAGATTATAATTTGGTATTACCAAAAAAAACGTAATATTTTTTTGTAATTTAGAATAAGTATAAATAAAATCGAGGTTTTTGATAGGTTTTGAGATTAAAAATTATGCTATCAATACAAAATGAATAAACATTTTTTCAATTTTTCTTTTTTATTTTAATGAAATTATATAATTTTGTGAAAAAAATACAATCATGAAAAAACCTTATATCATAGGCATTACGGGTGCGAGTGGTGCAGGAAAAACTTCTATTTTAAAAGGGCTTTTAAACGCTTTTACAACAGAAACAATTTCTTTGCTTTCGCAAGATAATTATTATCGCCCAAGAGAAGAACAAAAAAAAGATGAAAATGGCGTTTTAAACTTTGATTTGCCCGAATCTTTAGATTTAGAAGCCTACAAAAACGATATTATTGCCCTTAGAAATGGACAAAAAATTGAAAGACAAGAATATACTTTTAATAATGCAGATAAAAAAGCTGCCAATATTGTCATCAATCCAACTTCTATTTTGATTGTAGAAGGCTTGTTTATTTTTCACAAAGAAGAAATCAGTAATTTATTTGATTTAAAAGTTTTTATTGATGTGGAAGATTTTATTGGGCTAAAAAGAAGAATTTTGAGGGATAATACAGAACGCGGTTATCCTTTAGATGATGTTTTGTATAGATATGAACATCACGTTTTTCCTGCCTACCAACAATTTATCGCGCCTTATAAAGCCAAAGCAGATATTATTATACCTAATAATTTGCATTTTGAAAAAGGTTTAGAGGTTTTGATTACATTTTTGAAAACAAAAGTTTAAAAATATATATATTCACAAAAAAATTATATCAATATGAAAACATTTAACGTAAAAAATTTATTGCAGTGGATAGAGGAAAATAAAGATAAACTCAAACCACCTGTCGGAAATTTAGAAATTTATCCCGGTGGAGATTTTATTGTGATGGCAGTCGGAGGTCCTAATAGTCGAAAAGACTATCATTATAACGAAACGCCAGAATTTTTTTATCAAATCAAAGGTAATATTATTCTAAAAATTATCGAAAATAATGAATTTAAAGATATTCATATCAACGAAGGCGATATTTATTTGTTAAATCCACGTACTCCTCATTCTCCACAAAGAAAAGCAGACACCATTGGATTAGTCATCGAACAAAAACGAACTGAAAATCAATTTGATAAATTTCAATGGTATTGTGAAAATTGTCAAAACCAACTCCACGAAGCAGTGGTTCACGTGGGAGATATTGTAAAACAACTCCCAGAAGTGTTTAAAAATTTTTATGGTAGTGAAGATATAAGAACCTGCAAAAAATGTAAAACCTTGATGGAAGAACCTAAAAAAATAACGGCTTAGTATAGATTTTTGAAATTTATACTAAAATATAAAGGTTCTATAAAATAATTTTTTTTTGACAATAAATCGTATAAAAAATATTTTTTGTACGATTTTTTTTTCATATTTGCACCTCAAAAAAAATCTTTTTACCCCAAAAGATTTTTACTTTTTATATATTTTTTATTTATTTTTCCTTTGGGGTGAGGAGTATAATTTTATAGTATGAAATTTTTTTACGCATTTATTTTTTTTATTGCATTGATTTTCAATACAATACAAGCCCAAAACGCCTCTGTAACAGGCAAAATAGCTGATAATAATGAACAAACATTGGTAGGTGCAAATATTGTCATCAAAGGTACTCAAAAAGGCACAACCACTAATTCAGAAGGCGAATTTATATTCGAAAAATTAGAAAAAGGAGAATATATTTTGGTCGTTTCTTTCATTGGTTTCAAATCAAAAGAACAAAAAATAAATATTGTTGATGGCAACGAAACTTTGATTTTGAATATCAATTTACAAGACGATTTTTTAGGGCTTGATGATGTGGTTATTACAGGAACTTTCAATCCGCAAACAAAGTTAGAATCTACGGTTTCGATTACAACCTTAGACCAAAAAGCCATCGAACAACAAGCGGCAAGAAGTACAGGTGATTTGATTGATGCCATTCCCGGTTTTTATGTAGAAAGTGGTCTGGGAGAAGGTGCCAATAATATTTATCCACGTGGTTTGCCAATTGGTACAGGAAGTTTTCGTTATACTGCCTTGCGTGAAGATGGTTTGAACAATTTTGAAGTATCTGACAAAACTTTTTTTAATGCTGATGCCTTTGCCAAAAGTGATTTGACTATCGAAAAAGTAGAAGGTTTGAGAGGTGGAAACTCTGTTATTTTTTCAAGCAACACACCCGGCGGAATTATCAATTTTGTAAGCAAAACAGGTGGAACTTCACTCAAAGGTGATGTAAAATATACTTATGGTACGCAACAATTATACAGAGTCGATTTTAATTTGGGTGGGGCTTTGTCAGAAGATAAAAAATGGCGTTTTAATGTAGGTGGTTTTTATAGATATGACAAAGGTTTGAGAGATTTTACAGGACCAGCCAACGTAGGCGGACAAGTCAAACTCAATGTTACTCGTTTTTTGGATAATACTGAAAAAAGTTATATCCGTTTTTATGGAAAAGTTTTAGATGATAATATCAATATTTGGACGGCAACGCCTTATCAAGGATATGACAAACCAAGAGCAGTCAGTGGTTTTAATAGCTTGACAAAATCAAACTTAATTCCTTCGAATGCAGGTGAAATCAATTTACCTGACCCGCTCAATCCCACACAATTTAGGCGTGCAAGTGTGAGCAATACAGGGCAGTTTAAATATAAAAATATAGGAATGGAATTGCAATATGATTTGGGAGAAGGCTGGACGCTCAAAAATCAGTTGCGTTATGTAGTAGCAAGCGGACAAATTTCGTTAATGCAATTGGTGACAAATCCTACGAATATTCAAAGTGTTTTGGCAGGTGCTGTAGCGGCAAATCCTTTGCTTTTGACAGGTGGTTTATCTGCTTATACGCCCATTATTCGCTATTCTCAACCTTTACAAACCAACGGCAATGTATATCAACCTGCCGCACTGACGGGTGAAACCATACCTTTTTCGAGTTTGGCAACCAGCAATGTTCCGCAAACTAATTTATTGAACGGCAACGGAATGTTAGGAGCGATGGGAATGTTTGTAACCAATACACAAAACACAAATTTTATCAATAATTTACAACTTACCAAAACCTTAGGCAAACATACTTTTAATTTTGGTGGATATTTGAGTGCTTATAACTCTGATGAATATTGGAATTTTAACTCTTTGTTGATGGACTTACAAAGTAATCCAAGATTGATAGATGTGCAATTGCAAAGAACTTCAAATCCAACAGATATTTATGAAATCTCAAGAGGAGGCGTTTCGTCTGCTAATTTTCAATATGAAAGGTCAAACTCAAGAAATATTACTTTTGCAGGATTTGTAGGGCACGAATGGAAAGCCACCGAAAATCTAAATATCACCACAGGTTTTAGATATGAAGTCAATCAAAGTACAGGAACTTTACAAAATACAGGCAGACGTGATGGACGCTCTGCGGGCATTGTGCGGGCAGGAAGTCCAATGACGACTGCTATTGGTGGAATTGGTGGTTTGGATAGCAATCCTTTTACTTTGTTTGATAATAATGCAGATATTCCTTTGCCAACTTTTTTATTATATGATACAAAATATGATGTTTGGGGCGCAAATTTAGGGGCAAATTATAGAATTAATGAAGATATTGCTTTGTTTTTTAACGCATCAAGAGGGACAAGATATGCCACGACTCAAAATTTTATTGCCAACAAAGACCAAGGTTTATTATCAGGAACGCCTTTGACAGCACAAACCAATCTTTTTGATAACAATGGTTTTTCTAATCCAAATTTTTCACCTATTCCATTGAGAAATCCGATTGAGCAAATTTTGCAGGGAGAAATTGGTACTCGAATTTCTAAAGAAAAATATGGTTTGACGGCTACTTTATTTGGCACACAAATCACAGACGCACCTTTTACTTTACAATCAGCGGGTGCTAATGGTAATATTCAGTTAGATGTTTTGTTATATGATGTAAGAACCTTAGGTTTGGAAGTGGAAGCAATTTATTCTCCCATCAAAAATTTAAAATTAAGTGGAAATTTATCTTTGCAAAGAGCCGTTTATACCAAATATCCTGTGATTACGATTACAGAAGCAAATGTCAATGATAGAATAAATCCTACTACTGCTACTCGTCAAATTGATGTGTCTAATAATTTTGTGGAGAGAGTTCCGCCAATTCAAGTAGATTTAACAGCAGATTATACGATTAAAAAGTTTAATTTTTATGTCAATTGGCGTTATATTGGTACACGTTGGGGCAATCGTAGAAACACTTATAAATTACCTGCGTTTTCTGAAGTAGGAGCAGGTGCGAGTTATAGAACGGGCAAATTTACATTAGGCATACAAGGAATTAATATTTTTGATGCTGTTGGTATCACAGAAGGCAACACACGCACACAAGACAATATCGGTCCGAATGCCGCACAAGATAATAATATCATCAACACAGGTATTTTTATTTTGCCTCGTTCTGCTAATTTTAGTGTTTTGTATTCGTTTTAGAAGAAGAATAGAAAAAAATTACATATACATATATCAGAAAGTAGTTTTGGAATTTTAAACCTATAAAGTAAAGTTTTAAAAACTTTATAGGTTTAATAAATTGATAATCAATGATTTATAATCAATAAAACATTTAAAAAATATCCCAAAACTACTTTTTGATATGTATCAATATCTAAAAATCAAACTTATTTATACTCAGGAAACAAACTTATTAATCCGTTTTCATTGGCTTCACAAACTCCTCTTTCTGTTATCAAACCTGTTATCAAACGCGCAGGCGTAACATCAAAACCATAATTTGAGGCATTGCTTGTGATGGGAGTCAATAAAACTTTTTCTAATTTTGTACCATTCCAACCATAAATATATTTTACTTCGTCTTGGCTTCTTTCCTCGATAGGAATTTCAGTTAGACCATTTTTAATCGTCCAATCTATAGTAGAAGAAGGCAAAGCCACATAAAACGGAATTTTATTATCAAAAGCCGCTAATGCTTTCAAATATGTACCAATTTTATTAGCCACATCACCTATGCGTGTGGTGCGGTCTGTGCCTACAAAAACGACATCAACCATTTTGTGTTGCATCAAATGTCCGCCTGCATTATCAACAATGACCGTATGCGGTACACCTGCTTGCGTCAGTTCCCAAGCCGTTAAATTGGAACCTTGATTACGTGGGCGTGTTTCATCAACCCAAACGTGGACTTTCATTCCTTGTTGATGGGCTTGATAAATTGGTGAGCTAATTGTTCCCCATTCGATACAGCCTAATCTTCCTGCGTTGCAATGTGTTAAAATATTGACAACCTCTCCATTTTTTTCTTGTTTTATTTTTTCTAAAATAGGCAATCCTGAAACGCCAATCATTCTGCACACTTCGATGTCATCTTCTATGATTTGGTCTGCGGTTTTAGATGCAATTTCTATTTTTTCGTTCCAATTTTTACCATTTTCTACTGCTTTAACTTGTCTTTCTATTGCCCAAAATAAATTAATAGCGGTTGGTCTTGATTCTCTTAAATCTTTGATACATTTTTCAAAATATTCCGCTGGTTTGTTTTGTGTAGAAGCTTCTATGCACGCCAACATTACTCCATAACCCGCAGTAGCCCCAATCAATGGCGCACCTCTGACGGTCATATCTTTGATAGCGTCCACAATTTGCTGGCAAGTATGTATATCAACAATAATTAATTCGTGTGGTAATCTTCTTTGGTCTATCACTTGGATAGTCATTGGGTTATTTTCTTTTCTCCAAATAGTTCTTTTTGCGTAAACATTCATTGTAATATGTTGTTTTTTTTGTGCAAATGTACTGATAAAATATATATTTTCAAAAAAAAATAAATCAATAGAAAATAAAATCGTTTACCAAATACTAAAAATTAGATTTTAAAAGAAAAATACACGCCTTACTAAATTTCTTTTATCTTGATGTAAAATTTTTATCCTATTACATTCTTTATTTATATTAAAAAAGTACAATTTAATATATATATATATACTTAGGAAAATAAATTAATTAAAATGATATTTTTTTATTATCTTTGCATGGTTTATTAATGTAAAATAAAGATGAAAAAATACGATATTACTTTAGAGC
>RDXZ01000101.1 GCA_004293265.1 Bacteroidota bacterium | reverse complement strand
AAAAAATATTTTTTGCTAATCACCTCATCAAAACCAACCCCCAACTCTCACCCCCCAACTCTCACCCCCCAACTCCCAAATCTCACAAAAAAAAATAAATTATCATAAAAATTCGTATTATTAAAAAAAAAATATATCTTTGCAAACCATAACAAAACAATCGATTGAACACACTCAATAAATACAAATCGAGAAGATATGCAGTCAAAACAAATGTTTTTTTTTATTTTTTGCTTTTTTTTACCAATTCTTTTGTTTTCTCAAACCGAAACCGCCAAAAAAGGTGTACTCGATTTAAGAAATGAAAAAAATCTACAAGATAAAGTGATTGCCTTAGATGGTGAATGGGAATTTCATTATCAAGGTTTTTTAAATAATATCGAACTCAATAACAAAACAAAAAAAAGTTATAGAAATGTACCTTCTAATTCTTGGAACGATGAACTATGGGAAGGCGAAAAAATAACCGCCTTTGGCTTTGCTACCTATCGTTTAAAAGTTTTACTTCCAATTAAGTTTCCTTTCAAATTAGCCATTCGTTCCTACGAACAATCTTCTGCGTATATTCTTTATATCGATGGGCAAAAAGTAATGGAACAAGGCAAATTAGGGAAAAATTCTATTGACACCCAAGCAGGCACAGGCTCGCACTTGGAAAATTTTGTTTTGACCAACGCCAACAACGAAATAGAAATTATTATTCATATTTCAAATTTTGAACATCGCAAAGGCGGTTTGTGGCATAGTTTGTTTTTGGGAGAAGAAAAAAAAATACACCAAGTACAAGATAATGAAGTGTTGTTAGATGTTTTTTTGTTAGGAAGTTTATTGATGATGGCTTTTTATCATCTTCTTTTGTTTGTTTTACGTCCCAAAGATTTTTCGGTTTTATATTTTTCGATTTGCTGTTTGATATTTTTAATTCGTTTGAGCGTTACAGGGGAGGTTTTTTTAGAAAAAATGTTGCCTTCGTTGAGTTGGGAGTTCAAATATAAATTAGAATATGGCAGTTTGTATTGTTCTATTATGTTTTTAGCCTTGTTTATGAGTTCTATTTTTCCAAAAGAATATGCTAAAAAATTCATTAATATTGTTGTTGTTTCGAACTTGTTTTTTACTTCTTTGGTGCTTGTTTTTGATGTAGTGGTTTATTCACATACCTTGATTTATTTTTATATTTTTACTTTGTGTGTGATTGTTTTTTCTTTTTATGCCATTGTTAAATCCATTATCAACCAAAGAAAAGGAGCATTTATTTTTTTGGTGGGCGTGTGTATATTATACGCAGGAGCAATCAATGATATTTTATTTTCTTCTCTGATTGTCAATACGTTTTATGCTTTGCCTATTTGTTTTTTATTATTTTTCTTTTCACAAGCCACTTTATTGGCTTTACGTTCTGCTGATGCGTTTAAAAAAGTAGAAATTTTGTCCTCAGAACTAATAACCACTAATCAAGGCTTAGAAAAAGCAGTCGAAATCAGAAATCAAGAACTATCCAACACTAACGCAAACTTAAAACAAGTGATAGAAGAATTGCACGTCAATTTAGAAACTATCAACACACAACAAAAAGAAATTTATCAAAAAAATAAAGATTTAATTGATAGTTTGGAATATGCCAAACGAATACAAACGGCTATTTTGCCTAATTTGACGCAAATTGAACAAAAATTAAACGATTTTTTTATTTATTACGAACCCAAAGATATTGTTTCAGGTGATTTTTATTATTTTACTTCCATAGAAAACAAAATTATTCTTGCCGCCGTAGATTGCACAGGGCATGGCGTTCCGGGTGCGTTTATGTCTTTGATTGGTAAAGAATTATTAGATAAAATTATTCTCGAAAAAAATATTATCCAACCTAATTTGATTTTAAACGAATTGCATATCGAAATCAGAAAAACACTCAAACAAGAAACTACTGACAATCGTGACGGAATGGATATTTCTTTGGTTTGTATCGATAATGATAAAAAAATAATGACTTTTGCAGGAGCAAAAAATCCTATCTATTTTATTCAAAATCAACAATGGCACGAAATAAAAGGAGATGCGTATCCGATTGGAGGCGTACAAAGAGAAATCAAAAGAGAATTTAGTTTGCATACCATTGATATTCAATCTGATACTACATTTTATCTTTTTTCTGATGGATTTCAAGATCAATTTGGAGGTGAATTAGGAAAAAAATATCTCACTAAAAATTTTAAATTACTCCTACAAAATCAACAAGAAAAACCATTGACCGAACAAAAAACAAATCTACAAAGGACGATGAAAAATTGGAGAACCAACCAACACGAATCGAATGATGATATTTTAGTCATTGGTGTAAAATTGGATAAAAAGATTGTAACTATTTAGGTTATTTTGGTGCAAGCGTGGACGCTTGCACGAAGTTCAAAATAATAATTTTATGACTATACCTAAATAGTTACAAAAGATTTAAAACACGATAAATTTTAATTCATCACAACAAAGCTTTTTCTTTGTAGATATTTTTTTTTCGCAAACGTTGTATATTTATAAAAAAAATACTACTTTTGCACAAAAAAATTTACTTTTTATTTATGAATACATCAAGCACTTTATCCGATATTTCTTTAGAAAAAAAACAGATTATTGAAGATTATCAATTGGTTTGCGAAAGCAGACAAGCAAGTTTAGTCGGTAGAAAAGAAGTTTTTGCTGGCAAAGCCAAATTTGGAATCTTTGGAGATGGCAAAGAATTGGCACAAATTGCGATGGCAAGTGTATTCAAAAATGGAGATTTTAGAGCAGGTTATTATCGCGACCAAACTTTTATGTTCGCTATCAAAGAACTAACAATTCAGCAATTTTATGCTCAATTATATGCTCACCCAAGCATCGAGGCAGACCCTTCGTCTGCAGGCAGAATGATGAACGGACATTTTGGCACAAGACTTTTAGATGAAAAAGGAAGTTGGAAACCACAAACACAAAGCAAAAATGTTGCCTCTGATATTTCTCCCACCGCAGGACAAATGCCCAAGTTAGTCGGCTTGGCTTATGCCTCAAAATTATTTAGACAAAATAAAAATTTACATCAATTCACAGATTTTTCAAATCAAGGCAATGAAATTGCTTTTGGAACAATTGGCAACGCATCAAGTTCTGAAGGACTTTTTTGGGAAGCAATGAATGCCGTTGGAGTGTTACAAGTACCATTGTTGATGTCTGTTTGGGACGATGAATATGGTATTTCTGTTGGAAAAGAACATCATACCGTCAAAGAAAGTATTTCTGAAGCGTTGGCAGGCTTCCAAAGAACGCCCGAAAATTCAAAAGGTTTTGAAATTTTTGTCGTCAAAGGTTGGGATTATCCTGCTTTATTAGAAACATACCAAAAAGCCGAAAAAATTTGTCGCGAGCAACACGTGCCTGTACTCGTACACGTAACCGAAATCACACAACAACAAGGTCATTCAACTTCTGGTTCTCACGAAAGATATAAATCAAAAGAACGTTTGGAGTGGGAAAAAGAATTTGATTGCAATAAAAAATTCAGATTTTGGATAGAACAAAATGCTTTTGCAACCGCAGAAGAATTAGACGAAATTGAAAAAGACGCACTCAAAAAAGTCAATCAAGCACGCACCGAAGCGTGGAAATATTTTACAGCAAGTACTACTTCCGCCCATAACGAAGCATTGCAATTGTTGAGTGCAGTGGCACAAAATAGCAAAAACGAAACAAAAATCAATGAAATCAAAGATAATTTAGAAAAAACATTAAATCCTATTTATGCTGATGGCATTGTTGCAACCAAAAAAGCACTGCGTTTGTTGGTAGGGGAAGAGAGTACCGCTAAAAAAACGCTACAAAATTGGTTACAATTTAATCTCCAAGAAAGAAAAAAAGATTTTAATTCTTATTTATACAGCCAATCTGAACAAAATGTTTTTGCAGTCAAAGAAATTAAACCTACTTATCAACCAGACGCTCCAATGGTGGACGGAAGGGAAGTTTTGCAAGCAAATTTTGATAAAATTTTTGAAACAAATCCGTTGGTTTTTGCTATTGGTGAAGATGTCGGAAAAATTGGCGATGTCAATCAAGGTTTTGCAGGTTTGCAAGAAAAATATGGTGATTTGAGATTGACTGATACGAGTATTCGCGAAGCGACTATTATCGGGCAGGGCATCGGAACGGCTATGCGAGGTTTAAGACCGATTGCAGAAATTCAATATTTAGATTATATTTTGTATGCTACCCAAATTTTATCCGATGATGTTGCTTGTATGCAATACCGCACCAAAGGCGGACAAAAATGTCCTTTGATTGTGCGTACACGCGGGCATCGTTTGGAAGGGATTTGGCATTCAGGCTCACCTATTGCCACTTTATTGGGTTGTTTGCGTGGTATTCATTTGTTAGTTCCTCGCAATATGACGCAAGCGGCGGGTTTTTATAACACACTTTTGCAAGCAGATGAGCCTGCGGTCGTGATAGAATGTTTGAATGGATATAGATTAAAAGAAAAAATGCCTGAAAATTTGGGAGAATTTACCCTTCCTTTAGGAGTTACAGAAGTTTTGAGAACGGGCAATGATGTTACGATTGTTACTTATGGCTCGATGTGTAGAGTGGTAATGGAAGCCGCAGAACAATTAGCCGCAGTCGGAATTGAGTGTGAAGTAATTGATGTCCAAACTTTATTGCCTTTCGATATTCATCATAATATTTTAAAATCTATCCAAAAAACAAACCGAGTTGTTTTTGCTGATGAAGACGTAAAAGGAGGCGGAACTGCATTTATGTTACAAAAAGTATTAGAAGAACAAAATGCTTATCAATATTTAGATAGTAAACCCATCACAATTACAGCCGAAGATCATCGTCCTTCTTATGGTTCTGATGGTGATTATTTTTCAAAACCAAGCCCTGAAACAATTTTTGATGAAATTTATAAGATGATGCACGAAGCAATGCCTCATCAATTTGGGGAATTATATTGAAAATGTAGGGAGGTATCCAAAAAAATATAAGTTTTTGGTAGTGTTGCTAATGTAATGCTTTGTCTTGCTCAACGAAGTGATCTTGTAAAATAAAGGTAATTATTTAGGTTATTTTTTGATAAACAAAAGAGTAAGCATTATATTTGTCATTTTGAGCGAAGCGAAAAATATGCTTTTTCGTTTGCAAATCGCTATTTAACAAGCAGTTAGCTTATAATTTTATTTAAAAAATTTATAAGTTTGATTATCAATAAGTTATAATAAAAAAACATCTAAAAAAAGTGACTCAAAAAAAAATTATTATTTTATTTTATTTATATTTTATCTGTTCGTATATATTTTCACAAGTTGAAAAGCCTTACGTTATTTTGGTTTCTTTTGATGGATTTAGGTATGATTATGCCAAAAAATACCAAGCCAAAAATTTTTTAATGATGGCAAAAGAAGGCGTAACGACTAAAGCCTTGTTGCCTTGTTATCCAAGCAAAACTCACCCCAATCATTATTCTATTATCACAGGTTTGAAACCAGGTCATCATGGTTTGGTGGATAATACATTTTATAATCCGAATACAGATGAAACTTTTGTGAATAGTAACCAAAAATTCGCAACAGAGAAAAAATGGTATGGAGGCGTGCCACTTTGGCAATTGGTACAAAAAAATGGAATGAAAGCCGCAAGTTTTTTTTGGATAGCCTCTGAAGCACCTATTTTAGGAAAATACCCTGATTATTATATCAAATATGGTGAAAATTCGAATACACCCAACGTAGAACGAATCAATAAGGTAATGGAATGGCTTGATTTGTCACCACAAACAAGACCTAATTTTATTACTTTGTATTTTTCTTTGGTTGATGACGCAGGTCATCAATACGGAACACAAACCGAAGATATTGGAAAAATAGTACAAAAAGCAGATAGTTTATTGGGCTATTTAAGGGCTGAAATTAAGAAAAAAAAACTTCCTATTAATTTAATTGTCGTTTCTGACCATGGAATGATGACAATGCCCAATCAAGATGAACATTTTTTGCCGATTGAAGATTTAGCAGATGTCAAAAATGATACAACCATTCAGTATGTTTCGAGTGGTTTTCAAACGCATATTTATGTAAAAGATAAAAAAAAGCAAAAACAATTATTAAAATCTATCAAAAATTCAGTACACAAAGATAAATACAGGGCTTATCTTAAAAAAAATACTCCTATTTATTGGGGCTATCGAGATTCTGATTTGGTCGGTGATATTATTGTAGAAGCAAAATTTCCTTATTATATTGGAGGCGAAGTGTATTTGAATAAACTTAAAAAAAATGGAAAAAAAGAAGGACAACATGGCTATGATGCCAAAAAATATAGCGAAATGGCAGGTATTTTTTATGCTGCTGGTCCTGATATTATTCCACAACTCAAACCTATGCAAGCCTTTGAAAACATTGATATTTATACTTTGATTACCCAAATTTTAGGACTAAAATATGACCATAAAATTGATGGAAAAGAAAAAACTTGGAAAGGTATTTATAAACAAAAATAAATAAAACCTATCATAAAAACACATTTTAATCTTCAAAAATAATGAACTCAAGAGAAAAAATATTAGAAAAAATAAAAAAGGCTTTGATAATCCCAACAGACAAACCAATCGCCAAACCTGATTTTAAACATAACCCTTATATCAATTTTACGGAAAATGAATGTGAGGTAGCATTTGCCGAAGCATACAACAAAGGAAAAGGTGAGTTTTATTTTTGTGAAACTTTGGAAGTTTTTTTGTCGCAACTTAAAAGCTATTTAATCACTAAAAATATTACTAAAACGTATATCTGGGAAGAATATTTACAAGAATTAGCAAAATTTAGCAAAATTGATTTTCAAAATGATGATAAAAATTTTAATGAAGTAGAGGTCGGAATCACTCTTTGTGAGGCATTGGTGGCACGTACAGGAAGTATTGTCGTTTCTTCCAAACAAAGTGCAGGACGCAGATTAACTATTTTTCCGCCCATTCATATTGTGGTTGCTTTTACCTCGCAATGTGTTTGGGAAATAAAAGATGCTCTTTCGTTGATAAAAACACAATATGAAAACAATTTTCCGTCTATGGTTTCATTCATTACAGGTCCGAGCCAAACAGCAGACATCGAAAAAACATTGGTTTTGGGTGCGCATGGACCGAAAGAATTAATATTATTTTTAGTGAAAGAATAATCAAAATTAGGTTAAAAAACATAAATATTAAGTAACTATTTAGGTGCAAGCGTGGACGCTTGCACCAGTTATTATCTCGTGCAAGCGTGGACGCTTGCACCAGTTATTATCTCGTGCAAGCGTCCACGCTTGCACGAGGTTCAAAATAATAATTACCTAAATAGTTACCAATAAAAAAAGCCATTTGAAAAAATGGCTTTTTTTATTTTTTTTATTTTTTAATTTCTTTATTCAAAACGTCAATTAAGTCTGCTTCTTTGACAGGTAGCAAGTCAGTTTTTTCGTAGCGGTCATCAAAAAATTCAAAATACTCTTGTTCGTACAATAAAAAATGTCTTACTTTTCCTCTGTATGAGATATGAATTTCTTTCCCTCTCACACTTGGATTGATTAAAAAGAGTTTACCATTGTAATATTGGTAACTTAATTTATTTTTTTCTGCTATGGTTTCCAAAGTAGCTTCATTTTTACCATCAAAAATTCCTAAATCATTATCAGAACTACGTTCTTGATAGGCTAAGGTTGAATTTTCTTTTTTATTATTTTTGATGTTACGCAAGTTTTTGATTTTTGCTTGTGGTGCTTTATCCAAGTTATGCGTTTCAGGTGCAATTACAATCAAAGTAGGAGAAATATTTTTTACATTTTCCTCTTTTTTAGGTAAATTTCTTAGACGCAAATCAACTACTTCAGGCTCAAAAGTTTTTACATTTTCGAGTCTTATTTTTTCGTCTAATTGTTGTTGTAATTCAACTATATCTAATTCCTCTTTATTGTCAGATTTGTCAATCACAATAGGAGAAATAGGCACAAATTCTTCGTCCTCTTTGTGAGAAATAGGATTATTATCTGTAATTGTTGGGCTTGGCGTAATAGAAGGCGGCAACACAACAATATTTTTGTCTTGAGATTTAGGAATAAAATTTTTATTTTTGTTAATGTCAAAATAAACCAAAAAGCCCGTTAAAATCGTAGCCACTGCCAATGTACCAAACAACGCAGTTTTTGGCAATGTATAAAAAGGAGTATAAGGTTCGATATTAACTTTGTTTAACCTTGTTTTTAGTTCGTTTTTGCGTGTTTCGCAAAGGGCATCATAAATATCTTTTTGCAAAGAGAGTTCGTTTTGAAGCAAAGGGTCTGTGTCCAAAATTGTCTTAAAATTTTGAATATCCTCCGCAGAAAGTTCCCCTTTCAAAAAAGAATCTAATCTTTCGTTATACCATTGTTGTTGGTTCATAATACTACTAATCTAAAAAGTCCGAAGCTTTATATTTTGATTTTATTAAGTCGTCTAATTCTTTTTTACATTTATATTTTTTTGTTTTGGCTGTGTCTGAGTTAGCAAAGCCTAATTTTTCTGCAATTTCTTGCATAGAAAGATTATCAAAATAATATAAAGTTAATACTTTTTTGCACGTATCACCCAAGCTATTGATGGCTTGATGAATGATATTTATTCTTTCTTGTTGGTCAAAAGTATTAAATTCTAAACTATCTTTGGTTTCGTGAGAAAGTTTTGATTTTCTTTCTAATTCTTTTCTCCAGAGGTTTTGACAAATACTATATAAAAATGTACTTATTTTGGCTGTTAAAACAAATTCTTTTTGTCGTGCTTTTTGCCAAAAAACCACAATAGTTTCTTGGTAAATGTCTTTAGCCTCGTCCTCTGTACCATTATTATTAGTGATGAGCCTTGTCATCATTTTATAATTTTTTTTATACAGGTATTCTAAGGCACTTTCATCACCACTTTGAATTTTTTGTAAAATTTGATTGTCGGTCATAGCATTTGAAAGACCTTTTAATTTTTAATACTATTTACACCAAAAATGTAACTCAAAAATATAATTTAAGAATAATTTTAAGAATTAACCTAACTTTATTTACTTATTACTTATATTTTTATAATTTTGTTACGTTTTTTATTATAATTATTTTGTCTTGAACAATAAACACATAAATAGATTTAAAATTTTTGTAAAGGTAGTGGTTATTTGTTACAAAAAATAATAAAATCAACATTTTTTTATACAATGTAAGATTTTTTTTGTTTTTTGGCTATTTTTCAAAAGAAATTTTTATTTTTTTGACCACAATCCATATATTATTCTTCTTTTCTAATAATCCATTTTCTAAATTGATAATTCTTGCGTCATTATTTGGCTCGTTAGCAAAAACACATACTTGTTCTAATAATTCCTCTGGATTTTCGAGAGCATTTTGTTGAAACTCGCTTCTTTCTACCAATCTAATCATCGCCTGTGCAGGATAATTAAGGTTAATAGAAATTTTAAAAATATGCAAAGAAGTAGGTTCTGTAATAAAGTATTGAGCGTCAAATCCATTTTTTTCAGTACTAAATTTTGCATAATATACTTGCATATCAGGCAAAAAAACAGGTTTTTCTAAATGTTCTGTTCGTTTTGTATGCAATTCGTGAGGAGATATTTTATATTGATTTCTTGTTTTTAAAACCATTACTTCTTCATTGATAGCACTTAATTGTTCGTTCAAAAAATTTAGTCGCAACAAAATTGCTTTATGCTCGCCCAAAGGCGTAAAAGCATCTAAACGATTATCAATTCTGCTATATCTTTCTATATTTTGGTCATCAATTTCGGCTAATTGTTCTTGTAATTTTTTATTTTGCCAGACTAAATAAGCAATTCCGCCAGCCAAAATCAAAAAAAGTAATATTACATAAATTGCGGGCATTTTATTTTCTTCTTTTTTAGTGTTTATATTAATGTTTTTATCGTCTTGTTTTTCTGTCGGATTTCTGATGTAAGTTCCTTGTTGTAATTGTTGATATATTTCATTATTTGTTTCACTCAATTGCACTTGGAAAGCTTGTAAATTGCCGAGCCATTCGCCTCTGTTGCTTAATTTAGTTAGTTCTGTGTTTAAATCTTTTATCAATTTACTGGTTCTTGCTTTGGTTTTTCTGCCATAACTTGCATAAGATTTGTTCAAAAAAGTAAGCCATAATCTTTTTGCTTCTTGATAACCTTCAGGAATTTTTTTTCCAATACTATCCAATACAATGCAGTCCATTTGTGCCGCAATCTCAGGGTGTCCATAAAATTCTGCTATCAAAAACTTAAAAGTTTTACATAAAATTTCTCTTTTGAGTGTTTGAAATTCATCTTCTACGGGCAAAGTTGCAAGGTTTTTTTGTGCCAATGCAAATTCAGTTCCTCCCAATATTATGAAATAAATTAGTATTAGTATTTTTTTTATCATCTTTTCTGTTTAGTGCAAAAATAATACAAAACTATATGATTTTTTCTTTTTATTTATTTTTTCTTATTTCTAAACTTATTTTCATTTATTTTGAACACAAAAATTATATCTAAAAAAATTTCTATGTGTATTTATTATTTAACTACCAGCTACAGATTTTAATTTTACTTTTGCCCACTTACATACGCCACCTACGGGAGGGTTATGTTTGGCTACGCTTATTTCGATAGATAAAACTTGTGGAAAATCATTAAAGATACTTTTGATTATTTTATAAGCAATATTTTCTAATAATTTTGTTGGGTGTTGCATAATATTAGCAATTATTTTGTATAAAGCACCATAATCAACGGTAGCCGAAAATTTATCTTCTGTGGCTGCCTCCGAAAAATCAACTTCAATAGTAAGGTCGATGCTATATTTGTTGCCGATTTTTCTTTCCTCTTGAAAAAGTCCGTGATAAGCAAAAAATTCTAAATCTTCTAATGTAATTGTGCCTGTAGTTTGCATTTTTTTAGTGAATATAAAACCTATAAGATTAAAACTTTTTTCGTTTTGAATAAAAATCTTATAGGTTTCAATTTTTTTTTGAGAAAATAAATTAAGCTTTTAAGTGGTCAAAAAAAGAAGGTTCTTTATTTTCTTGTTCTTTTTCCTCTGCCAATGTTTTTTCTAAATCATCTTTTGGACTGATTTCAGGTTCTAATTGAAAACTATTTTGGTCAAAAACTTGTTGCCTATCTTCTAAATATTCCTCTGCTTCTTTTATTTTTCCAGCAAAATAATTTTTTGTATGTGCGTCAGCAAATCTATCTAATTTAGTAACGCTTTCTTGCATAAAACTTTTGAGTTCTAACAAAAAATTATCCTTATAACTTTCTAAATCTTTATAAACTCTTTCTCTTGCTTTCATTTCGGTCAGCATTTCTTCGAGAGTATTCAAAGAACGTTGTTGTGCTTTTTGGACAATATGTTTTCCTTGCAAACGGGCTTCATTTGTCATATAATCTGCTTTTGAATGTGCTTCTTGTATTTTTAAGTCGGCTTGTTTGCGGGCTTGCTCGACGATATTGGCACTTGTATCTTCTGCAGTTTTGAGTGTTCGGTACAAAGAACTTTCGACTTCTTTTTGTTTTTGAAGTTCTTTATCCATCAATTCTAATTTGATTTTTTGTTCTTTGATTTCATCTAATAATTTTTCCCATTCATCAGCGACTTCCATCAAAAATTGATTTACTTGTTCTCTATCATAACCTTTTCCAAAAGATTTGACAGAAAAATTTTTTTGTTTTATTTCAGAGGGGGTAAATTTCATATTTCAAAAATGTAATTGGGCGTAAAAAAAATATTTTATAACAAAAACTACGCAAATTTAACTATATTTTTGAAATAAAAAATTTTTTTTGTAAATATTTTTAGAGTATGTCATTTTTTTTTGTTATATTAGAATAAGTTTAGTAATTTTGCCCTCGAATTTTTAAAATATTTAAACTATATTGTCAATAATGTTTCAAACCAGAAAATATTTACTTATTATTTTTGTTGCCATTTTTTTATTTGCTAATGCTTGTGGAAGTAAAAAAATTGAGCCAACTTATATCCCAAATGATGTGTCAGGTGTGATATGTATTGACCTTAAAAGTATGAGCAATAAAGCCACAGATTTTTCGAATGCTATCAAAGTAATGAGCGGCGATAAATATAGTTTTATCAATCAGGCTTTTAATGCAGGCTTAGACTATCAAAAACAAGCCTATATTTTTGTTTATTCTTCTCCTGAATTATCACAAAATTATACCGCAGGTTATATGCCTTTGACCAGTGCAAAAACTTTTGAAACGGCACTCAAAAAATCTATCCAAGAAAATAAAATGAATAATGAAATGAAGAAAAAAGATGGTTGGCATTATTTTTCTCACGAAAATCAAGCAATTTTGATGTGGAACGAAAAGCAAGTCTTTTTTTTGGTAAAAGGTGATAAATCAGATGAAGAAAAATTGTTTGTAGAGGCTCAAAAAATATTAAAAACTCCACAAACTGAATCCTTAGAAGCAAAACAAACTTCTTTTAAAAACTTAATAGGACAAAATTTTGACGCAGCTTATTGGATAAATCCTAATTTTTCAACTAAAAATATTCCTTATTTATCTAATATTGAAGGCTTAGAAATGTTGTTAGGCATACCAAAATTGATTGATGAACAATTTGGTACGATGAGTTTTGAGAAAGGAGAAATTTTAACTAAAAATACAATAAAATTTAATACTGAAAATTTTAAAAAATTTAAAAACCTTATCAAACCTTCTTATAACCAAGATTTAGCTAAAAACATTCCTTTGTCTGACCCTATTTTTGTCGCAAGCTTTGGATTAGATATGCGTGGATTAGAAAAAACATTAGACGAATTAAAATTTTTAGAAAAACTAAAAATTCAAGTGTCTTTATTAGATATGAAAATTGAAGATTTTTTTACAATGCTTTCTGGCGATGTAGTCATAAGTGGACAAACTTATGGAGCAAAAGATTTTCAAGATAATGATTTTTTGATAGGTTTGGGTTTAGAAAAGAAAGAACTTTTTGATAAATTTATTGATGATATTTCTTCTGTTGGGCTGATAAAAAAGAAAAAAGGGTATTATGTCATCAATTATGACGATTATAGATTTTTTCTTATCGAAAAAGATAAATCTTTGTTTCTTACTTTAAGCCCCGAATTAAGAGATAAAATTATCAAAGAAAATGCAAAAATTAGCGAAAAATTAGCCAATTCAATCGGAAATCAATCTTTATTATTTGCCTTAGATTATAATAAATTGAACAAATTTATTCCTTGGGATAGCCTTCAAACCAATCATTCTTCTAAATCTATTTATCAAAATATATTCAAAGAATTGGATACTTTTGAAGTTCAGGCAGAACCTTGGGGAAATGAAATTCAAAAAACAAACATTAGACTAAAACTAACCAATAAATCTCGAAATTCTATCAGTATAATGGCTGAAATTTTAGAAAAAATTGCCAAAGAAATGAAAGAAACAAAGCCTAACACATAATAAATATTGTTTAAAAAGGTTTATATCATAAGTAAAAATAAAAAAAATAAAATGAAAATAACTTTGTTATTGATATTTGTATATCTATTGATACAAATTGAAACTTCTGCTCAGCAAAAAAAACATTTAATCTACTTCAAAGATAAAAAAGACAATGGTTATTCTTTGAATGAACCTGAAAAATTTTTGACAAAAAGAGCCTTAGAAAGACGAAAAAAACAAGAAATTGTTTTGCAAGAAAACGATTTGCCTGTCAATCCAAATTATGTTGAAAAAATTAAAAAGGAAGGTGCAAAAGTTTGGTACACTTCGCGTTGGCTCAATGCGGTGATGGTGGAGGCTGATGAAAATACGTTGTCAAAAATTAAAAAATTATCTTTTGTAACACAAGAACAAACTTATTTAGCACCCAGCAAGTTTAGTTTCAAAGAAGCAGAAAAATTTAAAACAATAGAATTAAAACCTTTGGAAAAAAGTTTGACAATCAAAGATGAAAATGATTACGGCTCGTCTGCTAATCAAATGAAAATGGTTGATGCTGTCAAAATGCACCAAGATGATGTCAGAGGAAAAGGAATGATATTGGCTGTTTTTGATTCTGGTTTTGAGAATGCAAACAAAGTTCCTTACCTTAAACATTTGTATAAAAATCAACAAATTTTAGGTACTTTTGATTTTGTATTGAATAAAAATGATGTGTATAGTGTTGGAAGTCATGGTATTAATGTTTTTTCTACCATTGGAAGTTATGATAAAAATTTGATTGGTACGGCACCCGAAGCACATTTTTATTTGTTTCGTACCGAAGATGCTAATAGTGAATATCGAGTGGAGGAATTGAATTGGACGATAGCCGCTGAAAAAGCAGATAGTTTGGGAGTTGATGTTATTAATTCTTCTTTGGGCTACACTGATTTTAATGACGAATCTATGAATTATGCTTATAAAGATATGAATGGAAAAACCGCTATTTCAAGCAGAGCTGCCACTTTGGCAGCCACCAAAGGAATTTTAGTGGTGTCGAGTGCGGGCAATGAAGGAAATGATAATTGGAGATTTGTTACCGCACCCGGCGATGCTGATTTGATATTGACCGTTGGGGCTGTGAATAGATCAGGAGAATGTGCTTCTTTTAGTTCTATCGGACCGAGTTCGGATAACAGACAAAAGCCCAATGTTACTGCGCAAGGTTCGCCTACGGTTGTAGGTTCGCCTGCGGGAAGGATAACCACAAGTAGTGGAACATCTTTTTCGAGTCCATTGATGGCTGGTTTTGTAGCTTCTTTTTGGGGTTCTTTTCCACATTTAAAAAATAGTGAAGTAATTGAAATTATACAACAATCTGCCTCTAAATCTTCTAAACCTGATTATGAATTAGGCTTTGGTATTCCAAATTATTCTAAGGCAAAAAAAATTGCAGAAAATTGGAAAAAAAAATAAGTAATTGTTTTAACTTTTTTTGGTTCTACTAAATTTTATACGATTTTTTATATTGAGCAATTATAGCACATATTTTTAGTGTGTCCACATACTAAAAATATGTGCTATAATTTTGATTTTTTTTATCAATTTTAGTAGAAATACGTGAGTTCGGGATAACTTTTATATATAAACAATTGATTTTCAATTATTTATATATAAATATTATTTTAAATATTTTTTATAAAATTAAGTTTGGTGC
>RDXZ01000100.1 GCA_004293265.1 Bacteroidota bacterium | reverse complement strand
TCACCTTCTCCATAATTTCTTTCAACTAAAAATTGTTCGCCGCGAAGTGCCTTAGCAGTATCTTCTTTGAAACAATCTACATCAGGAACGCCTTTTAGGTGGTCAAGGATATTATCACCAATTTTTACAGTAGCCTTATAAGCATATAACATTCGTCTTCTGTGCATTTCATTAAAAATAATATATCTGTAATTATTATCAATAGCAAAAACAGTATCTTTTGTATTTTCTAAAATGCCTTTCATTTGTCTATTTAAGTATTTGATATGTTCTTCGGCATTTTTTCTTTTGTCGATATTAGTAATTCTTATCAATAAAAACTCTCTTTTTTGAATAATAAAATTAGAGCATTTGATTTCTCCCCAAAAGTTTCTTCCGCTTCTGTTGATATATCTCATTTCGGTTATAAATTCTTTTTTATTGATGATACTTTGATAAACTTCTTGCATTTTTTCTTTTGTCAAAGGAATACCATTTTCAACGGCTTTTATCATATCCACTTCCTCCAACTCAAACATTTCCATAGCAGTCGAATTGCATCTTTCTAAGGAAAATTTTGCTTGGTCAATAAGGAATAAAGCATCGGGGGCGCTATCAAAAATTGTCAATAAAAAAGTTTCATTTTCTTCTAATCTCTTTTTGATTTTCACTGGATTAGTTATATCTCTAATAAACAATGAAACTCCCACTACTTCACTTGCTTTTGATAAAATTGGGCTAAAAGTCATCGAATAATAATAAGAAGGGCGATTGGGTAGTTTTCTGCCTCTTGTTTCTATGGAGATTCTTTTTTCAGTTTTGAGTGTTTCTAATAATAATGGTTCTAAAAAATCAGAAATTTCCTTAGGAAATATTTTTTTAAAATATAAGCCTAACGTAAAATCATAACCATAAGATTTCATTCTTTCTAAGGCGGCATTGTTAGCAGTCAATAATTTTAAATCTTTATCAAAAGAATAAATATAATCAGGACTACTTTCTAAAATACTTTCTAATTGTAATGTTTTTGTTTCTAAATTTTGATTGGCTTGATAAATTTTTTCTTCTAAATAAGAATTTTTTATTTTAATTTTTGATTGTTTTTCGGTTGTTTTTTTGACGTATTCTAATTGCGATATGCGTAAATCATAAATAAATCCAGAGGTTAAAATTAAAATCTCTAAGCCAAATGCAAGATGAAAATTCCATCTTGTAATATCATTCAAAGGCAAAATACTCAACAAAGAAAGAATATTTAAAGTGCCTAATATCAAAAAAATCCATAACACTAATAATAAATAGTTATTGGCTGTACCATTGGTTTTATAGCACAAGTAAGAAATATAAAGCATTAAAAAAAACAAAGGAATCAGGGCAAAAATACCAAGCCAAAAACCCCAAGACTGCTCTAACAAACCTAAAACTGTGATAGATAGAAATGAAATAGCATAAGTGTTTACCAAACGATTGGCTAATTTTGAGATGTTGCGTAATTGTAAAAATTCTTTTATAAACAATAATAAAAAACAAACAAAAAAACCGGTGGTAATCAATGATTGAAAACCGTTTGTCCAATGCACTAAAATATTGCCATATACGAATAAAAAACCATCAATACTGCTTGTAAACAATATCATAAAGAATATATGTCCCAAAAAATATAAGAGTTTTCGTTCTCTAAACATCACATACAAAGCAATATTAAAGGCAAAAATAAACAGAATAAATCCATAAAATAAACCCCAAAAAGCAAATTTATTATGTGAAATTTCTTCAAAATGTTCTTCTTCTACCAAATTTGGAATAAGGTGATGAAAAGAAACACTATAAATTCGGACATAAAAAGTACCTGTTTCGTGTGGCAACAACTCAATAGGAAAGGCAGGCGACAAACTTTTGTAAGCCCTTTTTTCAGGAGGCAAACAAATACCTGTTTTGAGATGTTTGGTTAGATTTTGTTTGTCTATAAAATATAAATCTGCTTCATATACATCGGTCTTAACAAAACTTAAAATGAGTTTTAAATCTTCTATGCTATTATTTTTAAGGATAAATTTAAACCAAACTGCACCCGAATTAGGCATCGAAGATACAAAACTTTTTTTGTCTAATGCTTTGAATTGATTGATATATTTTTCAGTTAGTAATTGATTAAAAGTAATCTGGTTTGTTTTATCTTCTAAATACTGAACTTTTTTGCCTATGAAATATTCTTTTTGAGTTTGATTAACAAAAGTAGTATCAGTTGCAAATAAAACAATAACATTATTGAGTAAATAGATAAATAAATAAATAAATTTTTTCATTACATTGATATTTGTGTAAGCAAAGTTAAATAAAAAAAGAATATCTTTTTTATTTTTTTGAAAAATTTATTTATTTTAGTTAATTATTTATATAAATATGGATTTTTAATAAAGTCAATAGAAATTTTATTAAATGCCTCTGGCTGGTCGACATTCACTACGTGTCCACAATCATCTAAGACTTTTAACCAAGCACTTTGATGAACATTGACTACGTTTTTAACTTGTGGCAAAAACATATAATCTTCTGCTCCCATAATATATAAAGTAGGAATTGCCACATCTTTTTCTGTAAAATATTTTAACAAAGGATTGACTTCCGCAGTGAGTTGATACCACCTCAAAAACTCTTTTTGGTATAATCTTTTGGCTTCATTGATAAACAAAGAGCGTGATTTTTTATGTCTTTTTCGAGGCATAATTACCCAAGCAAAAAGCGTATAAATCCACATATAAGGCACAAAACGTTTTATCCAATTGCCCATAGTTATCAAAACTTTTGAACGTACATTGAGTCGAATCACTGCTCCGCCCAAAGTCATAGATTTGATACGTTCGGGTTGTAGTTCTGCTAAAGTTCTGATAATAATACTTGCTAAAGAAATTCCTACAAAATGGGCAGTTTGAATTTGATTATGGTCTAAAACTTCGATAATATCTTTGGTAATATCTTTGAAAGTATAGTCGTTTTTTAAATATTTTTGTAAAAAATCTTTTGATTTTCCGTGTCCTCTCAAATCTAATAATAAAATATTAAATTCTTGTTTGAATGCTCTAAGTTGTTTGAACCAAATAGACGAGCTTCCTCCTGCTCCGTGTACAAAAACAACCCATTCTTTTTCGGGTGAAAGTTCGTATTTTTTAAAATAAAGCATATTTGTAACAATTGTTTAAAGGTTGGCAGAAAATTAAAATATAATTATTTTCAGTGCAAATATAATAAAAATAAGAAAATATATTATAATGATAACGTTATTTTTTAGAAAATAGTTTTATTTTAATGATTTTATATTTCTATTTGTTTATTTTTAATCCCAAATTAACCAAACTTGATTTTCATTAATATTATCATTTTTCCATTCTACTATTACTTTTTGATGTTGTAAAGTATTGACTTCTACGCCCACATAATTGGGTTGAATAGGCAAATCGCGTGCATATAAGCGGTTTACGAGCGTGAGCATCTCTACTTTGAGAGGTCGTCCAAAACTCAACATAGCATCTAAGGCGGCTCGCACTGAGCGTCCTGTATAAAGCACATCATCAATCAAAACTACTTTTTTATTTTCCAAAGAAGTATTAATTTTTGTACTATTAGGCAACAAAGGAGTATCTCTACGTCTAAAATCATCTCGATGAAAAGTAGTATCTAAATAACCAAAGGTAGTATTTTTTTGTAGAATATTTTGTAATTTTTCTATGAGTTTATCCAATAAAAATATACCTCTTGGCTGTAATCCTAACAAAATTGTATCCGTAAAATCTTGATGGTTTTCTATCAATTCGTGGCATAATCTTGATAAAGTAATATCAATTTGTAAAGGATTTAGGATTAATTTTTTTTCCATTTTTTTTATTGATTATTTTTAGGTAATTGTAAATAAAAAATTACTTGCTGTAAAAATTTTGTATATATTTGAAATTTTAAAAAAATATCTATTTACACAACCAATTCGCCCATGCTTGTGTCCCACAAGCAGTCATCGTTGGTGTAAGATTTGTTTGTTACAAGATTCGCTTGTGGGACACAATCGAGGGCGTAAAACAAATATTTCGCCATTTTAATTAATATACGAAAATTTTACTATAACAAAAAATTGTTTAATCCGTTTAAAATTTTCCTATTCAATTAATACAAAAAACTGATTAACAAAAAAAAAAAATTGATTGTTGAAACTAAAAAATATTTTCGCAAAATTAAATAAAAAAATTAAATAAAAAATTAAAATAGTAAACATAATTTTAAAAAACTTTTGTTTTTGAGAGTAACTTATATTTGTGATGTGTATTAAGAAATCAAAATTAAATAAAAATTGTTGTATTTTCGTAAGAAATGACGTGAGTTCAGGATAATTTTTTATATATAAACATTATTCACTTTTGATAAAAAAATATGTAACTTTGCAATCTAAAATTTAAAATAAAATAATTAAAAATTTAGTTTACAATCAAAATGATATTCCCTGATTTTCTACAAAAAAAAGATGCTATTGTAATCGTTGCTCCTGCCAATGCAGTCTGTTCAGAAGAAATAAATCCTGCGATTGAAATTTTTAAAAGTTGGGGACTTGAAGTAATTTTGAGTAAAAATTTGTTTAATATTCATCATACATTTGCAGGCACAGACGAAGAAAGATTAGAAGATTTACAAAATGCGATAGATGACCAAAAAATAAAAGCCATTGTTTGTGCCAGAGGTGGCTACGGAACGGCTCGTATCATAGATAAATTAGATTTTAGTCAATTTATTAAAAATCCAAAATGGCTCGTTGGTTTTAGTGATATTACGATTTTACACACACATTTACATCAATTATCGATAGCAAGTATTCACGGAAGTATGCCACTTTTGTTTCCAAAACAAACCAAAGCGGCAATTCAGAGCCTAAAAAATACTTTGTTTGGTCATCACGTTCAAATCAAAACCATACCTCATTTGCTTAACCAAAAAGGAAAAGCAAAAGGAGTTTTGATAGGTGGAAATTTATCTTTGTTGGTAAGTAGTTTGGGTACAAAATCAGAAATAAATACAGAAAATAAAATCTTATTTTTAGAAGATGTTAATGAATATGTGTATCATTTGGATAGAATGATAGTACAATTATATCGTGCTAATAAACTGAAAAACTTAGCAGGCTTGGTGATAGGGCAGTTTTCAGAAGTAAAGGACAATCTGAAAGGTTTTGGTGCATCAGTAGAACAAACCATTATCGAATGGACAAAATTTTATCAATATCCGATTGCTTTTAATTTTCCGATTGGACACGAAGAACATAATATTAGTGTGATTTGTGGCAAAGAAATGAATTTGATAGTAGGTGAAAATGAAAGCATTTTGTTTGATGAATAATCCTTATTGGTTTATATTTCACTTGTTATCTGTGCTATTGTTGCGGTTAATATGTTTTCAAGATGAGTGCGAATGTTTTTTTGTTTTGATACAACCTCGTTTCTGATTGAAGCGAACATTTTACTTATTTGAAAGACTTAAATCAATTGGGGGCAGAATCAACAAAATCTATTTTATTTACAATTATATTCAAAAAATATTTTAAATTCTGGATATTTTCTATAATTATAACAAACCATACTTGTAGGATATTTTTCAGTATTTGTTAGCCGTTGTCTGTGTCTCAAAGGCAACGGTTATTCGCAGAGTTTTTTGTGGGACACAGGCAACGGCATAAAATAAAATTTTGGTAATGCTATAAATGTAGTGCTTTGTCTTTTTGAGCGTAGCGAAAAATATGAGTTTACGTTTACAGAACGGCATTCAACACGCAGTTGTAACTTTGATTTGCTACACGCAAACTGTTGCTTCGCAACAGACAAGCCACAGGCTTGTAGTTAGATAGGTACAAGCCATAGGCTTGCACCAGTTGGTTTTTTTTATAGACTTAAACCAGATGGTGTATTTATAAATATAATGACTATCTTATCTAAATTTTCAATATATTCTGTAACGTAATCAATATTATTTGAAACATCTGTAAAAGACAAATCTGATGCAGTGTCATTGTAGTGAAGGATTTCGTTTCTTTTGACAACAATTGAAATTATTTTTTCTTTTTGGTGGTTATAAATTTCATCATCAAATAATCTAATACCAAATTTTTTAAATAAATTTTCAGTACGATATGGCATTCCTGAAATAAAACTATCAAGTTCTTTCTTTGTAATATTTAAAGTAAGTTGCTCAAATTTGAGTTCATTGTCATTTAAATCCGCCAATTCCTTTTTCTTTAAAATACTCCATTTAACCAAATTATATGGGAGTTTAGCACTATAAAGTCTTGCATTCATAGCATCAATTATTTCCATCGAAATATCCTTAAGATAACTTTCTAAATAAGCACAAAGCGTAATCATGAAAGATTTGGTAAAAAAATTAATATTACTGCTTACAAAACTATCTATATTATCAGATAAGGCTTTTTTATTTGCTTCATTATTTAACTTTTTCAAATCTTCAAGCATTGTTAAATAAGTCTGAAAAACGCTTGATTTATCCATTTGTTCCTTGTTTAATTTGATTTAATTCTTCCATCCATAAACGGCGACGAGTTAATATTGAACTTTTTGATTGTGTACCCGCTGAAATAGTTCTTTTAAAGCTTGGAGATTTGCATACTTTTGAAAAAATTTGTTTCAACTCATCTTTTTTAGCCAGTAAAAATTTATCATCTTCCTCACTAAAAGACCACATCAATAAATCATAATAGACTAAACTCTGTTTTTGTTTTTCTTTATTGGTATTTATAAATACCTTATCTTCAAAAACATCAGTACATTTTTTCAATGTAGTATTAAATAAATTTTCAAGTTCTATAATTTTTTCTGGTGACAAGGTTTGATTATTTTCAGTAAATTTATCTAAATATTTTGTTAAATTACTATCATAATTATCTAAGTTATCATTGAGTGCAAAAAAACGAAGTACAATCTCTTCTGCTTCTCTTCCGTCTTTTTTTGATTTTCCATTTTCCCCTTTTCCAAAATTTGCGATAGTTTCATTTTTTGCTAAGTTTTGTAATAAATTATCAAAGCTACTAGGAAAAATTGCATGACGAATTTCTTGTGGCGTTAATTGAACCGCTCCTTGATTTAGTCTTGCAAAAATCTCTTGAATTAAGTCTTTCTTATTATCTTTACGTAATATTATACATCGAATTGTTGTTGTTTCTAAATCCGATTTATAATTTTCTAAGTCACTAAATTTCTTACCTTCAAGTTCTTTGAATACTGTAAGTCCTTCAAGAGGAAATTTATCATTAAAAAAATTAACTATAGTTGTAATTCTTTGAACTCCATCAATAACATCTTGTGTATTATCTTCGTTTTCTGCCAAATAACATGTTGGTAATGGAATTCTCATCAAACAACTTTCTATAAATTTAGATGCTCTTTCGTTTCCGTCTTTATCCCATTTGTATTTTCTTTGGAACTCAGGATTTAAATTTAATTTCTCTTTTTTTACTCTATCTACCAAAGTTTCAAATGGATAGTCAATTGGATATAGATTTAGGACTTTATTATTTTCTTTATTATTTTCCATAATTTTATATTTTTTTAAATTAATTAATCAAGTTACAAAATAGTAATTTCTTTTTATATTAGGTTATTCAGTTTCTTTTTTTGCCTATAACTTTAGTTGTCATTTTTTATTATTATCACTAAAATAATAATGCAAATCTAAAAACTATTTCTTAAAAAACCAAATAAAAAAAAGAGATTAATTTAAAAAAAAAGTAAAATAGTGCTAAAATTGAAAAATAGTGTATTTATAACACCACTATCAAAAAATTTACTCTATCCTACCATTTTTTATTTATTTGATTATCAATGACTTATATTTGTATTATATTCCCACCAACTGGTACAAGTCATAAGTTGCACCAATTAATAAAACCGATTCCACATGTTGTCAAGTCTTCGACCTTGACAACTGCGAAAAATGAAAATCAATATCTTTACACCAAATCTTTAAACCCTTTTCAATTCCACATCACTCGAAGCACGAATCAACATTGGTATTTCTTCCACAGTTACCGAACCTGGGTCTAATCCAAACCAAATTTGGTCTGAGGTTGAGCCATAATTTTTCAATAAAAAATAACTATCCATAATTAATTGCTCTGTCCAAGGCAATTCATTTTCATTCGATAAATATCTTTTTAAGACAACAAATCTAAAATCAGCAGAAATATCTAAATTTTTTAATGAATTATAACGATTGGTAATGTTAATTTCTTTTTTTGCTACCATATCTTCGACTACTTTTTTGAAATACAAATCCAAACGTTGTTCTACTCTAAAACCAAGTTTAAATTCTACCCAAACAATATCTTCTTCTGCAATCACATTGACAGAATATTCCATCGTATAAGGTGCATCATCAATATCGACATGCACAAACCAATAAATATCAGCCCTTTTGGGTTGCTTTTGAAAAATAGAATAAATAATTTTTGAGTCAATTGTTCCAAAATTAGTCGAACCTGTGAGATAAACCAAATTAGTAGCATATCTTGGAATTTCAGTATCTTTGCTCAAAGACATAAGTGCATCTTTATAATCAGATAAATTGGTGTATTCTGTCAAACGATTTTTAATTTTTGAAGAATAATACATAGTAAGCATCACGCCAATCACCACAGAAGCAACTATCAAAGTTACAAAACCACCGTGCATAAATTTGGTAAGATTAGCCACCATAAACGAAACTTCTATCACAATATAAATAATCAAAAATAAAGCAATAAAAATGGTGTTTCCTTTTTTCATTTTCAGATAATATGCCAATAAAACAGTCGTCATCAACATTGCCAAAGTGATTGCCAAACCATAAGCGGCTTCCATTGCACTTGATTCTCTGAAATATAACACAATACCAATACAACCTACCCAAAGAATAAAATTAACGCTTGGTACATATAATTGTCCTTTCATATCACTTGGATAATCTAACAAAACTTTAGGCCACAAATTCAAACGAATTGCCTCGCTCACTAAGGTAAACGAACCTGTAATCAATGCTTGACTTGCAATAATTGCGGCAAAAGTTGCTACAATAATACCAATTATCAAAAACCATTCAGGCATAATCGTATAAAATGGATTTTGTTTTTCTAATGTTTTTCCAACGTGATTTATCAACCAACCACCTTGCCCCAAATAATTCAAAATCAATGAAATTTTTACAAAAATCCAAGCCATTCTGATATTCCCACGCCCACAATGTCCCATATCAGAATACAACGCTTCTGCACCTGTGGTACATAAAAAAACTGCTCCTAACAACCAAAAACCTTCAGGATGTTGTGATAATAAATTAAAAGCATAATGTGGACTTAACGCCGCTAAAACGTGTGGATTTAATAAAATTCCGTGAATACCCAAAATTGCCAACATCAAAAACCAAATCAACATCATCGGTCCAAAAGCTTTTCCAACTACGGCTGTCCCAAAACGTTGAAAGGCAAAAATAACACTGATAATCGTAATTACAATAAAAATAATGGTATCTTCTTCTATTTTTGGATAAATAACTCTCAAACCTTCTATGGCTGAGGAAACAGAAATCGGAGGAGTAATAATGCCATCAGCCAACAAAGCCGCACCGCCTAATATCGCAGGAAAAATAATCCATTTTGCTTGCTTGCGTATGAGCGTGTAGAGTGAAAAAATACCACCTTCACCATTATTATCTGCTTGCAAGGTCAAAATTACATATTTGAAAGTCGTTTGCAAAGTCAGTGTCCAAAAAACACAAGAAATTCCACCCAAAACCACTAATTCTGTAATAGGATTTTTTTCACCAACAATAGCCTTCATTACATACAAAGGAGAAGTTCCAATATCACCAAAAATAATTCCGATAGTGATAAGCATACCTGCTAAGGTCGCTTTATTAAAATTTTCGTGAGAATGACTCATAATTTTTCTTTTATTATAAGAGAATGATTTGTAAAATAGTCGTCAAAAGACGTGCAAAAATAATATTTTTTTGTTATAAACATAATAAATTTACATCTTTTATTTTATTTTGTATTAAATATTCTGATAAATTAAACCAATTCGTAACATTATCCAAAATCCAAGCATCAGCCGTAATGGTTGGAAAATCTAATTCTACTAATTTTTTATCAGGGCTATTGACTAACTCGACTTCCCAATTCCAATAATTTTCTTCTGCCAAACCAAGCATAATTGATTTTAAACGTCCACTATTCGAAATCGGACTATCCAAATACCAAATGACATTTTTTACTTTTAATTCTATCAAACTATTAGCGATTAAAGTCAGTGCGGGCAAAGTTTCTTCTACTTTTTTATATGTGCCATGAATACTTGCCACATCTCTATATGCACCATCTCTGCCTTTAAAAATATATCCATTCGAGAGCATACTTTCTACAATAATCAATAAATTATACCCATCAATTGCCAACGTTTTTTGTTCGATATTGAGGTTAGAAATCATTTTTTGTTGTCTTTTTTCTATGCTTGATAATGGACAAGCACATCTAAAAACGGCTTTTCTTTGCCTTTCATTGATTTGATAGTGGTCGCCTACTAATTTTAGCGTAGCGTTTTCGGGGTATTTTTTTTCTAATAAATAACACATATCATTGGTGGCTTCTGACATTATCTTTTGATATTTTTCATTGAAAATATCCTTGTCTTTTGATTGTTGTCCTCTGTGTTTTTGGTGATTAGGCATAATATTTTTTATTTTTATTGGATTATATTTGCCAAAAAATTACAAATTTCTTCTAAATATTTTTTATCAATATCAGAAAAATCATCTAAAACATCACTATCTACATCTAAAACTCCTATTACTTTTTTATGTTGAATAATTGGTACAACGATTTCGGATTTTGATAAAGAACTGCACGCAATATGTCCTTCAAATTTTTCAACATCAGCAACGATTAGTGTTTGTGCTTGCGTATAACACGCCCCACATACGCCCTTGTGAAAAGGTATGCGTGTGCAGGCAATATCACCCTGAAAAGGTGCTAAAACTAATTCGTTGCCTTTTACCCAATAAAAACCAACCCAAAAAAAACCAAAAGTTTGTCGTAAAGCTGCCGCAGTATTTGCTAAATTAGCAATCAAATCGGTTTCGTTTTCAAGCAGTGCTTTGAGTTGAGGAATTAAATCTACATATTTTTCTTGACGAGAAGTAGAGGTGATGGTTAAAGTTTCTGCCATTTTTTATTATGATTTTAAGATTGATTTTAAAGGTACAAAATTAGTAATTATTTAGGAACTTTCCAAAAGTTTTAAACTTTTCGAAGATTAGTGCAAAAAATACTAAAAATCATTGCTTGAAAGATTTTACAAAACCAATTTGATGGTTTAAATAATGCTAAAATTAGTTTTTTGTGTATAATTTTGCTATTTTATTTGAAGTTTTTTGAAAAAAAAAATATTTCTTTTGAATTTTTAATAAAAAAAACTACATTTGCACTTATTTAATATTAAAAATAGAATGAAATTTATTAAAATTCCAAAAATATTTACCAATTTTTATTTATTGAGTGCCATTATATTTGTCAGTTGGATGCTTTTTTTTGATGCAAATGATTGGATTACACAATATAATCGACAAAAACGCTTGCAAAAAATGGAGGAAGAAATAAATTTTTATAAAAAAAGAACTGAAGAAGTAAAGGCAGATTTTAGAGATTTGAAAAATAACTCGGAGGTTTTAGAAAGATTTGCACGTGAAAAATATTACCTCAAAAAACCAAAAGAAGAAGTTTTTATTTTGACAGAAGAACAAAAACTAAAAAATAAATGAGTCCTTTAATTTCTATTTTGACAGCAACTTATAATAGAAGTACACTTTTGTCGCGGGCTTGGAAAAGTATCGAAAAACAAACTTTTCAAAATTGGGAATGGATTGTCATCGATGATGGCAGTGATGATAATACTTTTGATACTTTAAAACCAGCCTTAAAAACCAAAAAAGTTCGATATTTTTGGCATCACAATCAAAAACAACCTTTGAGTTTGAATGTCGGATTAAAATTGGCACTTGGAAAATATGTATCTATTTTGGATAGTGATGATGAATATTTGCCTCAACACCTCCAAAAAAGGTTAGAAATCATTGAAAATCAACCGTATATAGATATTCTTGAAGGTGGAATGGAGATTATCGGAAATCCTTTTGTGCCTGATAAAAACAATATTGATACACAAATTCATCTCGACGAATGTGTTGCAGGTGGAACTTTTTTTGGTAAAACAGAAGTTTTTAAGGCTCTAAATGGTTTTCAAAATTTAGCCTATGCCAGTGATGCAGATTTTTTAGAACGTGCTTCTCACCAACAATATCAAATTTTTAAAGTAAAAGAAAAAACATACAGATATTATCGTGATACGCCTGATAGTATTTGTAATAATCTCTAAAAAAAGTAATTTTGTATTTTTTTTGATACAAATTAATAAAAATATTTTCCTAAAAAATTAAAATTAAATGAATCTTAACCTTTTACAATCTCGTATTTTACAACCAATCTCTGTTTTATTGACTTTGATGGGGCTTTTTATTTTGTTTTCTGCTTTTGCGTCCTTTTTGGGTGCAGGCATTATCAAATTAGTTTCAGGTGTATCTTTTGATAATTTGGCAAGCGTAGAATATTGGGAAAAAACGCCTTATGGACGTTGGTATATGTTGAGTATGCAAGCAATTTCGGCGTTGGGGAGTTTTATAGGTACTTTTTGGTGTTATCGAACTTTGTTTGAGGCACAAAATAAACCACCTATCAACACACACAACGAAAAATTTATTTCTTATTTTTTGATTATTTTTTTGGTCATTTGTTTGATGCCTTTTTCGGCTTTTATATCAGAACTAAATCAAAAAATTGACTTTGGTGTTTGGATAGGAGTAGAATTTGGCGTTTGGGTAAAGCAAATGGAATTAAAATTAGAATTATTAACCAAGTTTTTAATAAATTTTGATAGTTTTCCACAATTTTTATTTGGGATATTGGTCATTGGAGTTTTGCCCGGTATTGGGGAGGAGTTGTTATTTAGAGGAATTTTACAAAGAAAATTAAATGAAACGATTAATTTTCACGTAGCCATTTGGTTGAGTGCGGCATTATTTAGTGCCATTCATTTACAATTTTTGGGTTTTTTTCCAAGAATGATTTTAGGGGCGATGTTTGGTTATTTGTATTATTTTTCGGGAGATTTAAAAACGGCTATTTTTGCTCATTTTGTGAATAATTCTTTTACATTATTGCTTGCTTATTTATATCAAACAAATATTATTAAGATAAATATTGTAGAAAAACTTAATATATCTCCTTTTTTTGCCTTTATATTTTTGTTTATTTCATTGTCAATGTTTGTTTTTATTTATCAAAAAATTTGGAAAAAAAAGATGATAAATTAGTTTTTATAACGATTGCATAAAAATAAATTACTAAATTCAAAAAAAATATTTTTAAATAATTACTAAATTCAAAAAAAATACTTAATTTCGCCTTAAAAAAATTCAAAAGTACCATTCAAATATTATGAGTATAAAAAGAATTGGCGTTTTCACCTCAGGTGGAGATGCCCCCGGAATGAACGCTTGCATCAGAGCCGTTGTGCGTGCTTGCATATATCACGAAGTAGAAATTTATGGCATCAAAAGAGGATATGACGGAATGATAAAAGGTTCTATCACTCCACTTGAATCTCACTCGGTCAGTAACATTGTGCAAAGAGGCGGAACAATTTTAAAATCTGCAAGAAGTATGGAATTTATGACATTGGAGGGTAGAAAAAAAGCATACCAACAATTAAGAAATTTCGATATCGATGCACTGGTAGCAATTGGTGGCAATGGAACTTTTACAGGTGCCAAAATTTTTGAAGCAGAATTTGGTATTCCCACTATCGGTTGCCCTGGCACTATTGATAACGATTTGTATGGCACAGATTATACCATTGGCTATGACACTGCCGTTAATACTGCCTTAGAAGCAATAGACAAAATTAGAGATACTGCTGATTCGCACAATCGCGTATTTTTTATCGAAGTAATGGGACGAGATTCGGGCTATATTGCGGTACAATCTGGAATAGGTGGCGGAGCAGAAATTGTGATGGTGCCTGAAACTGATACGACCATTGATGATGTCATCAATACATTAGAAAAAGGAAAATTAAAACATAAAACTTCTGCTATAATTATTGTCGCTGAAGGTGATGAAGAAGGAAATGCTACCGAAATTGCTATGAAAGTAAAAGAAAAAGTATCAGATTTAGATATTAAAGTTACTACATTGGGGCATATTCAAAGAGGCGGTTCACCTACTGCTAAAGATAGAATTTTAGCAAGTCGTACAGGAGTTGCGGCGGTAGAGGGTTTGTTAAAAGGTATGAAAAACGTAATGGCAGGAGTGATTAACGACCAAATTGTTTATACATCTTTTGAAGAAACGATTAAAAATCCAAAACCAATTAATGAAGATTTGATTAGAATGGTTAATATTTTAAGTATTTAGCTTGTGCTAATTTGAAAACCAACGCAAGAAAATGGCACAAGATTATGACAAAATTGTCAAAGAAGTAATTTCAAAGGTTTTATATACTTTGATGCAGAGCGTATTGGGAGAAAAAATTGAAAATTCAGAAATTTTATATCCCGAATTACAATATACTTTTGAAAGAAAATCAGATTTTGTTTTTAAAACAAATACTAAAACAAATAAACCTGTCGTTTATCATTTAGAGTTTCAGACAAGCAACGATGATTCGATGCATTTAAGAATGTTGGTTTATCTTGCTTTATTGTATAATACACATCAAGTCGATATTAGACAGATTGTGTTTTATATCAATGAAGATAAATTGACAATGAAAAATAAAATCGAAATAGGAGAGTCCAATTTTTCTTATAGCATTATTGATATGAAAAAAATATCATATCAAAAATTTATGAAGTCTAATATTCCTGAGGAGGTTTTGTTGGCTACTTTATGTAATTTTGAAGGCAAAGAAAAAGCATTGGCATTGGAAGAAATTTTTGATAAAATTTGTTCAATTACTGAGGCAGATTTGCACCGATTAAAATGTATTAGGTATTTACAAATTTTTTCTAAATTACGTAAATCTGAAAATATTGTTAAAAATCTTATTCTAAAAAATAAAATTGATATGCTAAATTACGAAGAAATTGCTACCTCTGATATACTTTTTCAGGCGGGCGAAAAAATAGGCGAAGCAAGAGGCGAAAAAATAGGCGAA
>RDXZ01000003.1 GCA_004293265.1 Bacteroidota bacterium | reverse complement strand
TATGAGCAAAAAACTAATTCGTTTTGATTGGGCTATCAAAAGGCTCTTGCGTGATAAGGCTAATTTTGTGGTCTTGGAAGGCTTTTTGTCTGAACTTTTATTTGAAGATATTAAAATCAAAGAAATTTTAGAAAGCGAGAGCAATCAGCAAACAGAAGACGATAAATATAATCGAGTAGATATTTTGATACAAAACGCTAAAAGTGAATTGGTTATTATTGAAATTCAAAATACGTATGAAATCGATTATTTTCATCGGATGGCTTACGGCGTTTCTAAAGCCTTGACCGAAAACTTGGATTTGGGAGCGTCTTATGCTGAAATCAAAAAAGTCATCTCTGTCAATATTGTTTATTTTGATTTGGGTCAAGGGAAAGATTATATTTACAAAGGGAAAACAAGTTTTGAAGGTTTGCATCAAAAAGATCTTTTACAACTTTCAAATAAGCAAAAAAAGACCTTTGAAAAGCAAAATGTATCTGATATTTTTCCTGAGTATTATATTATCAAAGTGAATAAATTTAATGATATAGCTAAAGATACGCTTGATGAATGGGTTTATTTTCTGAAAAATAGCGAGGTAAAAGATGAATTTAAAGCAAAAGGTTTGGCAGAGGCAAAAGAAGTTTTTGATATAATGCGTTTGGACAAAGAACAGCATTATGCTTATAATCGTTATTTGGATTATTTGCACGTAATTTGGACAAAGAACAGCATTATGCTTATAATCGTTATTTGGATTATTTGCACGTAAAGGCAAGCGATGCACTAACTTTGCGAATCGAGGCAGAGGAGAAGGTAAGGCAAAATGAAAAAGTTGTGATTGCTAAAAACTTCATTTCTGTTGGCTTGGATAATGAAACTATATCTAAAGGGACAGGTTTAACCATTAAACAAATAGAACAATTACGCAAAGAAAAATAAATAAAATCATTTCCAATATCAAATAAATAAAATGACAGTAGAAAAATTTTTGGACACATACGACCAAAAACTTCAAGAGATTTGTTACCACTTAAGAAATCTGGTAAAACAGATAATGCCCGAAACCGAAGAGATTGTTTTTGAAGGCTAGAAAAATATTAGTTATGGTATAGGCGAGAGCCGAGCCAGTAAAGATTTGATTTGTTATATTGCACCTTTCAAAGATAGTGTTAATTTAGGTTTATATCGTGGTGCAATATTACAAAATGATAAAAATTTAATGAAAGGTACAGGTAAACTTTTAAGGCATATAAAAATAAATAATCTCAAAGAAATTATTGATGAGGATATTTTAGAAATTTTGAGATATGCAAAAATAGAACGACTTGGCTAAAACATTTCTGTCATTGTTGATATATCAAAAAGTAGAATAATATCTAAAAACTTTTTTTTTCACTATTTTTATAAACCTATATCAAATCAAAAATATAAATTAGTACTGAACGGAAATTGTCAAGATAAAACTAAAAATAGAGTTTTTATTGTAATTTTTTTACAAGTTAGTAATAGTAAAAATAACTTAGAAAAATATCTCTTTTATTTGTTATTTTATAATTATCATGTATATTTGCGATAGTTTTATGAATAAGAAAAGTTTTAGAACTAAAGCATAAAAATTATCATATCCAAACATAATGAGATGTGTATAAATTTAATCTATGTGTAATTTTTTGAAAAATAAAATTTAGAAAAAAGTAAACTTAAAACTTGATAATAATTTGGTTTATATTTTAAAAAATGAAAACCAAAAAAAATAAAAATATATAACTTGTATCCGCAAAAAAGGGTTAAAAATGCTAACAAAAGAACTAATAACAGAATTCAAAAATAACGGAAATGGAGATTTAGGCTATCTTGTTGAAAAACAACATGATAGTGGGAGTATTTCTTTTATTTTAGAGAATTTGGGTTTCTTACCAAAAAATTTTAACGGAAGTTTTTTAATAGATTTACTCAAACATGAACATCATCAGGTAAGACTCTTGGCGGTTAAAAATATTGGCAAAATAGGTAATGAGAGTTACTTAGATTCTCTCTCTCAAATGCTTGATAATGAAGTGAATACAAGCGTAAAACGTGAGGTTGTTTCCTCTATTGGTAGAATGAGGAATTCTAAAAATAAGAAAGTTTTATATAAAATCTTACAGGACGAAGACCCGAAAATTGTTTGTCAGGCGATACGTGCTTTATTGGTTTTTGATAAAGATAACGAAGTAAAAGAACAACTAAAACTACTCGTAAATCACCCTAACGAAATGGTGCGAACAGTGATTTACAAAGAGTTTTTTGCAGACCAAGAAAGTAAAACACAATCAAGTTTACCCCACGCCGAAACTCACGATTTTCTGAAAAATACGGTTGTCAATGGTGATGTTTTGGAAGTTCTAAAATATGTACCAAATGAAAGTGTGCATTTAACTTTTACTTCGCCACCTTATTACAATGCTCGTGATTACTCAATTTATCCAAGTTATCAAGCGTATTTGGAGTTTTTAGAAACAGTTTTTAAGGAAACACACCGTATTACAAAGGAAGGTAGATTTTTGATAATCAATACTTCGCCTATCATTATTCCTCGTGTAAGTCGTTCACATTCAAGCAAAAGATACCCTATTCCGTTTGACTTGCACCCATATTTAGTCAAAAACGGTTGGGAATTTATAGACGATATTGTTTGGCAAAAACCTGATTATTCGGTTAAAAATCGGATAGGTGGTTTTATGCAACACCGTAAACCTTTGATGTATAAACCTAACGCGGTAACTGAATATTTGATGGTTTATCGTAAGGAAACCACCAAGTTAATTGATTGGAATATAAGAAGTTACGATAAAGAAACAACCGAGCAAAGCAAAGTAGCAGACGGTTATGAAACTACAAATGTTTGGAAAATAGTCCCTTGTTTTGACAAAGTTCATTCCGCAGTTTTTCCTGTGGAGCTTTGTAAACGAGTAATTCAATATTATTCTTTTAAA
>RDXZ01000099.1 GCA_004293265.1 Bacteroidota bacterium | reverse complement strand
ACGAACAGAACGAAGAATATCCCAGCAAAGGCTAATATTTAAGATTTTATGAAGTTGTATATTTATCATATATTTTTTTTTGCAAATTTATGAAAAAAATTTTTTTTATCAAAATTTTAAAATAAAATTATCAGTCCACTATTAGGTAAGAGCCAAAAACTATATTGAACAGGTAAATGTGCTAAAATATCTTTTTCATCAAAGCCAAAATAAGTTGGAAAACTAATCATTGTCAAGTTAAAACTCAACATCAAAAGTCCACCTAAATAACCCATTGCATATCCTTTGGCACTTGTAATGGTTAGCCTATCAGCCGTAACAATTTCAGGTAAATACGCATTATAAAATATGATACTTATACTATAACAAATACTCGAAATCATAAATAAAATCAAAGTCAGTGTCAAAGTATTTGAATCTGCAAAAAACATTAACATAGTGGAAGTAGCACCCAAATAGCAAAAAAAACGCATAAACATTTTTTTTCTACCTAAATAATCTGCTAACGCACCCAAAAATGGACTTAAAAACATAATTATCAAAGAGGCAAAAGAATAAATATAGGCGTATAAAACCGAACTATCTACGGATTTCCAAATCAAAAAATCTATTTGAGATTGTCCTTGACTATTGATAGCAACAGTCAAAAAATAAGTAGGAAAAATAGCTGCTGTAATTGTAAGCGAATAAGTAGAATTTGCCCAATCATACAAATACCAAGCATTCAAGGTACGTTTATCATTTTTTACCATAATTTTATGATTATTTAAAATTGTTTTGGCAAAGGTAAACACAATTTTTGATATGTGATTATTGATTTTTACGCCTTTTATTTTGATTTTTGGGGAAAATCCCAAATTTTACTACTATTCTATTTCAAAAACGCATTTTTTGCGGAAGTTTTTAAAAAATTAGAATTTTTTTGCGTTTTTTGCAAAAAATAATTCGAGAAATTATTGATTTGTACTAAAAAAAAATACAAATCATTGCGGTATCAAAAGGGTGTTTCCAAAGTTTAAATTAAATGTAACTTCTAAATCTTGGAAAAAATATATATTCAAAGAAAAAAATCTACTGAAATAATTACAAAGTAAATGAAAACAAAACTATGGTGAAATAAAAGTATTTTTTGGAACAAAGTAAAAAATAATACAATTTTTATTAAATCTCAATAATAATGTTACTTTTGACAAAAATAATTTTATATATAAAAAGAATAATAGTAAAACTAATATTTTTATTAGTTTTTTTTATTTTTTGTTTAAAAATAAATATAATCAAAGTTTAAAATGTTATTTTTGAGATTATTTTTACTCATAAATATTTCGTATTTTAATATATTTACTATATTTATATCTGTTTTTTTTATGATAAACAAATTTAGTTTGTTTTTTTATTAATTTTATATATTAATATTTTGAAATATTTAAAATAACATTTACCTTTGCAGAATATTAACAATAAGAACCGAATTCATAATCAATTTTTTCATTAAAAAACCATTAAAAATGAACTTAAAAAAATATACTTTTTACATTCTATTCGGAATGTATTGTGTTTTGGCGTGCCATCTCAAAGCCCAAAATCTCCCCAATGCCGAACAAATCAAACAAAATCCTTCACAATATAATGTTGATGAAATTAATTTGATTCAAAATTGGATAAATCAAAACCCCAAAGTGAAATTTTTTCAAAAAAACCAATATGATAGTTTACCTATTGATGATAAGTTTTATTTGGAGGCTTTTGGACATTTGATAGTTTATACAGGAAATATGCTATCATTAGCAGAAATTAATGCGTATGAAACTAAAAAAAATGGTATCATCTCAAGAACTTACGCAGACTATAAAACTTATTTGTTTGAGAACGACAGACCGAAGTTTTTTGAGTGGTTTGGATATTAAAAATATTTATTAACTTTAATTTGACTTATTATGAAAATATACATACATCTATTTTTTTTGTTTTTTATACTTAATTTTAAACTTTTATCACAATCTTGCAGCTGTTCAGGCATACCTACACTGACAGTCGGAGCGGCTGGAGCGGCTTGTAGTTCGGTGCAACAAACAGGCAATATTAAATCTTGTAGTGAAACCTCTACTGTTTGTTCAACAAGTGGTGGGAATGATACAAGGCGTGGATATTACCAATTTACGGCTACTGCAACAAGCCATAATATTTCTGTAACAAGCGCAAGTGGTTTTGATGCTATTATTTCTGTAGGTACAACTTGTGGTGCAGTTGATGTTTTATCTTGTTTGGACGCTTCTGGTTTAGGATAAACTGAATCTGCTACTTTAACAGGGCTTACCATAGGAATAGTTTACTATGTAGCTGTTAGAAATTATTATTCTGTAAATAGTAACAACGCTAATAATAGTTTTACAATTTGCATTACTACCTCTAACTCTACTCCTGCCAATGACAACTGTTCAGGTGCTGTATCACTTACCCATTTTGCTAACGGAACTTGTACTATAACCAATAGCACATTAGCAGGAGCAACTCAATCACAAACAGGTTGTACGGGTACGGCTGATGATGATGTTTGGTTTCAATTTACGGCTACTGCCACAAGTGCTGATATAAAAGTGGCAGGCAATACAATAGACGAAGTAGTCCAGATATTCAGTGGTGCATGCGGAAGTTTGACCTCATTAATATGCCAAGATAATCCTGAAGGGAGTGTGATTGTCAGTGGATTGACTAATGGACAAGTATATAGAGTAAGGGTATATAGTTGGAGTGCTACCACACAAACGGCTCCTACTTTTAATATTTGTGTTACTACACCTCCTGCTACTCCTGTTAATGATGCTTGTGCAGGTGCTGTTACTATCACACAGCAATCATTAGGAAATTGCACGCTTACCACAGGCACTGTGTTAGGCGCAACACAAACAACTGCCACTTGCACAGGCTCAGGTACGGCAGATGTTTGGTATAGATTTGTGGCTACTTCTACTTCTGCGGTTATCAGAAGAACCGCTAGTTTTGATTCTGTTTTGCAGGTAATGACTGCTTGTGGGAGTGGAAGTTTAGGTTGTTTCGATGATGAAGCAGACCAAACAATTACAGGCTTAACTGTTGGTACTACTTATTTCTACAGAATATTGCCTTTCTCTTCTACTGCCCCTTCTACGCCTGATTTTACTACTTGTGTAACTACGCCTTGTACTAATGCAACCAATAATGAATGTGCTACTGCTATCACACTCACGCATCAACCTCGAAATGCTTGTTCTGATTTTACGGCTTGTCTTACCAATGCAACACAATCACAAGCCACTTGCACAGGTAGTATGACTGCCAATGATGTTTGGTTTAAATTTGTGGCGACCAAAGATTCTGCAATTATTCACAGAGTTGCAGGTTTTAACAATATTATTCAGGCATTCAGCGGGGTTTGTGGAAGTTTGACATCTTTGAATTGTTATTATCCATCAGGAAGTTCGGGGCAACAAGCAGATTTATTATTGACAGGATTGACCGTAGGACAAACTTATACTTTTAGGTTGTACGCAGATGTGAGTACGATACCTTCCAGCCCTTCGTTCACTGTTTGTGTAACTTCTCCTACCAATGTCAATAATACATCTTGCAACAGAATGAATCCTATTTGCACAAGTAACACAATTACATTTCAAGCCCAAACAGGTGGCACCTCAGAGGCAGGGAATAATTATGGTTGTTTAGCTACTCAACCCAATCCTACTTGGTTTTATTTACAGATAGGCACATCAGGGAGTCTTAATTTTACGGTTTCAGCTTCTGCTGATGTAGATTATGCTTTGTGGGGACCTTATACTACTTTGCCTTTAGCAAAAGCGGCATGTGGAACTTTGCCTAATCCTATTGCTTGCAGTTATAGCACTGCCAAAATTGAAAATATAAATATAGCTTCTGGTACTACCGGGCAGGTGTATGTTTTGTTGGTAACTAATTTTGCTAATCGTTTACAAATTATTAATTTATTTCAAACAGGTGGCACAGGGACTTCGGATTGTGCGATTGTATTGGGTGAGAATTTGTCTGATTTTTATGGTAATAATCAAAATACACAAAATACAATTCATTGGGAAGTCAATCCAAATCAACAAAATGTAAAATTTTTTGAAATATTAAAATCAAAAGATATTAATAGTTTTGTTTCTGTGGGGAATGTAGATTTTTCTGCTGAAAAATCAAAATATAATTTTGTTGATAAGCAAGCAGATTGTGGTACGAATTATTATCAACTCAAATTTATTCATCATAATAATACTACAAGCACATCACCAATTATTTATGTGAGGCGAGCCTCCGAAGAGTGTGATAAATCAATAGTGGTTTATCCTAATCCTTTTGAAAATCATCTAAAAATACATCTTGAAGACATAAAACCTCAAGAAATATCTTATATTTTAGAAGATATGACAGGAAAAATTATTCAAAAATCCGTTATTTTTTATAATAATGAAGATGTAAATATTATGACTGATAAAGTTCCAAAAGGGGTTTATATGTTGCAAATTAATACAAATGAAAAAATAAAACGACAAAAAATAGTAAAAAACTAAAATTCATTTTAAAAGCCTTTTTATGCTTAGATAAAAAGGCTTTTTTTTTGTTAAAGATTTGAAAACACAATGATTATATGCTATAAAAATTATATTTTTGCTCTTTAAAAATAATTCACAATGAAAAAAAATATCGAAAACAACGAAAAAAAGCCCAATCTTAGATTTTTATACGGTTTTACATATTTATATTTATTGATTTTTATTGGTTTTTTAATCTGGTTTGCATACGTTTTTAATAAATAAAAATAAAAAACAAACCTAAAAAAGTTGTAAAATAAAATTGTAACATAAAACTGTAAATCATAGAAAATACACACTTCACATAAAATGCAATTATTAGATTGGTTAGTACTTTGTGGTACTACATTGTTTATTATTATTTATGGACTTTGGAAAAATAAGCAAGAAGACGAAGATATCGCTACTTATTTACGCTCAGGTCATACGCTTTCTTGGTTTACGATTGCTCTTTCTGTTATTTCTACACAAGCAAGTGCGGTTACTTTTTTATCTGTGCCAGGGCAGGCTTATACCGATGGAATGCGTTTTGTGTTGTTTTATTTAGGAATGCCTTTGGCGATGGTTTTTATTTGTGTGTTTATTTTGCCTGTTTATTATAGGCTCAACATCGTAACGGCGTATGAGTTTTTAGAAACAAAGTTTGACGCAAAAGTAAGGGTTTTAATTGCTTTTTTCTTTTTAATTCAAAGAAGTTTAGCCGCAGGAATTAGTTTAGCCGCTCCTTCTATTGTCCTTTCTGTGATGTTGGGCTGGAATTTTTATTATACTAATATCATTGTAGGAAGTTTAGTAGTACTTTATACCGTTTTAGGAGGCTCAGATGCGATTAGCCAAACTCAAAAATTACAAATGATAATTATTTTAGCAGGTATGGCAGCCGCAGGTTATTTAGTGGTTCATTTGTTACCCAAAGAAATTGGTTTTGTTGATGCCTTGCGTGTGGCGGGTACAAGTGGAAAATTAAATACGATTGATTGGAGTTTTGATTGGGACAATAAATACACCATTTGGTCGGGCTTGATAGGTGGATTTTTCTTGCAAATGGCTTATTTTGGTACAGACCAATCACAAGTAGGACGTTATTTGGGAGGAAGTACGATTACACAATCACGAATGGGACTTTTGTTTAACGGAATGTTTAAGTTACCAATGCAATTTAGTATTTTATTAATTGGTGCTTTGTTATTTGTTTTTTATCAATACGAACAGCCACCGATTTCTTTTGATAAGACTGAATTACAAAAAATTTCTAAAAGTGATTATGCCGCTGATTTTGCAAAAGTAGAAAATAAATATGACAAAGCCTTCAAAGAACGAAAGGAAGCAAGTCATAATTTAGTAAAATCATTCAAAGAAAATAATCCAACAAACATCGAAAAAGCAGAAAAAATATTTTTAGATAAAGAAAAACAATTTCAAGAATTAAAAAAAGAAGCAAGCAAAATTATCAAAAAAAATGATAAAGATGCCAATACCAATGACGCAAATTATATATTTTTAACTTTTGTTACTAATCATATTCCTGTCGGAATGGTTGGGCTTTTGATTGCCGTCATTTTGTTTGCCTCTATGTCCACCACTGCCTCAGAACTCAATGCACTGACTTCTACAAGTATGGTTGATATGTATAAACGGCTATTTTTTAACAAAGGTTCGGATAAACATTATATTTGGGTATCAAAAATTATGACCATTTTGTGGGGAATTTTAGCGATATTCATTGCACAATTATCCTTGCATTTGGGTACATTGGTCGAAGTGGTCAATATGTTAGGTTCTTGGTTTTATGGAACAATTTTGGGCGTATTTTTATTGGCATTTTTTAGTAAAAATCTAAAAAGCAATGCTGTTTTTATAGCCACTCTTATCACAGAGATTTTAATTATTGCCATTGATTTCAAAATATTTCCTACGGTAAATATTGCTTATTTGTGGTTAAATGTAGTTGGGTCTATTTTTGTGATTACTTTGTCTTATTTATTTAACTTTTTATTTTTTTTAGTAAATAAAGCAAAAAAGTAGCAAAAAAATAAATGATAAAAAAAAATCAAAAAAAAATATCCTTTTTTTTAAACAAAAGTAAAACTTATATTGTTATATTTGTATTGCTATCAATAGAACGTAATCTCAATAACTGATAGTTTAGGTAGGATACAAATAACCCCAAAATTTTTTATTTTTTGGGGATATTTTTTGTATATAGGTGTTATAAAAAATGGGGATAATATTTAAAAATTATACTTTAAATCCAATCAATAAAATATCATCGATTTGTTCTTCTTTGCCTTTCCATTCCATAAAAGCACTTTCGAAATAATTATATTGTTGTTCCAAAGGTAAGTGATTATGGTTTGTAATGAGTTCACGCATACGCATACGCCCAAATTTTTTGTTTATCTCTTCACCAAATTGGTCTTGATAACCATCAGAAAAAATATAAAACGCATCACCTGCTTCAATTGGGATAATATGTTTTGTGAAAGTTCTTTCTGTTTCCCAACGCATTGTATGTCCACCAATTGGTAATTTATCACCTTTTATTTCTTTGAGTTGTCCATTTTGCCAATACATCAAAGGATTTTTTGCTCCTGCAAATTCTAATTGATTATTTTTTTTATCAATCACACAAAGAACCATATCCATTCCATCACGATTAGCGCCCAGCGCATCGGTTTGTTTTAAAGTTTGATTAACGCCTTTGTGTAAATAGTTTAAAATCTGGTCTGCCTCGTGAATACCGCGCACATTTACTACTTCATTTAACAAATCATTGCCAATCATACTCATAAAAGCACCCGGCACTCCATGTCCTGTGCAATCGATGGCGGCAATCATAATTTTTCCTTTTATTTCTGCAAACCAATAAAAATCACCTGAAACAATATCTCTTGGTTGATAAAAAATAAAAGAATCAGGGAGATGGGCTTGAATTTCGTCTTTGGGAGGTAATATTGCCTCTTGAATTCTTTTTGCGTAATTAATACTATTTGTAAAATGTAAATTTTTACTATCTAATTCATCTTTTTGATTTTTTAAAATAATATTTTGTGCAGAAACTTCCGAAGTTTTTTGTTGCACTAAAAACTCTAATTTTTCTTTTTGTCTTTCGATAATGCTTAATCTACCTCTCACAATCAACGCAATCAAACCAATGATGATAAGAATAGACAATAATATAAACCAAATAGTTTCATAAAAATAAGGCTTTTTTACTAACACAAGGCTTTGTCCTACTTCATTCCAGATGCCGTCATTGTTTGATGCAATGACTTTAAAAACATATTTTCCCGGTCTTAAATTGGTATAAGTAACTTGTCTGACTGTGCCGCCATCTTGCCAATCTCTATCAAAACCTTCCAATTTATATTTGAACTGCACACGACTTGGTGCTAATAAACTCAATGCACTAAAATCAAAAACATATCTTTTTTGGTCAGGGGCTATTTCGATGCTTTGATGAATATCTATCAATTTTCCATCTATCAAAAGTTTATTGATTTTTACGGGAGGTTTCAAATAATTAAAAGGCATATTGGAAGGGTCAATGACTACAACTCCGCCATTGGTTGGCACCCAAATTGTGTTTTCTGAAGTTTTGATGCTATGAGCCGCTCCCGTACAATCTTCACTTTTCATTCCATCTCTTTCGTCATAATGCCCCCATGTGATTGTTTTTAGTTTTCCTTGTATAAATTCGTTGAGATGTGCTTTGGCAACGCTCAACAAACCTTGTGCAGTGGGTAGCCAAAAATAACCTCTATCATCTTCAATAATATCAAAAGGACTATCATTGAGCATACCTTGTTGGTTAGAAAAAGTATAAAAATTGTCCTCTTTCCAACGTACCAGACCTGCATTGGTAGCCAACCAAGTGATGTTTTGTGCATCTGTATAAGTACTAAAAACTAAATTGCTTGGCAATCCGTTGTTCGTATTATATTTTTTAATGGTTTCGTTTGGATAAATTACAGACAAACCATTGTCGTTTGTTCCCACTAAAATATTTCCTTTCAAATCGGTTTTGATGGACATAATAAAATTAGAACTCAATCCATTTTTATTATTATATACTTTCAAAACTTTTCCTTCTGCATTTATTTTGGCTACTCCTCCACGTCTTGTTCCTACCCAAATATTATCTTCTTTATCTATAAACGTAACACGCGCAGAATTATCGGGCAAACCTGTATCTTTATTAAAAAAAGTTTCTTGACCGCTTGAGCTGATTTTTAACAATCCTTTAAAAGTACAAATCCATAAGTTTCCTTTTCTGTCTTTTTGGATATTAAAAATACGAATTTCGGGAAGTTGAGTTTTTATTTTGAGTACAGAAATAACGTTATTATCAATAATATTAATAAGTCCATCGTTCATTCCAACAATAAATTTATTTTTACTTTCTTGATAAACAGCCCCTACTGATGTTGTAGAAAGTCCGTCTTGTACGGTATAATTGATAAATTTACCATCTTTCAATCTAAAAAGTCCATTTCTATAAGAAGCAATCCACAAACTACCTTCTCTATCCAAACACAAATCTAACATATTTGTCAAAGGCAAAAAAGGAGTATCAGGTAATCTTTCGTATTTTTTTGTCAGTGGATTTAAACGAAACAATCCAGCGGCGGTAGCAAACCAGATATTTTGTGCATCATCTTCAATAATTCGATAGGCGATATGACCTTCTAAATCTTTGATAGATTCAAATTTTTGTTTTTCTTCGTTCCACAGACAAACTCCTTCGGCGGTTCCTGCCCAAATTTGATTTTTGCTATCAAAAAATATTTCATTTACGTTTTCAGAAAGTAATCCGTTTTCTTTATGATATTGTGTGATTTGATTGTTATGTCGGACAAAAATTCCATTATTATCTGTTCCAAACCACATTTTTCCTTGTTTATCTTTTCTGATAACATAAGCGATGGCGGTAGTAGGAATTTCTTTGATAGTTTGATAAGTATTTTTTTTAACATCATATTTTATAACGCCTTTTCCTCTGCCGCCTATCCAAAAAGTTTCGTCATTTTCTATCAAAAGAGAGGTCATAAACCAATCTTTAAAAATTTCTTTTTGTTCAAATTTATCATTTTTATAACTAAACAATCCACTTCCTTCTGAACCTAACCAAAGCGTACCTTGACTATCTTCTTCTACAAGAAAAATAGCATTGCTTTTTAGTTTTGGAATAATTCTTTTGTTAAATAAATTAAAAGTTACACCATCAAAATTAATAAGTCCATCAAAACCTGCCAACCATAAATAACCTGATTTAGATTGAAGAACACGTCTGGCATTATTAGAAGGCAATCCGTTGTCAGTAGCCCAATGGTCTAACGGATATTGAGTTAGTTTTTTTTGAGGGTCTAAATATCTCAAGCTTTTTCGTTGTGCAAATAAACTAAAGGAAATAAAGATAAAAAAAACAAATAATATTATTTTATATAGCAGTAGATTTTTAAACATTTTTCTGAATAAAAATAGTTTTTCAATTATTAAAGACAAAATTAGTGCAAATAAATTAAATTCCAAGTAAAAACCTTTTTTTTATTTTTTTTACTCAAAATTAAATAGGTTTTAGATGTTATTTTACAGCACATTAACATATTTTTATCACAAAATTTAAAATATTTATTTAGGAATTCGAATATGAAAATCAGTATAAGTATTTTCTATCGAAGATACTTCTACATCTATATCTAATCGTTCTAAGGCATTTTTAACGACATACAAACCTAATCCATTTCCTTTGGAAAGTTCTGAACCTCTAAAAAACATATCATAAATTTTTGGTAAATGGTCAAAAGAAATTCCTGTTCCGTTATCTCTTATTTTGATATATAACCAATCGATATGTTCTTTGACTTGGATATAAATAGAGGGCGTTCTGTCAGGTTCTTGTGTACGAAAATTGATAGCATTTTCTATCAAATTTTGAATCACAATTTCTAAAATTTCGTAATCGCTTTGAAAACTATAAGTTTCTATATCTTTTTCAAAAACAATCTTATTTTCTTTGATAATATCTTCAAATTTATCTTCCACATCTTCTATCAAGTGTTGAAAATTGATGAGCGTCATTTCTATTTCTTTTCCTCTCAAATAACTGATTTGATGTAATTTATCTAACATTCTATCCATTTTATGAGAAGTTTCCTCGATTTTTTCTACATATTCCAGCGCAGGATTATCTGGGGGAGAAGTGATTTTTGCCAATTGTGCCAAGCCTACCAAAGTGGCTACAGGTCCTTTAAAATCGTGCGAAGCGCGATAAATCAACAAATCTAATTCTGTGTTTACTTTTGTAAGTTCTGTGTTGGTGCTGATAACTTGTTCGGTTCTGTGCCTTACTAATTCGTTTAGGTGAGAGTTAATATCGGTCAAAGCCTCATTGGCATTTTTAATTTCTATTCTGGCTTTTTCAATAAATTCATTTTTTTGCAATAGTTCGTCCCTTTGTGCTTCTACTTCTTCGTGGCTTTGTTCTAACAATTGTTTTTGTATTTCTATTTCATTTTTTTGTTTTTGTAATGCGGTATGGCTTTTTTGCCTTTGTCTTACAATTACAGCCATTAAAATTATTATCAAAACCAAAAAAATAGCACCTCCTACAAAAATATACAAATAATTTTCTCTTTGTTTGATTTGTAAATCATAAAATCTTTGTGCTTTTGAAAACAAATGAGGATTATCTACGTCTTTGTCTTCGACTTCACTTCTAAAATTAACTGCTTTGAGGAAAAAATCTGTACTTTTAGCCTCGTCCCCTAATTTATCATATAAAACTCCGATATTAACAGAAATTTCACCGGCTTTGAGTTTATTTCCTGATTTTTCTATATAACTCAATGCTTTTAAATAATTTTCGAGGGCTAATTTATAAAATTCATTTTCTAAATAAGATTGATTATAATAATAATCAGCCATAATTTTGTGAGCATTTGATATTTTTTCATCATTTTTTGTTTCTTGATAAATTTCTAATGCTTTTTTATAATTTTCAATAGGCAAAGTTTTCTTTTTTTCGTCATCTTTAAAATAAACATTACCCAAATAAATCAAAGCATCGGCTTGTCCTATACGATATTTTATTTGCAAAGCAGCTTTATACGCTTGTGATGCGTAAAAATCGGCTTGTGCATATTGTTTGTTAATAAAATATTCGTTGGCTAAAAGATTAGAAGTATTGACCCAAGTAGTATCTACTTTTTGTTGTATTCCAGACAAAGCTATACGCAAGCTGTCCAATTTGAAACATTGAGCAGATAATGAAAAAGGAAAGATGGCAAACAAAAAGTAAAATACAAAAAAGAGTATTTTAAAGTTTTTTTTATGTTGAAATAGCATTTGGTAGTGCTTTTGTCGTTTACTTACCAATTTTGTGTGTATAAATGTTTGCAAAATTACATATTTTTTATGAAATATTTTAATTTTTTTAATTTTTTTTTAAATATTCTAATAAAATAACTTATTTTTGCAGAAATCTATCAAAAGTTTATCAAAAAAGTGAAAAAAAAATTGCTCATTACACTTATCATTTATTTTGTTGTAGGTGCTTTATTGCTTATCTTTTTTAAAAAAGGTGAATTTGAATTGTGGATTAATCAACAACATAATTCTTTTTTTGATTTTATTTTTTATTACATTACTTTTTTGGGTGATGGGCTTTTTTCTATCATTTTTGCTTTGGTAATAGTAATTTATCGTTGGAAAATAGGGGTTTTAGTAGGTATAACTTTTGCAATTTCGGGGCTTTTGTCTTTGTTTTTTAAACAAATAGTTTTCCCAAACGCACCAAGACCTGCCGCTTTTTTTGATGAATTAAAAATCAATTCTATTTATTATCTTTTATCCAAACAAACAGAAATTAATTATAGCAATAGTTTTCCCTCAGGGCATACTACAACGGCTTTTGCTTTTTTTGTGGTGCTTTGTCTGTGGGAAAAAACGGAGAAATATACAATTATTTGGATTTTTTTAGCATTTTTGGTGGCTTTATCGAGAGTTTATTTGGTACAACATTTTTGGATTGATACTTATTTTGGTGCTTTATTAGGAGTTTTTGTGAGTGTTTTGGTGTATTTATTGAGCAAAAAAAAGAAATTTATATAAAAAAAATGATAGCATATTTGAAAGGAAAAATTACACAAAAAGAAACTACTTTTGTGTTGATAGAAGTGCAAGGCGTTGGATATTTTGTCAGAGTTTCTGTGCCTACTTCTGAATTATTGGTCGAAAATTCAGATTATCAATTACATACACATCTTCAAATCAAAGAAGATTCGCATAGTTTGTATGGCTTTTTAGATGTCCAAGAAAAATCTTTGTTTTTAAACTTGATTGAAGTATCAGGAATTGGAGCCAATACTGCGATGATTATTTTGTCTTCGATGTCTATTGCAGAAGTCAAAGCGGCTATTGTGCAAGAAAACGTAAAAGCAATTCAAAATATAAAAGGAATTGGACTTAAAACTGCACAAAGATTGATTTTGGAACTGAAAGACAAACTTAAAAAAGATTATCTCGAAACCACAGCCATTAGCACTACTGCTAACACAACCGCAGGCGGACATACTGCCCGAATTATGAAAACAAAAGCAGATAGTTTGGCGGCTTTGATGGCGTTAGGAATCCCAAAAACTACGGCAGAAAAAAACATAGACGCAGTTATCAAAAAACATGGTGGCGATATTACTACTGAACAAATGATAAAATATGCGTTACAATCTTAAAATAAGAGTAACTATTTAGGTGATTTTGGTGCAAGTATTTATGCTTGCACGAAGTTCAGAAAGAATTAAAACCATAAAAATCCGTGATAATAAATAAATATTTTATAAAAAAATTAAAAAAATGTTATATTTTAGATTTTTTTTTTATATTTGCGAATCAATTTTAAAAAAGTATTTTTTTAAACCAATTTCACAAACTATTTTATTTATATATAATCTTTTAAAAACGTATGTCATTATTAGAAAATTTAGTAAAACAAGGCAGTAAATTCAAATTTTTATTGGAGGGAGATAGTAACAAATCACCTTTTTTGTTACAAAAAAAACAATTACTAAAATTACTTATTCAAGCCAAAAATACTGCTTTTGGAAAAAATTATCAGTTTGATAAATTAATTAAATCTATTAAAAAAGGCGATAAAAATAGCAGAGAATTTTACGAAGAATATACTAAAACTATTCCTATTTTCGATTACGCAAAAATATATAACGAATGGTGGTATCGCGACCACCAAAACGGTGAAAGTGATGTGTGTTGGAAAGGAAAAGTAGGACATTATGCGCTTAGCTCAGGGACTTCAGGCGGACCTACTAAATATATTCCCGTTACCAAAGCGATGATGCGTTCTATGAGGCGTACAAGTTTATTACAATTTTTATCTGTGCCAAGTTTTAAAGATATTCCGAGTAGTGCGTTTTCGAAAGGAATTTTGATGCTTACAGGAAGTACGGATTTGCAACGAAAAGCAACACATTATGAAGGTGATTTGAGTGGAATTAATGCAGGAAAAATTCCTTCTTGGTTTCAACATTATTATAAACCGGGTGCAAAAATATCAGCTGAAAAAGATTGGACAAAAAAATTAGAAATCATTACTGAAAATGCTAAAAATTGGGATATTGGTTATATTGCCGGCAATCCTGCGTGGCTTCAGTTATTGATGGAAAAAATAATTGAAAGATATAATGTAAGGCATATTCATGATATTTGGCCTAATTTAGCTGCTTTTGCTTATGGTGGAGTTGCTTTTGAGCCATATAAAAGAAGTTTTACAAAATTATTAGGGCAACCTATTACTTACATCGAAACATATTTGGCATCTGAGGGTTTTTTAGCATTTCAAAGATTACCTAACCACAATATGAGTTTGATATTGACTGTGAGTATTTTCTTTGAGTTTATTCCTTTCAATGATACTTATTTTGATAGCAATGGCGAATTGATTGGCGTGCCAAAAACATATTTGATTGATGAAGTAGAGGAGGGGGTTACTTATGCAATTTTGATTACCACGTGTGCGGGTGCGTGGCGTTATATGATTGGTGATACAATTCAGTTTACCAATAAAAAACTATGTGAAATCGTTATTACGGGCAGAACCAAACATTTTTTGAGCCTTTGTGGAGAACATTTATCAGTTGATAATATGGATATGGCTTTGGTACAAGTAGCAGATGAGTTAAATATTTCGGTAAGAGAATTTTGTGTGGCTGGTGTTCCCCATAATGATGGTCTGTTTGCTCATCAATGGTACATCGGGACGTATGATTCGGTAGATGAACAAAAACTAAAAACACGTTTAGATGAAGTTTTGGGAGAATTGAATGCGGATTATAAAACTGAAAGGATAGCTGCTTTAAAAGATATTTATGTGCAAGTGCTTTCGCCTGATGTTTTTTATAGTTGGATGGCTAAAAAAGGAAAAATGGGTGGACAAAACAAATTCCCAAGAGTGTTAAAAAAAGAAGTTTTGGAAGATTGGCAGAACCATTTGAAAGAGAATTTATAAACGAAAAGTGGATTTTTCCGCTATTGTTAGTATATCAAAAAGTGCAGAACTAAAATCTAAATTTGTTTTATGATTTTAGTTCTACATTTTTCGACACCAACAACTTTTATTTATTCAACATTTTTTTTATTTTGAACAAAAGTAGATATTTTTTCTTATTCAACAAAATTTAGACTTTGGACTTAGTGAAAATTATTAAACAAAAATTTAGCGGTGTTGTAAATATAATATTTTTGTCTTGCTGAACGAAGTGAAGCAACTGC
>RDXZ01000098.1 GCA_004293265.1 Bacteroidota bacterium | reverse complement strand
ATCAAATAATCCTTAAAAAAGCCCTCAAAAATGTAAAAAATATATAAAATTTTTGTAATCATTTTGCACACCATTGTATTTTTGTCCAAAGTCTAAATTAAAAATAATTGTGAATAAAAAATAAGGGTTCGATAAAAGAAAAAAAAAACGTCAATAAACTAAGTTTTTTTGACGTTTTTTTATCATATTTTTAAGCGTAAATTAGATAATAATATTTTCCAAAGTCTCACCTGAAATTTCACTTTCCAGTGCCAGCGTCAATACTTCTTCTGCTCTACTGACATAATTTATTTTTAAATCACCTAAATAATTAGCATTAATTTCTTCAATGTCTTTTTTATTTTGATGACACATAATAATTTCCTTAATTCCTGCTCTTTTTGCCGCCAATATTTTTTCTTTGATACCACCGACGGGCAACACGCGTCCTGTCAAAGTAATTTCACCTGTCATTGCCAAATATTGTTTTACTTTTCGCCTCGTAAAAACTGAAGCCAAAGCGGTAAGCATCGCAATTCCTGCCGAAGGACCATCTTTTGGCACTGCTCCTTCAGGCAAATGCACGTGCAAATCAACTTTATCAAAAATATCACTTTTGATATTGAAAGTTGAGGCAATGGATTTAAAATAAGAAAGTGCCGCAGAAACGGATTCTTTCATTACCTCTCCCAATTGACCTGAAAGCGTTATTTTTCCTTTTCCTGCACTGACAATGGCTTCAATAAACAAAATTTCGCCACCCACTTGCGTCCAAGCCAAACCTGTAACTATGCCCGGTATCGTAATGTTTTGATATTTTTCTCTATCAAAAGGTTCAGCACCCAAAAACTCTCTGACATCTTTTGGAGTAATCGTTTTTGGATATTTTTCTTCATTGGCAATAAATTTGGCTATTTTTCTACACACTGCCCCGATTTGTCTTTTGAGATTTCTCACGCCAGATTCTCTGGTATAACTTTCGATAATTTTTACAATAGCGGCATCTTCAAATTTCACGTCTTTGGTTTTCAAACCATGTTCTGTGCGTTGTTCGGCAATCAAATGATTTTTAGCAATTTCTAATTTTTCTTCTGTGGTATAACCAGAAAGTTCGATAATTTCTAATCTATCACGCAAAGCAGGGTGAATTGTATCCAAAGAATTGGCGGTGGCAATAAACAAAACATTCGATAAATCATATTCAACTTCCATATAATTATCTACAAAACTATGATTTTGTTCCAAATCTAAAACTTCCAACATCGCAGAAGCAGGATCGCCACGAAAAACATTAGAGGCAACTTTGTCCAATTCATCAAGGATAAAAACGGGATTCGAAGTTTGTGCTTTTTTAAGGTTTTGAATGATACGACCGGGCATCGCACCTATGTAGGTGCGTCTGTGTCCGCGAATTTCGGCTTCGTCGTGCAGACCGCCCAAAGCGATTCGAGAATATTGTCTATTTAATGCTTTTGCAATAGATTTTCCAAGAGAAGTTTTACCAATTCCCGGAGGTCCGTAGAGGCACAAAATAGGACTTTTTAGATTATTTTTTAGTTTTAGAACTGCCAAATATTCGATAATTCTTTCTTTTACCTTTTCAATTCCTGAGTGGTCAGTATCCAAAATTTCTCTTGCTTTTTTCAAATCATAACTATCTTCTGAAAAATCTCCCCAAGGTAAATCGACTAAGGTTTCTAAATAATTATATAAAATAGGATAATCAGGCGACATTTGGTTGGTACGTGCTAATTTTCCGATTTCTTTTTCAAAATGTTTGGCGGTTTTTTCATTCCATTTTTTATTTTTTGCTTTGAGCCTTAGTTCTTCAATTTCATTTGAATCATCTTTGAGTTCGTCTTGAATGATTTTCATTTGTTGCCTCAAAAAATAGTCCCTTTGTTGTTGGTCAATATCAGTAAAGGCTTTGCTTTGAATATCTTTTTTGATTTCTAATAATTGAATTTCTTTTTGTAAAAATTCTAATAATTTAGTGGCTCTTTCTTCTCCGTCGTGAGTTTCTAAAAGTACTTGTTTATCAACCATTTCGGTATGAAAATTAGCACACAAAAAATGCGTCAAAAACGATAAACTTTCGATATTATCAATGGTAATACGTGCTTCGCGTGGAATTTCGTTGTTTAATTCAGTGATTTCCAATGCTTTTTCTTTCAATGAACTCATCAAAGCCTTCCCCTCCCCTCTTTTGTGTGGCGGAAAATTTTCAGCCAACACATTTATTTTTGATTCCAAATAAGGTTCTTCTGTCAAAACCTCACCCATTTCAAACCTATGTTTTCCTTGAATTAAAATCGTAACGTTTCCATCAGGCATCGTGAATAGTTTTAATATTTCAGCGACCGTTCCGATTTTATATAAATCTTCTGAGGTTGGTTCTTCTACATTGTTTTGTTTTTGAGTAGAAACGCCAATTATTTTATTATTTTTATATGCTTTTTTGACTAATTTAATAGATTTTTTTCTTCCAACGGTAATTGGAATAACTACTCCTGGGAACAAAACAGCATTTCGTAAAGGAAGAATTGCTAATTTTTCATATTGGTTATGTGCTGTATTTTCGTCGTCTATTTTTACTTTTAGAACAGAAGATTCTTCATTTTCTCCTTGATTATGTAAAGCCATCAGACCAAAAATTAATTTATTGTGATTCATTTGTGCATTGAAAGATTGTTAAAATAAACAAATCTATGTAAAAAGATGTAACTATACAAAATTACAAGCCTTGTGCCAACTAAAAAAATATGACAAATTGGCAGTGATTTTTGGCTTAATATTATACCGATAATTACGTTATTTTGGTTTTATTTCTACAAATCATTAAAAATGCTTTCTAATTTATCCACCTCAGCCCAAAAACGTTTATAACTAATGGCATCAGAAACATTAGCCAAATCATTGGTTATCAATCGCAAATGAACACTAATTTGTTTATCATCAAATTTAAAAATTTTAGGTTGATTATTTTCCTCAAACAAATCTGCATACCCTTTGATTTTATCCAAATAGCCCGAATCTCGTGTGCCTTTGGGGTCAATATACAAAATATGATAACGATTCCCTTTTTGTAACCAAAATACAAAATCAGGTAAAAAATCTCGCTTGCCAACTTTGGCATCTATATAAGGAATATAAATTTTTTTATCCAAAGTATGGTCTATTTTACAAAAAAACCACCAATCAAAACGATTCAAAACATTGTCCTTTTGTTGTGTATGTTTTTCTAAGTGATTGACAAAATCAATTTCACTTTGCGTGTCAATGATATGTTTTAACCAAGAAATTTTTTCTGACTCACTTATGATAGTTGGATAATAATAATGATTTAACAAATTTTTAATACAAATAGACTCATCTCTATAATTCTTAAAACTGATGGATTTTTCATTTTTATCAGCCATAGTATCTTTTAATTTTCCCATCTCCTCCAATAATTTCATTGGGTCATTACCATATCTGACTTGCAAATCATTGACTTGACTCACTATATCTAAAGGATTAGTTACATTTTTTTTATATTTCACTTTTGAAATATCTTTTTGTAGTCTTTCATACTCTTGAAATGTAATAGCCGCCCGCGAAATTTCCTTAGCACCTTCTTTGGCTACTCTTACTTTGATACTTTGATAATGCTTGATTTCGTCTGTCAAAGCAATAAAAGCATCAAATTCTTGCGGAATGGTATGATAATAATTCAAAAGATGACGAATGATTATATCAATTCTACCCAATTTATTTTCTTTACTCTTTGTAAAATTATTTTGTTCGTATTTGATACGTAACAATTTTATATCTTCATATTTGAGATTGAACTGAAACAAAAGATTGATATCTTCTACTTCTGATAAATAATTATTCAACATTTCATAATCATCTACATTGATTTGATAACGATTTCTTTGAATGTTTTTACCTTTTTGTGGTACATCTTTATAAGTAGGAATAAATAAAGTTTGTTGTGTATTGATTTTCTCAAACAACGAAAGTTGGTATTCTTTTTCTGGCTCTTCGTTTTCTAACGTTTCCAAAACAGATTGAATTGCTTTGGCATTAGTGCCAAACACATATAAAGTTTCTATAATCTTACAATCTTCTTTCAAAGCCATCAACTCCTCAAAAGTTTCGTCTTTTTCGTTTAATAAATGTACTAATCTTTTACGTTGATTTTTTTGTGGCTCTATTCGAATCCCACGACCTAAGGACTGCAAAATAAATTTCTTTGCATCTGATTGTGTACCAATGTTCACAAAATTAATCACATTAGGACGCGTACTATCCCAACCTTCATAAAAAGAACGACTGCCTAACAAAATATTTACACTGCTGTTATCAATCTTTTCAAAATAGGTTTCGTTCACAAAAGCCTCCTGAATCGAATAAGCAGATAAATTATTTTTAATAAATCCATCAATTTCTCCAATTTTTATCAAAGCAAAAGGCAAACCTGCATCACCTGATTTGACACTCAAAGAAAGTTCTTGTTTGTTTTTAGGATTACGCCTCACTTCCAAATCTCCAAATTCTTGCGTATTAAACACATAAAACAATACTTCTTTTAAAGTAATATTTTCTATTTCTAAATTTACCAAATAATCAAAGACTTTTTCGTTTTCCTCAAATTGTAATTTATTATCTTCATAAAAATTATGCGACAACGATTTTTTTGCCTCCTCAAATACTTTGCTGTCTATTTGATTGGCAATTATTTTTTTTAATTGCTGAAAAAATAAATCTAAATCCGATTCTTTTTTACTGACCGAATTGACCAAAGTAACCATCAAAGGTTGATGATATTTTAATTTATCTGTTTTTAATTTTAAACCTGCCGCTTTTTTGAGTATGTATGTAAATTGAATCAAAGACATCAATACAATTTTTTCTTTTTGTATTTCCTCAAAATCTAATTTTTCATCTTTTTTACTTGCCTTAAAATCTTTAAATTCTTCTTGAAACAAATATAAATGTTTCCCAAATCCTTTGCGAATGTATGCCGCCAAATTGAGATTATAAGCCGTAGTCAATTTATCTATTTCATCAGTAAAAGTAGCCGAAAAATTAAATAAAAATCCATTTCTACTCCAAATATTATAGTATTGTTTGCGCTTGCTTTCATCACTTTCGCCTTTGTGTGCCTCATCTAATATCACAAACCAATTGCCATCATTTTCATAATCTTTGAAATTGATTTTATTTTCTTTGCTAATATCTTCTACCAAATCAGAACGATAATAATAAATATTGATTTGATTGTTCCTAAAAATATCGCCTTGTGCTTTTTGCTTAAAAACTTCTTTTATCTCTCGCAACACAAATTCATAACCATATTCTATGCGTGCAAACTCGTTAAATTCTTGAAATTGTGCCTTTAATTGCGATATCAAATCTGGACGCAAAGTCAAAAATAAAATATCTTTTTCAGGTAATTTATCTGTACGCATCAAATTATACAACATATCTATCAACTTCACTAACACAATACTTTTGCCACTGCCTGTTGCCATCCAAAAACTCATTCGATTCACAAATTGATAAGCGGGCAAATCAGGCTTTGATTGCACCGAATCGACCTTATAATAATCTCGCAAAATAGCATAAGCTTTGCTTTTGATGTCTGTATAACTAAAATGTCTGTGTTGTAAAGCACTATCCAAACCATTCAAAGACAATAATTTTAAAAAATTTTGTTTCTCAACTTCTGTATCCAAACGAGAAACACCATAATATTTATACAATATCAATAACGCATTTTTTAATGCCTCTTTTTGATAATCATACATTTTTTTACCCCTCGAAAAATTATCAAAATCTATAATTTTCCATTCCGAAGGAACATTATCAAAACCAACACTTTCAATAATTTTATAATAAATGCTATTGTTCATTGCTTTATTTTTTTATGTTTACCACCAAACCAACGCCTTAATATCTTTATGACTTAATTCCTCAAAAACCAACTCCTCACCATCTGCAAAAACTACTTTTTCTGCTGTGATTTGTTTGATAAACTTCCCACGCAAATGACTCAATGTTTCTGCTATATCTATTTTTGAATGTAATTTTGTTATATCTATACGCACACGCTCCGCCGCATCATCTATCTCCGACACAACACTCGATAACTTCAAATCTTTCATAAACAGATACTGCTCATAAATATCCATAGTCATCGGAGATTTATCTTCATATACCGATTTCTTTAAAACCTCCTCGTATTGCTCCAAAGAAAAGTATTTGAAAAACTGACTTACGCCTTCTCCACTTTCTTGGGCTTTGCCATCTTTCCATTTATCCGAAAAACATACTTTTTTTAGACGTGGAATTATCACATTATCGAAATGTTTTCCCATTTCTACCAAAATATATTTTCGTTCTCCCTCATCTTTTTTATTCAATTCAATCACTGCGTGGGCTGTCGTGCCACTGCCTGCAAAGTAGTCGAGGATTATAGAGTCTTTATCATACTTGTTGTTTAAAGATATACAATCACAAACTGTGTATAATGATTTTGGATATGAGAATAAACTATCCCCAATTATATCTTTCAATATATTTGTACCATAAACCCCTGCATTATATTTCTTATCAAGCCAATTACTAAAAATAGGTTTATGAGAATCTAATGAATATGTTTTCAAGTATATTGAGTGATTTTTTGAAGATATAATATTGCCTTTTTCTATTTCTTTGATACAAGAATTATAAGATCTCCTCCAGACTCTTTCAACACCATTTGAACTTACTGGATAAATTCTTTTATAGCCACATTCTGTATTTATTATTGGATATTTATCATCTTTTGGAGGTGGTTCAACACCCACAACAATATTTTTATCTGTATCCACAAGAACAGCATAAAAGCTATTTGGGCGCCCTACTCTTAGGTTACTATCAGCAGTTCCCGTTCTAATAAACCCTATTTTATCATCTATTGTATTTTCTTTTAGTTCACCATATAATTTTTTTTTACCTTTTGGCGTAATGAAAATTGCATATTCATGTGTAGTTGATATATTAGATTTTTCTAAGCCTGCTCCTGCTGGATGATGATTAATTACTACTGTATTTATATCATAATCATTGTAAATTTCAGTGAGTAATATAGATACTTTAGGCAATTGGGTATCATCAATTGCTAATACTAACACCGCTTCCTCATCCATAAAGTATTTTGATAATGTCAACCTATTTTCCATCAAAGATAGCCAAGATGACTCTTTATAACCATTGACATAAAGAATTTCCGATGCATTAGTATTATAAGGCGGGTCAATATAAATCGTTTGTATTTTTTCTTTAAATTTATGTTGTAATGTATTGAGTGCTTGGTAGTTTTCAGAATGAATGAGCCAGCCGTCGAGTTGTTGGTCGAGGTTATCAAACAAGGCAACGATATCGAGTTCAATATCTTTGAAATATTTGGTATCAATCGGTAAAAATTTATATTTTTGTGTAGTAATTTCTTCGAGACTTATGCTTTCAAAAAAGCCAAGTTTTATCCATTCATCTATTTGTTTGTGTAGATTTTTGTGAGTATATATTTTTTTTAAAACGTCTTGGTTTGTGATTTTATCAATCGTAATGACATAATTTGACGAGTGTACAAATTTGGGTTTGTTCCAAATCTTTACGAGTTCGTCTTCAAATTGGCTTACGATTTGAATAATTTTATCTCCAATTATTTTGATAGTTTTGATATGATTTAATTTTTCTTGTTGAAAAAGTGTGTCATCACTTAGCAGATAATTTTGGATATAAAAATTAAGTTGTTCTTGTAAAAATTTTTTAGCATTTTTGTTGATAAAGAAATCGACTTCGGTTTGTTTTTTAAAAGTATTAAAATAGAATTCGAGTTCTTTTTCGGTCATAAACTTGAATTTTTTATCTTCTTTGGTAATTTTTTTTAGGATTTCTTCGGTTTTGGTTTTGCTTCCGTTTTCTGCATATTTGACATCAAAATTGATTTTGGTAATTGTTTTTATGGCTTCGTCAGTTTGTTCTTCGATGTATTCGATATTGTTCAATTCAAAAACGATGTCTTTTCTTTCGTTGTTTTGTTTGAGAGGTAGATTTTGGACGCTAAAAAAGTACTCAATTATTGGGTTTTGAGTATCTTGTATCAAAAAATCTTTGTATAATTTATCGGTTTTGATATAATAAAGCATGTGAGTTTTCCAAAAAAGAGAAACATCTTTGTCTTGTTGATATACTTTTTCGGTTACTTTGTCTTTGAGTTGTGTATAAGCAAAAAATATAGAGCCATTATCAGAAAAATATTTATTAAAAAAAGTATATAAATGTTCAAGGACATAAACTTTGGCTTCTGTGTTGGCATCAATTTTTTTAAAACAAACTTCCATATCTTGCAAAAGTTGTTTATTAAAATGTTGATAATATTTACTTTTAATTTTCATTAAATTAACATATCCTGAATCGCCCTCGATTTTTGCTCCGATAAAAATATCTTTCAATATTTTAAAAAATGCTTCTCTTACTTCTATATATTTCATACTTTATATTTTATTTTGTGCAAAAATATACAATTTGATTGAAAAATAAAAAAAATATGTGTTTTTTTTTTAAAAAATTATACGTAATTTTTATGTAGTTTATTTTTATTTTGACAAAAATTACCATCTTGTAAATTTTTCATTTTATTTTTACGTAACAAAAACTTCATATAGATTTAACCTATATTTATTTGTATTTTTATTTTTTTGATTTTACTTTGCATCAATTATTGTTATGTTATAAACTTTCAAATAATATATTGATTTTATCTTAGTATTTTTTAGTGAATTAAGTAATACACGATCCTTAAAAAAAAAAATAGGTGAAAAGGTTTTTCAAGGTTCAAATAAAGCCTAAAAATATTTTTTGGGCTTTTATTTTTCTATTTTATTTTTCTATTTTATTTTTCTATTTTATTTTTCTATTTTATTTCTCAAATTAAAAACATTCTAAACTTTTATATTGTATGTCAAACGAAAACGAAGACAAAATCATCAAACAAGATGAAAACAAAGAAAAAAAATCAAATTCAGATAAAAAAGTGATACTCAATGAAGAAACTTTGAGTCATATTAAACAACTGAAAGAGAAAAGAAAAGTAATAAAAAATCAAATTGTAGAAATTATTGATGAAATTGAAACTTATGTCGCAGGCAAATTTTCTCAAATCAATCTCCTAAAATCAGAGGCAAAAACACTCAAAGAAAATATCAAAAAAATCAGAAAAGATACAAAAAAATCAAAATAACATCTTCAAAAAAGCCTTTCAAACACAAATGAAAGGCTTTTTTGTAAACTTAACTTTTTAATAATATCAAAAACAAAGAAAAAATAAAGAAAGGAATTACTTTTGCAAGAAAAAATATAAAAAACCATACAAAACATTGTTTATTTTGATAAAAAACTATGAATATTTATTTTAAATTTGTTTCTTTATGCCTTTTTTTGATATTTTTCACATCAGGAATGTTTTTTTACTTCGTAAATATAGAAGCACAAAAAGTATTAAAAGCACAAATTTTAGATGAAATTTCTCAACAATCGGTCAATAGTATGAACAATATAGAACGTTTTGTGTACGAACGTATTAGTGATATTACTTCTCTTTCTAATAATTCAATGCTTAAAAACCCCACAAGCAATCCTAAAGAAATTAACAATTACCTTAAAAAACTACATCAAGTAAACGAATTATATTATAGTTTTTCTTTTTTTAATACAGATAGAGTTCGTTTAGCAGATAGCAAAGACTTAGAAATCAATAAAAAACACGAATTAAAAAATTATTGGATTGATATTCAAAATGGAAAAAATATTGTGGTTGATATTTCAAAATCTTCTTCAGCTCAAAGCAATGTGTTGCACTTTGCGTCATTGGTAAAAAATGAAAATAACCAAAAACAAGGCGTAGTCGTTTCACGTGTTTTGATTGAAAAATTATATGAAGTATTCGAGGAAATTCCTTATAATAAACACATCAAAGATAATTTGATGATAGATTTGATAGATAAAAATGGAATTTTATTGTATTCTAACCACCAACCGAACAATGTTTTGAAACAAAAATATGAAAATATTGAACCGCTCAAAGACACTGCCAATAGTTTCGTGTTCGTAGAAACTGCCAAAAAATTATCGTTTTTTGTAAAAGAACAAGGTTATTTGAGTTATAAAGGCAATCAATGGACTTTAATCATTTCTGTTCCCACAGAAAAAGCATTTACTCCTTTGATTGAAATTAGAAATAGAATTTTAGTTTTATTTATTCCTATTATTTTGATTGGGATTTTGGTTTCTTTGTATTTAGCACGCCGATTTTCTCGCCCAATTATTCAATTAGCCAAAGCGGCACAAGAATTAGGTAACGAAAATTGGGACGTAGATACACGAGTGAAAACTCACGATGAACTTCGAATTTTAGGAAAAGAACTTTATAAAATGGGCATAAAAATAAAAAACAAAATTCAAGAGCAAAATATTTTAAATGAAGATTTATCTGAAAAATATAGAAAAATACAAGAACAAAATGAAGAATTAGAAACACAAAAAAACTTCATAGAAAATCAAAATAAACTTATACAAGATAAAAATAATAGAATAACTGAAAGTATCAATTATGCCAAAAGAATCCAAACGGCTATGTTGCCCGAAAATGATGATTTATCAGAAAATTTTGCAGATTTTTTTATTTATTATCAACCCAAAGATATTGTTTCAGGTGATTTTTATTGGTTTGATGTAGTGCAAATTCGTGAGAAAAAATATTTTATAATGGCAGTAGCAGATTGCACAGGGCATGGCGTACCGGGTGCGATTTTGTCTATGTTGGGTAGTAATTTATTATCTAACTTTGTAACCTACCAAAAAATAATAAATCCTCAAAAAATATTATACTTATTAGATAAATACATCAAAGAAGAACTCAATCAAGTCAATAACCAAACAGGAATTAGTCAAGATGGTATGGAAATTGGCGTTTGTACTATCGATTTAGATACTTTAAAAATGGACTTTTCAGGTGGCGGAAGACCTATTTATATATTTAGAAATAGCGAATTAATAGAGTTAAAAGGTGATAAAATTACGATTGGTGGCGTTGGTTATACAAGTAAAAACGAGGTTGCTGACCAATATTTTAAAATCAATACACAAACATTTCAACTTCAAAAAGATGATACCATTTATTTATTTTCTGATGGTTATAAAGACCAATTTGGAAGTGATAACAACGTTAAAATTGGAACTAAATTATTTAAAAATATTTTAACAGAAATGCAAAATATTCCTCTGAGTTTACAAAAAAATCACATTGAAACATATTTTAACGATTGGAAAAGAGAATATGAACAAATTGATGATGTTTTAGTGATTGGTTTTAAGATTTAATAAAAAAAGGCTATCCAATTTTTGTTGGATAGCCTTTTTATTTATTTATTTTTTAGTCGTTTTTTTAATTTTTTGTTTGTCTTTCAATGTTTTTGTTACCACATTATAAGGACCGACAATAACTTCATCACCTTCTTTCAAGCCTTTCAAAATTTCAATATTTTCGAAATCACTTGCTCCTGTTTCTACTTCACGCAATTCAGATTTTTCTTCTTTAGAATTATACACAAAAACATATTGTTTGATTTTTTCTACACGTTTTTTTTGTTCTGTATTTGTGTTTGTGGTTTTGTTTGCGTCTTTTTCATTTTTCTCGTCCAGATTACGAGTAGTAACTGCAGAAATAGGTACAGACAACACTTTTTCTTTTTTTTGTGTAATCACTTCCACAGAGGCAGTCATTCCAGGTCTAAATGGTGATAAATTCCCTGTTTGTGCTTGCAAATCTTTGTAAGATTCGTTCAACATTCTAATTTTGACTTTAAATTCTGTAACTGCGTCAGCACTTATCGTATTGTTGGCAGTGTTGGCAATTTCGGTAACAATTCCTTCAAATTTACGATTCATAGAGGCATAAGAATCGACTTCAATGATAACTCTCTGCCCGCGTTTTACTTTGATAATATCATTTTCATTGACATCAACTTCTACTTCCATTACCGTCAAATTTGCCAATCTAAGCATTTCAGTTCCTGCCATTTGTGCTGTTCCGACCACTTTTTCACCTTTTTCAACGGCTAATTTTGAAATTGTACCATTGATAGGTGCATAAATTTCGGTGCGAGCCAAATTATTTATATTTTGATTAAGATTTGCTTGCGAATTTTGTGTGTTATATCTTGAAGCATCAATACTTCTTTGAGCCGCAGTAACTTGTTGTTGCAACACTTCATAATTTGTTTTGGCTTGTAAAAAATCAATTTCAGAAGTTACTTTTTCTTCAAATAATTTTTTTGCTCTATCAAATTCAGTTTTTGAACGTGCTAACTCGGCTTGTCTTTGTAATAATTGGGTTTCGGTTTGTGCCAAATTAGAACGTGTTACATTAAAATTAGCTCTCGCACCTTCGACTACATCTCTCAAAATATCAGGGCGAATTCGCACCAACAATTGTCCTTGTTGTACTGAATCTCCTTCTTTTATCAACACTTCCACAATTTCTCCTGATACTTCGGGGCTGATTTTTACTTCGGTTTCAGGTTGAATTTTTCCTGAAGAAGTAACTTTTTCCACAATTTCGGTAAGTTTTGCTTTGGAAGTATAAACTTCGGTCAATTTTTCTTGCCCAATCCAACCCATAGCGCGCCCCAGAATAATTAAAACGACTAAAATTCCGACTGACCATAATAAATATTTGAGTGTATTATTTTTTTTACGTTTTGAAGTAGCAGCAGCCATAATCTTTATTTTTTGATTTTTTTCTTATTTTTTAATTTCTTAATAAGTGTTAAAATCAATTTATTTATTACACAAAAAAATATAATTTTTAAAATTAGAACATTTTAAAATATATTTGGGTTATTAGTTTATACTTTTAATATTTTTAAAAAAAAATGAAATTATTTTTTATTACCACAATTTTGGTTTGTTGCTTGTTTTCTTGCGCATCAAGCCAAGATGCATCTCGCCCAAAAAATTCAAAGACAATGAGTACAACAAAAAATTTATATGATTTTGAATTAAAATCATTAGACAACAAATCTACCATCAAATTTAGTGATTTCAAAGGAAAAAAAGTAATGTTAATCAATGTTGCTTCTAAATGTGGACTGACTCCTCAATATGAAGAATTACAAAAGTTACACGAAAAAATGAACGGAAAAGTCGTTTTTATTGGTATTCCTGCTAATAATTTTATGGGACAAGAACCCGGCACCAACGAAGAAATTGCTACGTTTTGCAAAAAAAATTATGGCGTAACTTTTCAAATGGCTGAAAAAATTTCTGTCATAGGAAGCGACCAGCACGCACTTTATCAATGGCTTTCAAAAAAAGACCAAAATGGTTGGAACGAACAAGAACCTACTTGGAATTTTGCTAAATATTTAATTGATGAAAATGGAAATTTAGAAAAATATTTTGCTCCAAAAACATCTGTTTTGAGCGAGGAAGTTACAAAAGCATTGTAAAAATAAAGTTATAAAAAACAAAAAATTTCATTTTTCACGTAATTATTTATATTTTATAAGTAATTTATGATTGAAAAATGATTTTTTTTATTTGGATATTAAAATAAAAAAGTATAATTTTGCGTCCTTATTAAATTTTAAGCAAATGTTTATCATTTTTTTCAAAGAAATTCAAAGCTTTTTTGGTTCTTTAGTCGCCTATATCGTTATGATAGTTTTTTTGACGGGAACGGGGCTTTTTATGTGGGTTTTTCCACAAACAAACGTATTAAAATATGGTTTTGCTGATATGGACACATTGTTTTCATTGGCTCCTTATTTATTTTTGTTTTTAATTCCTGCCATTACCATGCGTTCATTTGCAGAAGAAAAAAAAACAGGCACGATTGAACTTTTATTTACACGTCCTTTGACTGATTGGCAAATTATTTTAGGAAAATATCTGGCTTGTTGGGTGTTGGTTTTGTTTGCTTTGTTACCAACTTTGGTTTATTATTATTCAGTATATCAATTAGGAAGCCCTGTGGGCAATATTGATTCAGCAGGCACTTCGGGTTCTTATGTAGGTTTGATATTATTAGGAGCCGTTTTTACCTCGATTGGAATTTTTGCCTCAGCCATCACCAAAGACCAAATCGTAGCCTTTGTTTTTGCGTTTGTGTTATGTTTTTTGATGTTTCAAGGTTTTTCCTCAATAAGCAATGCTGATAATACCGATTGGTTTTCTTATGTAATTGTGCAGTTAGGCATCGAATATCATTATTTATCTGTGCGTAAAGGTTTGATAGATTCAAGAAATGTAATCTATTTTTTGAGTGTGATTTTTTTAATGCTATTGAGTACAAAATTAGTATTAGGCAGTAGAAAATGGTAATGAAAATATTTTTTTAGATAAATTTTTTAAATAATAAATGAATATAAGAGTAGGACAAGGATTTGACGTTCATCAACTACAAGATGGAAAAGATTTTTGGTTAGGTGGTATCAAAATCCCGCACACAGCAGGCGCAATCGGTCATTCTGACGCAGATGTGTTAATTCATAGCATTTGTGATGCGTTGTTAGGAGCAACAAATTTAAGAGATATTGGTTATCATTTTTCGGATACTGATGCCGCTTACAAAGGAATTGATAGCAAAATTTTATTAAAAAGAACTATTGAAATGGTCAGAGAAAAAGGATATGAAATTGGAAATATTGATACAGTTTTATGTTTACAAGCCCCAAAAATCGCTCCTTTTATCGCAGAAATGCAACTGTGTTTAGCCAATGTATTAGGAATTGATACCGAAAATATTAGCATAAAAGCCACTACCACCGAAAAATTAGGTTTTGTAGGACGAAAAGAAGGCGTTTCTGCTTATGCCACTGTGTTGGTGTATAAAAAATAAATTTGATTTTGTACTAAAAACTTCTTTGATGTTTGTATAAACTCTCAAAATTTTAAAAACTTTGAGAGTTTAAGTTTTTAGGTGCTACTAAGATTTATACGATTTTTTTATTGAGCAACTGTAATACACACTAAAAGTATGTGGACACATACTTTTAGTGTGTATTACATTTTTATTCTCCGTATAAATGTTAAAAGAATCTTTTTTATTTATCGTCTTTCTTCAACAAAATATCAATTTTATGAGCGATTTTATCGTATATTTTTTTAGATTGAGCCAATTTTTGTTCTAAAATAGGATTATTTTCTATTGAATCCATCATTTTTTTTACTTTATCTTTTTCTATATTTTCCATTGTTTTAAGTGTTATTTTTTTGGATAATAAAAGCAATAAGTATCTGTTCGTATTTAGTTTATATTATCTAAATGAATGAAATTATGAGAAAAACATCTTTATAATACTCAAAAAGCCTAAAATTTCTTTTAAA
>RDXZ01000097.1:5386-20840 GCA_004293265.1 Bacteroidota bacterium | reverse complement strand
CAGATTAGCGATAATTGAAGCATTGTATTGGGTAGTTTTTATATTCGAATACAAAAATACGCAATATAATTCAATTTTTTATAATGGCACTCATGTTGTCTCAGCAAGAAAAACAATTATTGTCGCCTTATATTTCTACACTCAATCAATTAGAAATCAATGAAATAGGAAAAATTTTGGTTGTTTTAGATGAAATTGATACATTGGAAAATCCTGTGATTGAGAAATGGAAAAATAAAATACAAAATGCAGTTTTTAATTATAATTCAGAAGAATATTCTGAAACATTAGCACTTATTGAATAAAAAAAATGATAAATTTTGATACAAAAACAATTCTTACATCTATAGAACACCAACTGGTGCAAACCGCCTGTGGCTCCTGCGTGTAACAAATCAAAGTTACACACTGGCTTTAAGTCTATAAAAAAAAATAAAAAAAGACACTCATTCAAGTTTGTGCGAAACGAAAACTTATACCAATTATTATCTTGTTCAATCACCCACACTTGCACAAAATCAAACAATAACTTTTATTGACAATACCTAAAATTGAACTAAAAACTCTGACAAAATTTTAAAACAAAATTAGTCCTTTATTTTTTATTCTCAAAATATTAAAAATCAATGGTTTATAAAAAAAATTAATCATTACAATTGGACAAAGAAGTTCATAGTTAAAAAAATTCCTCCCCTCTCCTATTTCAAATATCAAATGTATCATTATCCAAAATCAAAATTCTTTCCTAACAAAATTTTTGTTTTTGGTAAATATTTTGTTTGTATATAAGTTTTTGTAAAAATAACTATTTTTTATTTTAGATTATCGTAACTATTTAGATTATTTTGATGCAAATGTGGACGCTTGCACCAGTTATAGCATCTCGTGCAAGCGTCCACATTTGCACGAAGTTCAGATTTATACAGAAAACTATCGCAGGAAGCACGCAGATTTTACGGATTTTAGAAGGATTTTTTGTTTTTGGTAAATATTTTGTTTGTATATAAGTTTTTGTAAAAATAACTATAAAATCGGAACAAAGTTATTAAAATGAATCATTTTTTGCACGTGGATAATGTGTGTTTATTTTTGGTAGTGTTGTTAATGTAATGCGCTGTCCTGCTGAACGAAGTGAAGCAACTGCTGGTTAAATGGCGTTTTCTGAACGAAAAACGAGGTTTTTCGCTTTGCTCAAAAAGATAAAAACATTATATTTGTAGCATTATCTTATTTTTTTAATACAAAATTATACAATTATATTCCAAATTTTAAAAAAAAATAGATCTCTGACAAACTTTTTTTCAAACATAAAGTTTATTTTTTATGTATCAAAATAAAAAATCATAAAATTATGTTTGGATTATTCAAAAAAAAATCAGAAGTCGAAAAATTAAACGACGAATATAAAAAATTGATGGGTGAAGCACATCAACTTTGGAAAACAAATAGACGTGCAGGAGACGAAAAAGTAGCAGAAGCAGAAATTATATTAAAAAAAATTGATGAACTTCAAGCAAAATAAATACTTTATTTTCTTAGGAGTCAAGATTAAATAAACTGATATTTTATGTCTATCTATTTTATAGCCAAAACTGATTAAAAATATATGTTTTCCAATTCATATTCATCATTTTGCATAAGAAATAGGCATTTATGCTACCTTGTTTTAAAATTGTGATAGGTTATTTAATTTTAATTCCTTAGTTTTAAGTAATATTGGAATAAAATAATCAAATAATTTTCTTTATTATATCAAACTTAAAAAAAAATATCATACTTTTGCAAGAGATTTATAAACTCATTTATTTTTATTATATCTTCCAAAAATATGAAAAAAAAATTATATTTTTTTGTTTTTTTAAGTTTGATTTTTTCAAATGTTATTAATTCAAATCTATCTGCACAGCAGAAACAAAACTACAAAAGTCTGCCCGAAGCTCTTGGCTCTTCTGGAAAATTAAGAGGAAGTAGCGGTCCTGCAAGTGTAAACTGGCTGAATGGAGGCACAAAATATTCTTATACCGAAGGCAATGTTATCAAATCTTTAGAGCCTGCTACTGGAAAAACCGAAGTAATTTTTGATAGTAAAGGACGTATGTTTCCTGACATCAAAAAAGAATTTGCTTACGAAAGTTTCCAATTTTCAAAAGATAGTAAATTTTTATTGTTTCAAACCAATTTTAGACCTGTTTGGAGAAATTCTGGCGATTCTGATTATTATGTTTATGATATTGCTAAAAATACATTAGAACCATTGGCAAAAAATGCTCGCACCGCAGAACTTTCTCCTGACGGAAAAACAGTTGCTTACGAAAGAGGTGGCAATTTGTTTGCTATGGATTTTGACTCAAAAAAAGAAATTCAATTGACCAATGACGCAAAACTACAAATCAATAATGGACGTTTTGGTTGGGCGTATGAAGAAGAATTTGGAATGGCACAGGCTTGGCATTGGTCAAACAATAGTCAATATATTGCTTATTGGCAGACTGATGAAACACAAGTTCCTCGATTTGTGATGACTGATTATTCAGGCAGACACCCAAAATATGACACTGTGCCTTATCCAAAAGTTGGTGATATAAATCCAATGGTAAAAATTGGCGTGGTCAGTGTTAATTCAGGACAAAAAACTTGGCTGAATGTGCCATTAGAAGAAGGTTATATTCCAAGAATGTATTGGACGGCAGACAATCAAGTGGCTGTTGTTCATCTTAATCGCAAACAAAATCATCTCAAATTATTTTTCTGCAACATTCAAAATGGCGAACCAAAATTGATTATGGAAGAAAAATCTTCGGCTTGGATTGATGTGTATGATTTTCCGTCTGTGCTGCATTTTTTTACTTTTCCTGAGAGTGTAAAAGAATTTTTTTGGATTTCTGAAATTGATGGTTTTAGTCATTTGTATCGTTATGATTATACAGGAAAATTATTAGGACAAATCACAAAAGGAAATTTTGAAGTTACGCAGGTGGTGAATATTGATGTCAAAAAGAAAATGGTGTATTATGTGAGTACAGAAGTAAGTCCGTTAGAAAGACATTTGTATAGCATAGGTTTTGATGGAAAAAATAAAAAACAATTGACTAAAACCGCAGGCGTGCATTATATTAATTTTTCTCCGAACGCATCTTTTTATATTGATAGATTTTCGAACACAACTACGCCCACTACGGTCGCTTTGTGGGATACAAAAGGTAAAAAAATTCAAGACTTAGAATTGAACAAAGCCACACAAGAACATTTACAAAAATATGTTTATTTTCCACGTGAATTGGTAAATTTTACGACTTCTGATGGACAAAAATTAGATGCGTATATCATAAAACCACTTAATTTTGATGCAAATAAAAAATATCCAATGATTTTAAATATTTATGGAGGTCCAGGACATCAATCTGTTTATAATGAATTTGGACGTGATGGTTGGGAACAATTTTTGGCACAAAGTGGTTATGTGGTCGTGAGTGTAAACAATCGTGGCGGTGGTGCTTATGGGGCTAAGTTCAAAGAAATTGTCTATGAAAAATTAGGAGAATACGAAAGTAAAGATTTTGCAGAAACTGCTAAATATATGGCAAGTCTTGGTTTTGTTGATAAAGATAAAATTGCTATTCGTGGACATAGTTATGGTGGTTATATGTCATCGATGACAATTTTACGTTACCCTGATACGTTCAAAGTGGCTCTTGTGGGCGCACCTGTTACTGATTGGCGTTTGTATGATAGCATTTATACAGAAAGATATATGGGATTATTGCCTGAAAATGAGGCAAAATATACCGCAAGTGCTGTTCCTACTTATGCTAAAAATTTGAAAGGAAAAATGTTTATTGCTCACTCTACAATGGACGAAAACGTACACGTTCAAAATACTTTTCAGTTAGTAAAAGCGTTGATTGATAATGGAAAAGATGCAGATTTACGCATTTATCCACCGGGAAATCACAGCGTTGCTTATGATAGAACAAGTTATTTTTTATTGTACGGACAATATATGGATTATTTAGAAAAACATTTGAAATAATATATAACTAAAAAAGTTCCAAAAAAATAAAAACAACTATTTCAAATATAAATGTTTGTAATAGTTGTTTTTGTATATATATATGTATAATTTTATCTTTATTCTAAGATTAAATCACATGTTTTTCAGCGTGATACGAACTTCTTACCAACGCACCACTTTCTACATATTTAAAACCTTTTTCTAATCCAATTTCTTCGTATCTTTTAAAAACTTCTGGACGGATAAATTCACTTACTTCCATCATTTCTTTGGTAGGTTGTAAATATTGTCCAATCGTCATCACTTCGCAACCATTCGCTCTCAAATCGTCCATTGTTTCCAAAATTTCGGCTTCTGTTTCTCCAATTCCTAACATAATGCCCGATTTTGGTCTAAGTCCTGCTTCTGAAACACATTTCAAAACCGATAAACTTCTGTCATAATCTGAATTTCTACGCACTTGTTTTGTCAATCTTCGTACCGTTTCCAAATTATGAGAAATTACATTTGGTTTGGCACTGATAACGCGTTGAATATTCTCAATATTGCCTTTAAAATCAGGAATTAAAACCTCAATCGTTGTATTTGGATTTAATTCTTTGACTGCTAAAATCGTTTGTTGCCAAATATTCGAGCCACCATCTTTCAAATCATCTCTATCCACCGAAGTAATGACGCAATGTTTGAGATTCATCAATTGAATAGATTTTGCCACATTCATAGGTTCTTTGGTATCAACGGCTTCAGGTCTGCCTGTTTTCACAGCACAAAAACGACAAGCACGCGTACAAATATCACCCAAAATCATAAAAGTTGCAGTTCCACGCCCCCAACATTCGCCCATATTAGGGCATTTTCCACTTTGGCAAATGGTGTGCAAGTTATGTGTTTCAACAATTTTTTTTACGTTGGTATATTCTTGATTATCAGGAAGTTTGATTTTTAACCAATCAGGTTTTGTCCTTCCTTTTTTTAATATTTCTTGTTCCATTTTTTTGAGCATTATTTGATTTTGATACAACTGCAAAATTAAAATAATTATTTTAAAAAATTACTCTTTATATCAAAAATATTTTCAATATTTTATTTTCAAAACTAAAAATGAAACAAGGAATAAAGTTTTAAGAAAGATGAAAAGGAATATTTTATACTCAGTACTTTCTTTCATAAATCATTTGGATATAAATAGGAAAAACCCAAATATCTCAAAAAAATTGAGGAAAAATGGTAAGTTCTAAAAAAACACTTCAAGAGTTATTATTTTTAAAAAAATAGTTCTACTAAATTTTATATACTTTTTTATATTAGACTTCCTGCAAAATTGTTTTTTTTAAGCCTCACACCCTGCCCTCTCTCCATTTTGAGAGAGGGAAAAGGTTATTTCGCAGGAAGTCTATTAAACAATTGTAGCACACACTTTTTTTAGTGTGTACTACAATTTTTATTTTCGGCATAAATCTTAGTAAAACCAAAAAAAAATTATTCTCTTTTTTTATTGATACCTAATATTTTTTTAAATACTTTGCCAACACTATAAGTCAAACTCATAGTAACACAGAGAGGACAAACTCCAAACCTAAAAAAAGTAAGTACTACTTTTTTGTGCCAAGGTAAATTTTTGGGAATGATTGGACAACTTACGCCATCTCCTTCGTATTCTTCTATACCCCAAATATTGATAGATTCTTTTTTCATACAAATAATAATTTAACCCAATAAATGATATGCACAGATGGACATTAAAACCAATGAAACAATGCAAAGTACAATTTTTGTTCTTTTTGACATGACTAATATGTTTTGAGTGAATAAAAATAATTTTATACTTATTAGTACCATTTTTTTTAAATTATCACCCTACAAATTATTTTTTTTCTTCTTTTTTTTGTTCTTTTTTTATTTGTTGAATACATTTATATTGTTGATTAGATGCGGTATGTTTATTTTTCCAACCTAATTTTTTCATTAGACTACTTAAAGTTTCATTTTGAAAAAAAATTGCTTTAAGTATATTTTGACAATGAATTGTAATTTTGGATAACCATGTATTTAATTTTTCCTCGTTTGTTTTTTCAGGATAAATTTCTATAGAAAATATTTCTGATTCTTTTTCCAAATTTTGTAAATTTTCCATAGTTACCAATTTATTATCTCTCAAATATTTGAGCCAAAGATTCTTAGCAATGGCAAATAAGAATGTTTTTAAAGAAGATGTTAGTTTAAAATCCTCTTTTTCTAATTTCTTCAATAAAATAATCACTGATTCTTGAAAAATATCTTTAGCGTCTTCTGTATTACCATTATGATTTGTAATGTAATAAGATACGGCTGGAAAGAAAAGTTTATAAAGAATTTCAAATGAAGCATTATCTCCATTTTTTAGTTGATTGATAAGTTTTTGGTCTGAAATCATTTTTGTATTTTGAAATGTAAATATATAAGTTTATTATTACATACCAAAATTATGCAATTATCACCCAATAATTTTTATATTATTTGAAAAAAGATAAAAAAAATTTCGCCCAACTGGCAGTAGTGTTTGCTATATGTCTGCAAAGACCAAATTACAAGATTATTAGATTGTATATCTTTGCAAAATAAAATTTTGAAAAATGATATCGAACAATCCTTTTGTCCGTTTTCCGAAGCAAATATCACGTATTTACGAGGTAATCCAATTGAAAACAAATCTGAAATTCAAAAAATTTTACCCAATTGTGAGATTTATTTTTAAACAATGTACCAACGGGCTTTAGCCTGTTGTGCGGAAAAACAACAGGCTAAAGCCCGTTGGTACGGTTTTTATGCTTTCAAAAAACCATAAGCATATACTTTTATTTCTATTTTTTTGGCTAAAACTTTTAAACTATCACGCAAATTGTCCATCAATTTGGTATAAGTTTCATCTTCGCTTTTGTTGTTCATTCTTCCTGTGGTGGTATTTCTGCCTTGAAAATACTCTCGAATATCATACAAACTTGCGTTTGCATTGGGTTTTGTGTTGAGAAAAGTATTTATATTTTTGATAGATTTGTGATAATATTGCCAAAGTTCTCGACCTGCATCAAATACTACTTTTGCTTCTGCAGAAAATACCAAAGGTTTTTGATTTTGTTTTTCTACTTTGTTAAATAAATTAAAAGTAACATTAGTATCAACTTTTCCTGCAATATATTTTGACATAAAATCACTTTCAAATTTTTCTATTGCGTCTATTTCTTTTTCTGCAAAAGGTATCCAATGATTTGTGCCAAATTGTGATTGGATATTGTTGGTAAAAAGAGTATAAGCCAAACAATCATTGTGAAATTCTGTGTCATTTTCCCAGTTTTTATTTGGATAAAGAAATTGGTCGCGGTCATTGAGCCAAGTAGCAGGAATACATTTACGCACTGCAAAATAAATACAAGCAATCAATACATTTTTTTGGTTGATAAAAAATTGTCCTGCTTCTGTGTTGTATTCCATTTTATGATGCACAATTTGAACCATATTTTGATTTTGAAAATCATTTCCCTTAAATGGAAACTTGCCAATCAGTTGATTTTGAGCAATATCAGCCCTAAATGGTTTTACCCAATCGTTTAAATATTGGTTTGTAGTTTGAGATTCAAAATTTTTTTCTCCTATTTTTATGCCTGTTTTATCATATACATCTGCTACAATACTTTCAAATTTTTCCTTTATTTTAGTGTCCCAAATCATAAAACCAATCGGAAAAATTCCTTTCACATTATCAAATGAATCAGCAGGCACAACAAAAAGTTTTTCAAGTTTAGCTAAAAAGTGAGTTCTAAAGTCTATAAAATGATGTCCTTGCAAAATTTTCAGTTTTGAAAACTCTGCCAAAATACAATCAGGAATTTCTTTATAAATCCTAATAAAAAATTGAGCAAATAATTCAGCATTGCCCTGTCCTAATAGATGAGCATATTTTTTATTTGTTTTAGATTGTTCCACACCAGTTTTACCTTCTGTACCTTTTTTTAAAGTTTTTTTATCGCTTGCCTCCGCATAAGGTGGATTGATATAAATAACAAGTTTTTTTCTTTTTTCGGAATCGTTAATAATTTCTTGTAAGTTTTGGGGAAGTTTAGAAAAATCATCATTGAGGAAATCAAACTGAAAAACATTTTTTTCCAAAAGGTTAGCACCATTTTGTACACGGTCTTTTATTACCTCTACATCTTGTTTATCCAAAGTAGAAGCCCAAATATTAAGTTTATTAGTCAGACCTGTCAATAAATTTCCTGTTCCAGCCGCGCAATCCCAAATATAATATTCGTCCTGCCAATCTTCGCCCAATGTATCAGCAAGGTATTTTTGTGAAAGTTCTACCCAAATTTGAGGGGTGTAAAAACTACCTTTTCGTTCTCTTACATCTTGCGGCACGAGCAAGTCCCTACGTGCTATGATATAATCCCAATATTCTTCTTTGGGTGGTCTTTCGTATTTACTCCAAAATTGCGTATGTGCCTTTTGTTTGTCAAGGAAATTAGCAATTTTACTATTAAACATTCCCATTTCATCTTTTATCCTATCTAATTGATATTGATTATTTTCAAGCACCACAAATAAATTTTCTTTGAGGGTGTTATTTTCTTGCGACAGCAAATCAGCCAAATAAAAATCTCCATCAAGAATATTTATTTGTTTGACTAATTCCCATTTTACAGCAATAGTTGGTTTCACGCTTTGCACCCATTTATTATAAATGACCATAAAATTATTTTTATCGATGCGGGTTTTGGTAATACCATATTTACCTGCTACAAAATTTTCAGTTATAAAATTTTTGAGTTCTTTGTCATTTTTATTTTTTCCAAAATAAAAAATCAATGCTTGTGTATCAAGGATATTTTTTACTTTTTCTAATACCTGTAAAAATTCTTTTGTTGTATGATTGGAGGGCGCGACATTCCAATTAAAATCATTTTGATAAAAAATATCCATAATTTCGCTGTATGGCACAAAAGCGATTTTCTCCGCATCAAAGGCACCCAAAAACGCAGGCGGAAAGGTTTTATCAAAAGTGCGTGCCTTGCCAATCGTGAGAATAAGTTGTGCGATAGATTTATAAATATCTGCTATGCCTTTTTTTGCCTCTGCCCAGAGGAGAGGAGGTTGTTTTGTAAGTTTGGGTTGAGAATCGTGCAAAGACACACAAAAATCGATATTGCCCACAATTTGGGTACAATCCAATATCCAAAAATAATCTTGTGCGACTTTATTTTTAAGTTCTTCTTCTTTGATGTTTCCGTAGTGCATTTTTTTTGAATGTTTTTATTTTTTTTACAAAGATAGTAATATTTTTAAAAAATGTAAATAATTTAAAAAAAATAATATTTATATTTTTTCTTTTACTAAAGCATAATCACTCAAATATTCAAAATCAGCAGTCAAACGACCATTTTTGGTAATCGTGGCTCTGTCCAAAATTGATTCATCTCCGTTACCAAACAACGCAGGAAAAACATATTTTACTATTTGTTCTCCAAAAGATTCTGAAGCATCAAAAGGCAGTTCGCCGGGCAAGTTATCAATCGCCATCACATTAATATTTTCATTAGAAGAAAAAGCAGGCTCAATACATTGTTTTGTTGGATTATAATCATAGACAGGCTCCGCAATCGTGCTTGCTTTGAGTGTGCTTGGAATCGAACCACCTACATCACAAGTAATATCTGCAATGACTTTGATATGAAAATTTGGGTCTAATATATCTTTTTGAGTGAATAAAGCCGCCGCTTTGGTGTGCCAAAAGTGAGCAGTAATTAATATATCCGTTTGATTAGCAAACTTCAAAAAATCACAATCAAATAATTCAGGATTTTCATAAAAATCTGCGTTTTCAGGTGCGTCAAATTTTTTTTGGTAATATTGACAAGATTCTAACACAGTAAAAACAGGCTCATTGAACATTTTTAATAAATATTCTTGTGGTGTAACTTGTCTAATTTTTGCTTTTTGTAAAATTTCTATGGCTCCCTTTCCTACTCTACCTGTGCCTGTAAGGGCAATTTTTATATTTGTTAATTTTAATTTATCTAATTCTTGATATACTTCCAATAAGTTTTTACAATGGTGAGCAGGGCAAATCTCATAACTTTGTGTGCGTATGCCCCAAGTGCGCAAGCCGTTGTACGCACCCACAAGTCCTGCGAAACGTCCAAAAGCGACTAATCGGTTGTTTTGATTATCAGTCAAACATTCATAATCAATCAAACGAATATTTTTTTCTAAAATATTTTGTAGTAATTTTTGGTTATATATTTGTTTTTTGATGGTATGAGAAAAGAAAAAATAAGTTCGGTTAGGCATTAACATATCAATTGGAACTTCTTTTACACCAAATAAAATAGTACATTCTGACAAATCATCTTTTAATTTAAGCCCTTCTGCCAAATATTCTTCGTCTTTTACGTGTCTGACTTCGCTTTTTTGGATAATAAATTCTATGTTAGGATACAAAGTCATCAAATTTTTGCATTGCTTTGGCAAAAGAGCAACTCTTTTATCTGGTGGATTTTTACCTTCGCGTAAAATTCCGATTTTAATAGTCATCATAATTTTTTTATTGTTTTTGAGGTTGCAAATGTAGTAAAAAACTTAAAAATAAACAAATGCAAACGTTTGTTTTTTGAGAACGAAATTAAATATTAACCCAAAAAATCAAAAAAAAATTAAAAATTTCTATTAAATGTAAAAATATTCCTACCTTTGCAGTAATAAAATTTCATTTTAAAAATACATTCTATTCAAACTAAAATTTGTTTTGGTTTGATTTTGATAATAAAGTAAAGAAATTAAAATGAAAAAAATACTCAAAAAATTATTTAATAACAATTCAAAAAAAAATGAAAAAAATATTTACTTTTTTATCTTTTTCTCTACTTTGTTTTTCTTTTTATCCCTTGCAAGCACAAGAAGATAGTATAAAAAAACAAAAAGAAATCAATACAATTGTCGAAATTTTGGCGGCAGTAAACGTGGAAGATTCTGCTTATAAATCAATTGCTACGCAAGCAAAATCACATTATACAGAATTTAATGCGGCTTGGGAAAAATTAGAAGAACAAAAATTAAGTAAAATGAGAATTTGGAGAAATCAAGAATTAGAAAAAATAAATTTATCAACCCAAAATTTATTTTATCCTTTTAGCGGTCCCGATTTTTTGAATGCTTATTTATTGTATCCTGATTGTGATAATTATTTAATGTTTGGTTTAGAAAAAATCGGTGAATTACCTAAATTAAACGAATTAAAAGGTGTTTTTTTAACAAATTATCTCAAAAATGTGCGAGGAGCGATGAGTGAAATTATGTCAAGAAATTATTTTATCACTAAAAATATGATGACGCAAGTCAGTGCGCAACTCAAAGGAGTTTTACCAATTTTAAGTATTTTTGTAAAACGTTTTGATAATGAAATTTTGACTATCAAAAAAGTATTTATCGAAAAAAATGGCAAAACAACTTTGACCTCTTTGGGCTACCAAAGCAAATTTAATTTGGTAACAGGTTTGCAAATTGTTTTTAAAAATAAACAAAAAAATAAAATTCAAACGCTTTATTATTTTAGTACAGACGTGCAGGATTTGGCAATGGCAAACAAAGGCGAATTACTTAAATTTATCAAGTCTTTCCCTGAAAAATCTGCCTTTATTAAATCTGCATCTTATTTATTACATGGAGGAAATTTTAGTGTGATGCGTAATTTTATTTTGAGCGACACAAAATCTGTGGTGCAAGATGATACGGGTATTCCTTACAAATTTTATAACGACCAAAATTGGTATGTGCAGCTATTTGGTAAATATGCCCGCCCTGTCAAAGACTTTAATTATGGTTATCAGACTGATTTAGCCAATAGATTTAATGTTGATAAAACCATCAAACCCATCGATTTTACTTTTGGTTATCATTGGTGGACAGACAAATCGAGCATTATGAAGTGTGTACGTCCTGAAAAAAAATAAATCATTAAACTTATTTAGCCTCAAAGTTGGGGCTAAATAGATAAAAATAAATATGATAAAATTACTAATTTTTAAAACAATATCTACATTTTTTTTACTATTTTTATTCACAAATTGTGCGGGTAAAGTTGATAAAAAAGAAAGAATAATTGCTAAATGGAAAGTTGTAAAAGTTGGTTTCGAATCTCAAAAAACAACCAACGACACCTTACCAATTTCTCAAAATGAAGCAGAAAAAGATTATAAAATTACTTTTGATATTCGAAAAAATGGTACTTATCTTGTCCAAAAAGGCTTTCACGCAGACAGCGGCAAGTGGAGTATGAGTACAGATGATAGAGTTTTGGTTTTTATTTCTGATATTAATACCAAAGATAATGCTACTTTTGTGTTGGAAGATATTTCAAAATATGATATGATTTTATCAATCCAAGAAAATGGAAAAAAGGAAACTTTGACTTTTAATATTGATGATAAATAAGTCAAAATTTCTGCTGAGGCTCAGCCGTTGCGTGTGTTTCACAGGCAACAGCATAAAAGTTTGATTATCAATTAGTTATAAAAAAATCAATAAACACAAACCAAAAAAACATCTTCATAAACCCAATCAAAAATACTAAAAAATTGTTGTTGGGCAGAGTTTGGGAATAAAATTGCTTTTTTATTTTCCCAATCTATTTCCATATCTTCAGCAAAAGAAAGTTTTTTTTGTTGATATAATTTATATAATGCTTCTTTGGCAGCCCAAAAATAAGTCAATAAATCTAAGTCATTGTTCACAAACAATCTTTCTTTTTCGCTCAAAAACTTATATTGTAATTTGAACAAAGTAGGTCTTTTTGATTCGATATCAATACCAATTTTTGATAAATGATTGATAGCAAAAGCCGTAAAATAGGTTGAATGTGAAAGAGAAATATAAATATTTTCAGACTCTATAAAAGGCGCATTGAATATATTTTTATCCAAACCAATATATTTTATGCCTTGTTTTTCGAGCATTTTTTTTGCCAAAAAACGACTTGCTAAAAATTCTTTTCTTTTATTTTGATGTGTTATATTTTCCAAAATCAAACTATCTTTTTTAGGTAATTCGAATGTGTATTCATCGATGGGCAAAACTCCAAAACAAATAGTAGGCTCAATATTTATCACAAAAATATCCATTTTTTTTATTTTTTTGATACAAAGTTGCCTATTTTTTTTATAAATTCATAAAAAAAAATTAAAAATTCTTTATTTATTTTGCAAAAAAGAAAAAAATATTTATATTTGCAACCTACTAAGGCTACAATAATTTTAACAACCTTATATTATTTTTATGATAAGTGAATTTAATTTTTTTGAATATCACACCCAAATTAGCCACGATAATATCATTTTATCTTACAAAGGACCTTTGAGTGATGTGCTTTTATCTGAATTTAGCAGGGATATTCGTAAAAAAATGCAAGAAGAAGACCCAAAAATTGGGAAAAAAGTTTTTGCTGTATTTATGGAATTGGCTCAAAACGTATTGTATTATTCAAAAGAAGAAAATCATTTTGGGCAAAAAAAAGATAAAGTAGGCACATTGGTAATCGTAGCCGAAGAAGATAGCTATCGACTCATTACAGGAAATTTAGTTTTTAAAAAAGATGTACCTTTGTTGGAAGACAAATGCAAAATAGTTAATTCATTGAACAGAGAGGAATTAAGAGAATACAAAAGAAATTTACGAAACAACCCAAATAGTGAAGAAAGCAAAGGCGCAGGAATCGGTCTGGTGCAAGCCGCTCTTACTTCGGACAATCCGTTAGGCGTTGAAATTCAGGAAGTGGGTACTAATTTTGCGTTTTTTGTGCTTTCTGTATATGTGAAAAGATACGAAAATGAAAATTCTGCGACTGAATAATGAAATTATTGATTATATTTGTCATATTATTTTTAAACACAGAAATAATAATGGCACAACTATTGATAGACGAGCAACAACTCTACCAACAGAAGTACCAAGAAGTATTGCAAAGTATTCAAACCAATGAAAAAAACACGTTGCAAAAAGTTCAATTGTTCTTAAAAAATTATGCTTCTCCGATGAGTGCCAAAGAAATTTTAGTCATCGCAGGAGAAAATTCTTTTTTTAGAAATGAGGATAAAAATAGCATTTTTTATTGGAATGAACTATATCGATACAATAAAATTATCTCAAATCACGCCAAATATAGATTAGGACAAATTTATATTCGCCAAAAAGAATACGAAAAAGGTTTGATTTCTCTCGAAAGTATTGTAAACAGAACTGACTCAACAGATTTTTATACAGGTTTGGCGGCATATCAATTATGGAAAAAAACAAATGAGGAATTATACGCACAAAAAACAATTTTGTTTTGGAAAAATAATATTTCTGCACCACAACAAGCATTGTTAGATATTTATCACTTAACCAAAAACTACCAAGCAATTGAAGAGTTATTGCCTCAATTATCAACTCAAAAAATAAACAATGACGTTGTAAAAATTATCTTAGAAAACGCATTTTCTCAAAAAAAATATAATACACTCATAGAATATTTTAATACATATATCAAAGATAAAGATATTAAGTTATCAAGTTATCAAAATTATATGTTAGGAATTTCTTTTTATTATGCCAAAAACTATCAAAAATCAGTAGAATATTTGGATAAATTAGTAATCGAACAAACCAATGTTGCACAACAAGCGGCTTATTATATTGGAAAAATCAAAAGCATAGATGGTAATTTTTTAGAGGCTAATATTTATTTTTGGCGTGCAAGTAGTTTAGATTTTGATACATTATTGAAAAAAAATGCTCATCATATTGCTATGAAAATTAGTAATTTTTTTCAAAAAGATGAAGTTGAAACAAAAGTTGAAAGGAAGTTTTTAGATGTAGAAAAAAAATTATTATTCAATAAAGATTTTTCTGAAGCAGTGGTTTTGTTAGAAAACAAATTAAAAGATAAAAATCTTAGCGAAGAAGATATTTTAGCAGTTAAATTTTGGTTAGCAGAAAGTTATTTTCAACAAGGTGATATTCCAAAAGCAATTGTACTTTATAAAGAAATTTTACATTGGCGTTCCAACAATGAAAAATTTTTGTTGGCAAGTCATTATGGTTTGGGCAATGCTTATTTATATGCTCAAAAATATGAATTAGCTATCACACATTTTCAGTTTTTTTTGATGATGAATACAGAAGAAAATTACCAAGATGCCCTCGTAAGATTGGGAGATAGTTATTTGAAAATCAATGATTTAAGTAATGCAAAACTATTTTATCAAAAGTCAAAAACGGATAAAGAATATGCAGAAATTCAGTTAAAAAATATTGAAAAATTTGAAAAAGAAAACAAAAAAAATATTGATTTTTTGAATTTACCGACCACAGAAATCATCACAACAGATAGACAATTATTGCTTATTCAAGAAAAATTAAGCCGAAATGAACTCAATG
>RDXZ01000097.1:0-5373 GCA_004293265.1 Bacteroidota bacterium | reverse complement strand
ATATTAGACGAAGTAAGTGTTAAAATAGGATTTTCTTCAGAAATAATCAAAAAATTATGGTTACAATATTGGGAACAAAACAAACAATATGCTTTGTTTGATATTGCAAGTCAATATTGGAAAATATAAATCTGAAAATATAAATATACTACTTTTTTTGTTGATAATTTATCTTCTAAAAAATATCAAAAAAAAATAATTATGAAATTTTGTTATATTTTAACTTTTATTTTTATTTTAATCAATGTTTTTAATGCTAATTTATTAGCACAAGAAAAAACATTGCCTAAAAATTATGCTTTGATATTTGATTTGAAAGATGAAATGCAAATTTATGATGCGCAATATGACGCATATATTCCTTATTTAGCCAATAGACACAAAAATCCAAAAATTATTAGTTTTTGGATTGATACCGAAAAATATCAAGGATATGATGTATTGATGTATGTTTCTGCTAATATTTCTTTCTTTTTCCATCAAAAATTAGGTTTTCAATCCAAAAAAGAAGGTTGGTTAAAATTTAATATCGATAGTTTGGCAACGAAAATAAATCAAAAAAAAATATTTTGTTCTGTATATGATGCCCAAAAGCGTTTGCCTTTGCCTACGTGTGCGATAGTGATTAATTTTTCACAAAATTCGAACAGCAGTAATAAAATAGATTTAAAAAGAAATTCATTAGAACGAACAGCCCGCCCTTATGAGTATAAAAATTTTGTGATATTGATGATGTTATTTTTGTTAGTCGTTTATACATTTCTTTGGAATTTGTATCCTAAAAGCCTAAAAAGTTATTTTAGTTTTAGAAATAGCCTTTCGTCTTTGGCAAAAAAAGATATGAATCTTATTAATAAGCCCATCAGTAGCAATAATTTGTTATTTATTTTTACACACGCATTATTATTGGCATATATTTATTCGATGTATAAATTAAAAATTGATTTAGAAATAAAATTTTTTAATTTATTAAGTCTTTATTTTCAAACTTTCTTTGTAATTCTTTTGGTGGTAGGAATTAAATATTTTACTATCAATTTTGCAGGAGTTTTATTAAACACAGAAAAAATAGTTACTAACACACATTTTTTTGAGTATTGTCGGTGGTCGATGTTGTTTTATAGTTTTGTAAGCATTATTCCGATTTATATTTGGTTAGCACAACCACAATTATTGAACGAATTTAGTCAATTTTTTGCTTATTTTGTGTTAATTTTTCATATATTTCAAGGAATTATTGTAAGTTCTTATATTTTTCGTTTGATTGAGTATAAAAATTTGTATTTATTTTACTATCTTTGCACCACAGAATTAGTGCCTCTTTTGATTGGGGTAAAATTATTGTTTTTAGTGAATTAAAAGTATAAGTATTTTTGAGTAAATTTTAGTAAAAAAAGTTGAAAAATGAGTGAAATATTACACCCAGACATCGAACAACGTCTCCGACCTGTTAAGAGTATTTTGGTTTCGCAACCGACTCCAAATCCTGCAGTGCCTTCGCCTTATACAGACCTTGCCAAAAAATATGATATAAAAATCGATTTTAGGTCTTTTATCGAGGTGCAACCTATCTCAGCAAAAGATTTTCGCAAACAAAAAATAAATATTGCGGAACACACTGCCGTTATTTTTACGAGTAGAAATGCAGTTACACATTTTTTTGATGTGTGTAAAGAAGCAAGAGTTGATGTTTCTCCTGAAATGAAATACTTTTGTGTTTCTGACCAGACTGCCAATTATTTGCAAAAATTTATATTGGTAAGAAAAAGAAAAATATTTTCGGGTGATAAAACTGCCGCAGATTTATTTCCTATTTTTAAAAAACATAAAACAGAAAAATATTTATTTCCTTGCTCAAATGTAAGAAAAGAAGATATTCCTGAATTTATGCAAAAAAATGGATATAATATGACTGAAATGGTTTTGTATAAAACAGTTTCGAGTGATTTGTCTGATTTATCTGATGTCAATTATGATATGTTAGCGTTTTTTAGTCCATCAGGAATCGCATCTTTGTTTGAAAATTTCCCTGATTTTAAACAAAATAACACAAGAATTGCGGCTTTCGGACCGACTACGGCAGCAGCTGTAAGAAGTGCAGGATTGATTTTAGATGTGGAAGCGCCTATGCCTAATGCTCCTTCGATGACAGGTGCTATCGAAAATTACATCAAAAGAGCCAATAATTTGGTATAGTTTTGTGCTGTATTTTTTTAAGTTATTTAGATATTTTTGGTGCAAGCATTTGAACTTGCACCAAATATTTTTAACCACTATCTCAAAAGTAAGTTTTAATTGATTTTATCAATGAAAGTAAGATTATTTGTAACTATTTAGGTTGGTTAATAAAATTATTATTTTGAATTTCGTGCAAGCGTGGACGCTTGCACGAAATATTAACTGGTGCAAGCGTCCACGCTTGCACCAAAATAACCTAAATAGTTACGATTATTTAAAATTTTGTACAAACACTAAACACATCTATTTCTTCCCTTTGAGGTGTAGGCTAAATAGATACCTTTTTATACCTTGAAAATAAAAAAAATATGATAACAAATTTATCTCCCCAAAAAATAAAAATATCTTTATTAGTTGTCTTTTTGTTCTTTGACTTTTTTTGTTGTGATGTATTTATTTTTGCTCAAAATATAGAAAAAAATACTACAAAATTAGCCTATGGAAAAAAAGGAATGGTCGTTTCGGCTCACCCTGAAGCCTCAAAAATCGGCATTAAAATCTTACAATTAGGCGGCAATGCTTTTGATGCTACGGTCGCTACCGAATTTGCTTTGGCAGTTTGTTTTCCGATTGCAGGTAACATTGGTGGCGGCGGATTGTTGGTTTTTAGACAAAAAAACGGAGAAATTGGTACATTGGATTATAGAGAAAAAGCACCCGCATTGGCTCATAAAAATATGTATCTCGATGAAAAAGGAGAAATAATAAAAGATAAAAGTCAAGATGGTGCTTTGGCAGTAGGCGTACCCGGTACGGTGGCGGGTATGTATGCCTTACATCAACAATTTGGAAAATTAGAATGGAAAAAAATAGTACAGCCAGCCATCGATTTAGCAAAAAATGGTTTAATTGTTACAGAAAAAGAAGCCAATAAGTTCAATGAAAATCAAGATGCGTTCAAAAAATTTAATATTCATATTTCTGCCTTTATTAATGACAAAAAATGGAAAAAAGGTGATATATTGATACAACCAGCCTTAGCATTTACCTTAGAAAAAATCAGGGATAATGGTAAAAAAGGTTTTTATGAAGGTGAAATCGCGGCTTTGATTGTAGAAGAAATGAAAAAACAAAAGGGAATTATTACCTTTGATGATTTAAAAAATTATACGCCTACTTTTCGTCGTCCTTTGTTAAGTAAATATCGTGGAAAAACGATTATCACTATGCCTCCTCCTTCCGCAGGCGGACTTTTGCTAACACAAATGTTACAAATGTTACAACCTTTTGACCTCAAAAACTTAGGTTTTCAGTCTGAAAAATATATCCAACTTTTGACAGAAGTAGAAAGGCGTGCTTATGCAGACAGAGCAAAATATTTGGGCGATAGCGATTTTTTTCCTGTGCCAATAGACCAACTTTTGCACCCAAAATATATTCGAGAAAGAATGAAAAGTTTTAGTTTTGAGAAAGCCACGCCTTCCAAAGATATTCAAGAGGGGAAATTATTGCCTATTAGTGAAGAAACTACACATTATTGTGTCATTGATGAAGATGGAAATGCTATTTCTGCCACCACAACTTTGAATGGTGCTTATGGCTCGAAAGTGGTCGTAACAGGTGCAGGTTTCTTTTTAAATAATGAAATGGACGATTTTTCTGGCAAACCTAATGCCCCCAATTTATACGGATTAATTGGAAGTGAGGCGAATTCGATTGCACCCAATAAAAAAATGTTAAGTTCGATGACTCCTGTAATTGTAGAAGAAAAAGGTAAAATTTCGTTTTTGGTTGGCACTCCCGGTGGTTCAACCATTACTACTTCTGTTTTACAAACGATTATCAATGTGATAGATTTTGAAATGAATATGGCTGATGCGGTGGCTTCTCCTCGTTTTCATCATCAATATTTACCTGATGAGATTCAATATGAAGAAACAAATCTTAATTTTACAGAAAAATTAGTCAAAAATTTAGAAAAAAAAGGTTATTTTCTAAAAAAAAGAATCCCTATCGGACGCGTACAAGGAATAAAAATTATGCCTGATGGGCGTTATGAAGGTGGTGCAGACACAAGAGGTGATGATACTGCTATAGGTTTCTAATTTTTTTTTATTTACCATACTTAAAAATTACATTTTTTCTTTATTTTTGTAAAAAATAAATCGAATATCTAAAAAATACTTGTTTTTAAAATACTTGTTTTGTATTTTTGCAATAAAATAAAAAACATTTTCAAAATTATTGATGACAGATACTATTATTATTAGCAAAGATTTGCTTTGGAAAGGCATTATAGAAAATTTATTTGAAGATTTTTTGTATTATTTTTTTCCAGATTGGGCAAAAAAAGAAGTAGATTTTTCGAAGCCTTTTGAGTTTTTGGACAAAGAATTGGATAAAATTTATACAACTACCAAAGAAAATGTAAAAAATGCAGACAAATTAGTCAAAGTTTTTTTGAAAAATGGTACTGAAAAATATATTTTGTTGCATATTGAGGTACAAGGCTATAAAGATGATGAATTTAGTAAACGAATGTTTACAACTTTTTATCGTCTTTTTGATATGTTTAAAGCAAATATTATGGCTTTTGCACTTTATACAGACGAAATAATAGACTACAAACCCAGTGCTTTTGTGTATTCCTACGAAGACACAATTTTAAGTTATCAATTCAAAACTTTTAAAGTTTTTGATTACTCTTTGGCAGAATTAGATATTGAAAACAATATTTTTAGTTTGGTAATGTTGGCGGTAAGAAATGCCATAGAAAAAAATAGTAAAAAAGATTTGGCACAACTCAAATGGAAAGTAGATTTAATTAAAAAAATGTTAAAATACGGTTATGATAATGAAAAAATACGCTGTGTTTTGTATTTTATTCGTTCTTATATAAATGTTAAAAGTCAAAAAATTAATCAACAATTAGATAGTGAAATAGAAACTATCGTAAAAAATCGTAAAAATATGGGCATCGAAGAAATTATCAAAAAAGAAGCTTTCAGACAAGGCGAAGTCTATGGAAAAGCAGAAGGAAGAGAGGAAGGAAGAGAAGAAGGAAAAGCAGAAGGAAGAGAAGAAGGAAGAGAAGAGGGAAAAGCAGAAGAAAAAGCAATAGCAGCAGCAAGAGAAAAACAAAGATTAAAATCTATTGCAGAAGCTATGTTAGAAGATGGTTTTCCAGAAGAAAAA
>RDXZ01000096.1 GCA_004293265.1 Bacteroidota bacterium | reverse complement strand
GCTTGAACAATATTGTTAGTAGAGCGATAATTTTGTTCTAATCTCACAGTCTTTAAAGTAGGATAATCTTTTTCAAAATTAAGAATATTTTGAATATCAGCCCCACGAAACGCATAAATACTTTGTGCATCATCACCAACTACACAAATATTTTGGTGCAATTGTGATAACATTCTGACGATATTATATTGAGAAAGATTAGTATCTTGAAACTCATCAATCATTACATATTGAAATTTTTTTTGATATTTTTCACGAACTTCTGCATTATCACGCAATAAAATATTAGTCAAAAGCAACAAATCATCAAAATCCATTGCGTTTGATTTATAACATTTTTTTTGATAAATTTCATAAATTCTGTATAATTCAGGCATTTTACTTGTTTTATCTTCTGCCTTTAAAATATCATTTTGAGCATATAATTTATAAGTGATTAATTTATTTTTGGCTCCTGAAATTCTACTCAAAACATTGCCAACTCGATATACTTTATCATCTAAATTTTGTTCTTTGAGAATAGATTTGATTAAATTTTTTGAATCATCAGTATCATAAATTGTAAAATTTTTATCATAACCTAATTTATCCGCTTCAATTCTTAAAATTCTTGAAAAAATAGAGTGAAAAGTTCCCATCCAAAGATTTCGGGCTTCCAAACCGACAATTTTTTCGATGCGTTCTCTCATTTCTTTCGCCGCTTTATTGGTAAAAGTTAAAGATAAAATTTGATATGGCTCTATTCCTTCCTGTAAAAGTTGTGCAACACGCAATGTAAGCACACGTGTTTTGCCTGAGCCTGCCCCTGCAATAATCATCAAAGGACCTTCGGTATATAAAACTGCCTCTTTTTGAGGAGGATTTAAGCCATCTAAAAAATTCATTTTTTTTACTTTATAATGTTTTTTTTGCAAAGATATTACTTTTTTTTAAAAAACACTAACTTTATGTGTATAAATTTAGTATTTTTTATTGCAATTCAGTTTTAGGTGGACATCTGCAACGTTACCAAAAAAATAACTTAAATAGTTACCCTTTTTTTACGAAATTATTTTTATGATAAATTGTAACTATTTAGGTTGGTTAATAAAATTATTATTTTGAATCTCGTGCAAGCGTGGACGCTTGCACGAGATATTAACTGGTGCAAACGTCTACGCTTGCACCAAAATAACCTACATAGTTATGATAAATTAAAATAATTTTTGCTCTATTTTTGTCAAAGAAAAGAAAAAATGATAAATTTGCAAAAAAATATTTTCAATTCATCAATAATGGAAATTTCTAAAACTTATAATCCTGCCGATACCGAACAAAAATGGTATCAATATTGGCTCGAACAAAAATTCTTTGAATCAAAACCTGACCAAAGAGAGCCTTATACAATCGTAATTCCTCCGCCTAATGTTACAGGTGTGCTACACATGGGACATTTATTAAATAATACCATTCAAGATGTATTGATTCGAACTGCAAGAATGAAAGGTAAAAATGCTTGTTGGGTGCCAGGGACTGACCACGCCTCGATTGCTACCGAAGCAAAAGTGGTACAGATGCTCAAAGAAAAAGGTATCGAAAAAAAGGACATTACAAGAGAAGAATTTTTGAAATATGCTTTTGAATGGAAAGAAAAATATGGCGGAATTATTTTACATCAATTACAAAAATTAGGTGCTTCGTGTGATTGGAGTCGTACAAGATTTACGATGGAAGACGATATGAGCCAAGCCGTTATCGATTCTTTTGTTGATTTATACGAAAAAGGTTATATTTATCGATGTATTAGAATGGTCAATTGGGATCCAGTTGGCAAAACCGCTCTTTCTGATGAGGAAGTAATTTTTAAAGAAAATAATGGAAAATTTTATTATCTGAAATATAAAATTGTTGGCACAAATGATTATCTAACAATTGCCACAGTTCGTCCCGAAACTATTTTTGGTGATACTGCTGTTTGTGCAAATCCAAATGATGAACGTTATGAACATCTGAAAGGAAAAAAAGTAATTGTTCCGATAATCAACAGAGAAGTTCCGATTATTTTTGATGAATATGTGGACAAAGATTTTGGAACAGGTATTTTGAAAATAACTCCTGCACACGATATTAATGATTATGAAATTGGTTTAAAACATAATTTGGAAGTCATTGATACGATTGCAGATGACGGAACACTCTCGCAAGCGTGTGGCGTACCCAAATATGTAGGCGTGGAACGTTTTATTGCACGCAAGCAAATCGTAAAAGAGTTGAAAGAAATTGGTTTGTTGGAAAAAGAAGAAGATTATAAAAATCAAGTAGGAACATCGGAACGAACAGGTGCGGTAATTGAACCCAAACTTTCGACACAATGGTTTATGAAAATGCAAGACATTGCAAAACCTGCTTTGGAAAATGTAATGAATGATACCATTCAATTTCACCCCGCAAAGTTCAAAAATATGTACCGAAGTTGGATGGAAAATCTAAAAGATTGGTGTATTTCAAGACAACTTTGGTGGGGACAACGTATTCCTGCGTATTATTTGCCCAATGGAGAAATTATTGTAGCAAAATCAAAAGAAGAAGCGTTGAAAAAAGCCAATGATAAAATTGGACACATAGACGGCTGGGTTTTAGCAGCTGAAAGAGGTAATATTTCTTATGATGATATTCCAAAATTATACACAGAAGAAGATTTGAAACAAGATGAAGATGTTTTGGATACGTGGGCGAGTTCGTGGTTGTGGCCGATTTCTGTTTTTGATGGCTTTAAAGAAGGGGACAAAAAAGATTTTAATTATTATTATCCTACTTCGACTTTGGTTACAGGTTTTGATATTATCTTTTTTTGGGTCGCAAGAATGATTATGGCAGGTTTTGAGTTTACAGGAAAAATACCTTTCAAAGATGTTTATTTTACAGGTTTGATACGCGATAAATTGGGTAGAAAAATGTCAAAATCGTTGGGAAATTCTCCTGAAGCATTGCGTTTGATTGATACTTATGGGGCTGATGGCGTTAGGTTTGGACTTTTGCGAAGCAATGCCGCAGGAAACGATTTGTTGTTTGATACTGATGTACCAAAATCACAAAAAAAAGAAGATGTAGAAGCATTTAGTAATGACCCCAATTCGCATAATTCAAAACTTTGTGAACAAGGACGTAATTTTAATAACAAAATTTGGAACTCGTTTAGGTTATTGAAAGGCTGGGAAATAGATGAAAAATTACCATTCAAACATCAAATTGCTGTCGAATGGATAGAAACAAAATTAAATACTTTGTTGGTTTCATTAGAAGATAACATCAATAAATATCGTTTGTCTGAAGCGTTAAACGACTTGTATAATGTGTTTTGGGACGACTATTGTGCTTGGTATTTGGAAATGATAAAACCTGTTGATAGCAATTGTATTGACAAGGAAACTTTTGATAGAACGGTTATTGTTTTTGAAAAATTATTGAAAATTTTGCACCCATTTATGCCTTTTATCACCGAAGAATTGTGGCAAAATATCCAAAAACGCAAAAATGGAGAAAGTATTTGTGTGGCTCAATATCCAAACGCAGAAAAAGTACAGAATGAAGAAGCAATTAACCAAGCACAACTTGCTTTTGATATTATCATTAACATTCGAAATTTTAGAAATAAAAAAGGTCTTTCTCCTACTAAAGATATTTTAAAATTGGTTATCAAAGGAAGCCAAAACAATGATTTTCAAGACTTTGAACAATATATCAAGCGTTTGGCAAATCTTTCAGAGATTAGTTTTACAACAGAAAAAACTGAAAAAGCATTTGGTTTTGTGGTTAAAAATTATGAATTTTTTATTCCTTTTGAGGAAGATGAAAACTCAAATTCAAATTCAAAAGAACAATTATTGAAAGATTTAGAATATGCCAAAGGTTTTAGAGAAAGTATTTTGAAAAAATTGGAAAACGAAAAATTTGTACAAAATGCAAAACCTGAAATCATTGAAAACGAAAAGAAAAAATTAGCAGACGCAGAAGCAAAAATTAAGGCTTTGGAGGGGAGTTTGTAGGTTTTTATTTGAACTTTCCAAAAGTTTTAAATTTTTGGAAAGTTTTTTATCAAAAATAAAATTTCAAAAAGTCTATTTACAATTTTTTTGTATTAAATCATATGCAGGAGTATATCCCAACTCTCCTGCTTTGCTTAAATCCTGACAACCTAAATCTTTATAGCCCATTGCTATTCGTGCAATTCCTCTAATACAATAAGCAGTTTCGTAATTATTATCTATTTTTAATGCTGCATTACAATCATTAATACTTCCTAAATAATCCTTTAGTTCATATTTACATATTGCCCTATTATTAAGTGATTTGCACAATAACATCTTACTCTCTTTATCAGTATTTAATATTTTATAAAATGATGTAATGGCTTTATCATAATCGCTCATAGAACCTCTAAAATCTTTTAGTTGATTTTTTATAAATCCTCTATCATAATAGACTTTTCCTAATAGTGATATATCTGGTTTTAATGTTAGAAGTGAAATAGCACTATTAAAGTCTTTCATAGCATTTGTTTTGTCATCTAAAAGTGAATAGCTAGTACCTCTACTATGATAATAAACTGGTTCTTCATCAAATTCTATTGCTATGCTAAGAAATTCTATAGATTTTTCTGATCCAAAACTACCCATTGCTTTCATACGATAAATAGACGCAAATTTTTCTAAATGTTTTTTGTCTATTTGTCCTGCTTTGCGAATCCACTCTTTTGCCTCTGATATATTACCCAAATTCGAATAGGAAATACCTATATTAAAATAAGCTACATCAATTTTATTATCTAATTCTATTACTTTTAAATAATCCGCTATAGCCGCTTGATATTCTTTGAGTCTTTCTGATTTTATCCAGCCTCTTTCAAAATAATCATAAGCACTATTTGGATTTTGTGCTATGGCTTTGTCCAAATATTCAACTGCGGTTTCATATCTGTTTAAGTTTTTATTTACATTGGCATAATTTGAATAGAAACCCTCATATATTTTATTATTGCCTAATAAAATTTGATAATTTTCGAATGCTTTTTCGTAATCTGATAGATTATGATAAGATTGTGCTTTAAGCCGAATAACATCATAGTCATTAAAATTAGAGGCTAACACTTTATCAAAGTCCTCGATACTTCCCTTATAATCCTTTGTATTAAATTTAATACTTCCCCGCATAAAATAATCGTTTGCACTTAATTTAATAGCAAGATTATAATTTATAGTTGCTTGTTGATTATTTTTCAAGAGTTCATAACAGACTCCCCTGCTATAATACCCTTCCCAATTATTAGGAAATTTTGCTATGATAGTATTAGACAATATCAAAGCTTCATTGTATTTTTTTTCTACTCGTAAAAACCAAGCCTTACAATAAAGTCCATAAATACTTTCTGGTGATATTTCTCTAATTTTTTGTCTTTGTTGTCTTCTCTCCTCCTCATTTTCAGTTCTCCAAGACATTTCGAATAGGTCTTTTGCTTCTTGTAATGTAGATGCAACTTGCCCTATAAGTGTAGTATTACACCAAAGTAAAAAGAAAACGACAAATAATAATTTCATATATTTTTTGTTTTTATAAAAAAAAATAACTAATTTTGTGCAAAAATAAAGTATTTTGTTTTATAAAAAAATATAATTTAACTAATTGTAATACTTTTTTGTGAATTTATGGAATTATACGAAAAAATCACTGCTTTGCGTAAGGTTAAACGTCTAACACAACAAGATATGGCTGAAAAATTAAATATGTCTGACAATGCTTATAGCAAAATAGAACAAGGAAAAACACAAATATCAGTAGAAAGACTAAAAAAAATAGCAAAAGTATTGGATATGGAAAAACAAGACATTGAAAATTTTGAAGAAAAAATGATATTCAACAAAATAGAAAATGGAACAAATACAAACTTTGGCAATGGAATAAATCTATCAGAAAACTTTGAAAAAGAACGAGAAGCATACAAATCACATATTTCAGACCTTCAAAAACAAATCACTACGCTTGAGAAACAAATAGAAATATTATCAAAATTGCTAAATAAATAAGTTATTCTACCATTAATTTAAGAAAAAAAACGTACCAACGGGCTTTAGCCTGTTGTGATTATTTTTCAGAACAACAGGCTAAAGCCCGTTGGTACAATTTTTCCGCCGTTATTGGTGTATAAAAAAGTGCAGTAAAATTTATTTTTTTGTTAATATTTCATTTCTGCACTTTTCGTCCACCAACAACTTAGCGAAACGGATTTTCATTTTTATAAAATTTTATCAGTATAAATATTAGTAGAACGTAAAATTTTTATATTCTTTTAGTAATTTTTTGTAAAGCGGCGGCAGGATTTTCTGTTTTCATAAAACTTTCACCCATCAAAAAACCTCTAAAACCAACTTCAATCAATAAATGTAAATCAGATAAACTATTCAATCCACTTTCAGAAATTTTGATAACTTCGTTTGGAATTTCCTCTACTAATTTCAAAGAATTATTTATATTTATTTCAAAAGTATGTAAATTACGATTATTAACGCCAACAAGTTCAGTATTAGCATCAATAAAATTTATTTCTTCTTTGGTATGTACTTCCAATAAAACTTCTAAACCTAAATCTGTTGCTTTTTGTGCTAAATATTTTGTTTTTGATATTGTTAAACAAGAGGCAATCAATAAAATCACATCAGCACCCATCGCTTTTGCCTCCCAAATTTGATATTCATCAATAATAAATTCTTTGCGTAAAATAGGAATATTTGTTACTTTTCTTGCATCTATTACATCACTATCATCTCCTGAAAAAAAATTTTTATCAGTTAAAATAGACAATCCAATGGCTGATGCATCAGCATAACCTTTGGCAAGATTTTGCACAAATTTTGTGCGTTCTTCTCCTAATTCTGCGGGAAAATCGTTATTAATAATATTTTTTGAGGGCGAACATCTTTTTATTTCTGCGATGATTCCTATTTTATTACTCAAAGCCTCAAACAAAGAATGAGTTGGTTTTCCAAAATATTCACTATTTTCTAATTCACTTTGGCTAATGATTTGTTTTTTTTGCTCTATTTCTATTTTTTTTTGAGCAATAATTTTATCTAAAATAGTTGACATTTTTTATTGAAAATTGTTGTTTTAGTAATTTTTGATTTATATAGCAAAATTATTCACACAAAAGTCATTATTTATTTTTATAAATACAAATTTTTCATATTTTTTATTCAAAAATGGTAACTATTTAGGTTATTTTGGTGCAAGCGTGGACACTTGCACCAGTTAATATCTCGTGCAAGCGTCCACGCTTGCACGAAGTTCAATAAAAAATTACATTTGTTTTTTATTTTTGGTAGTGCGACAAATGTAATGTTTTTGTCTTTTTGAGCAAAACGAAAAATATGCGATTTCGTTCACAAAACGCCTTTCAACAAGCAGTTGCTTCACTTCGTTCAGCAGGACAAACCATTACATTAACAGCATTACCTTATTTTTTTGATACTTTTTATTTCAAATATAAAAATCAATTTTTTTCTTTATTTTTCAAAACTTTTTCTCTTTAAATTTGTTATCATTAGTGTTATTTAACTTTTTCATCTCCATTATTTTATATAAAAATGTTAGAAATCGCAAAAGATTATAGAAAAGAACAAAAAAAAGACTTCGAAGACTTAGATAAAAAACTATATGCACTCAGAACCATTAGCCCACAACGAAATATTCGTAGGTTGGCGATTTGGTTATTGGTCATTTTAGCCATTTTAATCTCTTGTATGTTTTTGCCTTGGCAACAAAGCATAGAAGGTTCGGGTGTTGTAAATGCGTTTTCTCCACAAGATAGACCACAAGAAATTCATACGGCTATTCCGGGTAGGATAAAAGAATGGCGCGTCCAAGAAGGGCAAGCAGTCAAAAAAAATGATACTTTGGTGGTATTGACGGAGATAAAAGATGATTATTTTGACCCTGATTTTCTAAAAAGATTGGAAGAACAATTGCAAGCAAAAGAAGGAGTTATCGGTGCAAAAGAAAATAAAATCGGTGCTTTAAAAAATCAGTTGAATGCTTTGCAATCTGGTTTACAATTCAAATTAAGCCAAGTACAAAATAAATATGAGCAATCTAAAAATAAATTAAAAGGCGAACAAGCAGATTACGAAGCAGAAAAAGCCAATTATATTTATTACCAAAGGCAAGCCAAAGGTGCAGATTCGATGTTTTATGCAAAACCTGTAGCACTTATTTCTCAAACTGATTGGGAAAAACGCCGCCAAGCATTGCAAGAATCACAAGCAAAAGTTACGATGAAAGAAAATAAAGTAGCAGTGGCTCAAAACGAACTTATCAATGCAAGAATCGAACTCAATTCGGTGGAGGCTGAATATCAAGATAAAATTGCAAAATCTAATTCTGATATGAGTTCTACACAAGGCGATTTGGCGGATAGTAAAGGAGAATTATCAAAACTGAGAAATAAATATGCTAATATGGTCATTAGAAATAATCAATATTATATTTTAGCACCTCAAGATGGTTTTGTAGTCAAAGCAATGAAGTCAGGATTAGGCGAAACCGTCAAAGATACAGACCCTATTTGTACCGTAATGCCTTCAAGACCACAATTAGCAGTTGAGTTATATGTCAGGGCAATGGATTTACCTTTGTTGAGTATTGGAAGGCACGTCAGAATGGAATTTGATGGCTTTCCTGCGTTACAGGTTACGGGTTGGCCTCGCGTGGCTGTCGGAACTTTTGGCGGAACGGTGGCAGTAATTGATAAAACTGATAGTGAAAATGGAAAATTTAGAATTTTAGTTATCGCTACCAAAGAAGAGCCTTGGCCTGAACAACTTACTATCGGCTCTGGTGTCTATGGTTGGGCTATGTTGGATACGGTGCCTGTTTGGTACGAAACTTGGCGACAACTCAATGGTTTTCCTCCGAGTTTGTATGAAGATAGACCTGATGACAAAAAAAATAAAGACAAAGAAGATAAAAAAGGTAAAAAAAGTGAACAAAAAATAAAATGGAAAGTGAAAAAATAAATTTATTTTTTAGATAATTTTATTCATTTTTTATCAACCATAAAATATTGAGTAGATAAGATTTTTCTTATCTACTCTTTCATTTTTTTGCGTAAGTTTGGGATAATAACGAACTATCCCAAACTTATATTTATTAGTAAAACTCAGGTTAAATTTCTCTATTTATATCAAACGCTTCCAAATAATCAGCTACTTTTCTACCAAATGAACCTCCCAATGCTCCGTCAATAATTCGATGGTCGTAACTATGAGAAATAAACATCAAATGACGAATAGCAATCATATCACCCGTAGGCGTTTCGATGACAGCAGGTTTCTTTTTAATCGCCCCAAAAGCCAAAATAGCGACTTGTGGTTGCATAATAATTGGTGTACCCATTTCATTGCCAAAACTTCCAATATTAGACATCGAATAAGTGCCTCCTGAGAGTTCGTCAGGTTGTAATTTGTTGGCTCTTGCACGCCCCGCCAAATCGTTTACTTTTTTGGTCAAACCTAATAAATTCATTTGGTCTGCATTTTTAATAACAGGCACGATTAAGTTTCCACTTGGTAAAGCCGCCGCCATACCAATATTAATATCTTTTTTGACAATAATTTTATCTCCTTCAACTGATGAATTAACCAACGGAAAATCGCGTAATGCCTTGGCAATTGCTTCTATGAAAATTGGTGTAAATGTAATGTTTTCGCCTTCTCTTTTTTTGAAACTATCTTTTATTTTATTACGCCACAACACAATATTTGTAACATCAACTTCTATAAAAGTAGTAACGTGTGGAGAAGTTTGTTTGGACTCAACCATTCTTTGAGCAATCATTTTTCTCATTCTATCCATCTCAATAATATCGGCGGCACCTGAATAAGACACTCCTACTGCACTCGTTTGTGTTTGTGTGGGCGTAGGCGTAATTTTTTGAGCAGGTTTTGTTTCAGTAGGCGTGATTTGTGCAGGGGCTATATGGGTTGAATGGCTGCCGCGATTTTTAATATAAGCAAAAATATCATTTTTGGTAACTCTATTTTCTTGTCCTGTTCCTTGAATAGAGGCTAATTCGGTCATTGAAATTTTTTCTTGCTTCGCAATATTCATTACCAAAGGCGAATAAAAACGATTATTGTCAGCTAATTTTGTATCATTTTGCGTTCCACTCTCGATTTGCATAGCATTTGCAATCGTTTGCTCTATTTGAGCCAAATTTTGCGTATCTATTTTTTCAGTAGCCAAAGTAGGACTTACAATTGTTGTAGTTTGTCCATTGGTTTGTGTGTCAATAGTAGCAATTATCTTTCCAATAGCAATTACTTCGCCTTCTTGTGCGAGTATTTGCGTCAGTATGCCTGCGTGTGTAGCGGGAATTTCAGTATCAACTTTATCAGTGGCTACCTCCAAAACGGGTTCGTCTTGTTCGATTTTATCTCCAACTTTTTTAAGCCATTTAAGGATAGTTCCTTCCATGACGCTTTCGCCCATTTTGGGCATTACCATTTCAATAATAGGCATAATAATATTTTTTTTATTTTTTTATTTTAATAATTGTTGAAATCTATCAGGATAATCAGTAATTAAACCATTTACGCCCATATTTTTCATTTTTTGCATATCTTCAGTATCATTGACCGTCCAAGGAATAACTTTTATACCTAATTCGTGTGCTTCTTTGAGCATATCTTGATTTACCAACTTAAATTGTGGACTATAAACAGCAGGGGCAAAACCTAATTGTTCGATATTATCACGTAAAGACAAGGAATTTTCTACCAATAAAACCAAAGGAATTTCATCATCTAATTCTCTGAATGCTTTTAAAAAACGAGTATCAAAAGACTGCACCATAATTCTATCCTTGATTTTAAGCCTTTTTATTTCCTCTAACATCATTTTTGCATAAGGTTTTGGCTTTGGGTGAAAAATAGTATCTCCGTCAGGGCTACATTTTGCTTCAATATTATAAATAATTTTTCCTAATTTATTTTTTTTTATTTTTTGTTCCACAGATACCACGACTTCCATCAAAGTTGGTTTGGTGGCAGTTATTTTTTCTTGTTTTGGAAACCAAATATGTTTTCTTTTTCCAACATCAAACGCCTGAATTTCGGCTTTTGTCATTTGGTATATATTAAATTTTCTTTCATCTTTGGGTAATATACTATCTCCTTTGGGAGTAGTAGTAATCATAGAAGAAAAATAAGGTTCGTGGGAAACGATAAAAAAACTATCTTTGCTTATTACAACGTCCATTTCAAGTGTTTTGACACCAAAATCTAAGGCTTTTAAAAAACCTTGTACTGTATTTTCAGGCATCACGCCTCTACAACCTCTATGCCCTTGCAAATCAAAAGTTTCTTTGTCAAAAACTTGTTCTAAGGGTGGATTTTTGATGATAGATACTCTTGTTTTGTCCTCTCTATCTTTGGTTTGACAAGCTTGAAATACTAAAAAAAATATAAAAAATAATAAAAGTAAAAAAAAAGTAGGTTTCATTCTGCAAAAGTGGTTTTTTTTTTTCAATTTTCAAAAAAAATGAAATAAAATTTTATTTTTTTATCATAATAAATATACAACAGACGCAAAATTAAGAAGCGAGTAATATTTGAAAAAAATCCAAATCACTTAGAAATAGAAAGATGAGTTATAAATTTGGTTTTTCAAAATAAAATAATTTACTTTGCAAATACAGAATTTTTTTAAGTGATTATATACAATGAAAAATAAAATATTTGCTCAACAAATCAAACAATATGCAGCACTTTTAGAACTCAAAGGAGAAAATCCTTTCAAATTACGTGCATATCATTTTGCTATCGAAGCCATTGATAAATTAGAAGTAGATTTGATGGATTTATCTTTGTCAGAAATAGAAAAAATCAGTTCTATTGGCAAAGCCATTGCCCTCAAAATAGAAGAAACAAAACAAAATGGCATTTTTCATCAACTCAAAAATTTATTAGACGAAATTCCCGCAGGCGTGGTCGAGATGCTTGCTATCAATGGATTGGGTGCAAAAAAAATAAATATTCTTTGGAAAGAAAATAATTTTACAACCATTACACAACTTTTGGAAGCTTGTGAAAATAATTCATTGGCACAAATAAAAGGTTTTGGTGAAAAAATGCAAGCAAATATTTATCAAGATTTATTGTTCAAAAAAAGTAATTTTTCTAAATTATTTTTTGCTCACGCCGAAGAATATTCAAAAATTTTAATCGATTATTTAAAACAAACAATTGATAATCAATATATTACTATCACAGGACAAATCAGACGAAAATTAGAAGTAGTAGATTGTTTACAAGTTTTTGTCGAAACCAATGAAAATATTGATAAAAAAACAATTGTAAAATATTTAGATGATTGTAATTTTTTAATCAAAAACATAAAAGAGTGTGGGGTTTTTGTTTGGCGTGGAGAAATGAAAGAAAATGGATTAAAAGTTGAAATCAAAATGCCACCAAAAGAAAGAATAGGCAGTGAGATTTATTTACATTCCGCAGGCGAAAAACATTTAGCAAAAATAGAAAAAAATAAAACAATTTTAGAACATCTTACTGAAGAAAATTTTAAACAAGAAAATGATGTTTTTGATTTTTTTCAATATATAAATTTACCCCCAGAAATACGCGAAGGATACGCAGAATGGCAATATATTGAGAGTAAAAAAATACCTAAATTATTGGAAGTCAAGGATTTAAAAGGAATTTTTCACGCCCACAGCACGTATAGTGATGGTAAAAATACTTTGGAAGAAATGGTGGTAGCCTGCATTGATTTGGGTTATGAATATTTAGGAATTACAGACCATTCTCAATCTGCTTTTTATGCCAATGGTTTGCAAGTTGGTCGTGTGAAATCTCAACATCAAGAAATTGAAACCTTACGACAAAAATATCCTAATTTTTATCTTTTCAAAGGTATTGAAGCCGATATTTTGTATGATGGAAAATTAGATTATGAAGATGAAATCTTAAAAACTTTTGATTTTGTGATTGCTTCTATCCATTCGGGACTCAAAATGAGCGAAGAAAAAGCCACTGAAAGAATTATAAAAGCCATTGAAAATCCATACACGACTATGCTCGGACACGCAACAGGACGCGTATTGTTACGCAGAAATGGTTATCCTTTGAATATGAAAAAAGTGATTGAGGCTTGTGCAAAAAACAATGTCATTATTGAAATCAATGCAAGTCCATATCGTTTGGATTTAGATTGGCGTTGGGTACACGAAGCATTAGATAAAGGCGTTATTTTGAGTATAAACCCTGATTCTCACGAAAAAAATACAATTCAGGAGGTAAAATATGGCGTAAATATTGGCAGAAAAGGAGGACTTACCGCAGAAAAAACATTTAACACAAAAACAGGAAAAGAAATCGCAGAATATTTTGAAAATAGAAAAAAATAGGTTTCTATTTCTCGGTTCAAGGTTGGTCAATAAATAGAAAAAAATAAAGATATGAATTTAAACGAATTAAGGTTAAAAATTGATAAATTAGACGATGAAATTTTAAGTTTTTTAAACCAAAGAATGAAAATTGTAAAAACAATTGGAGATTTAAAAAAACAAAATAATGCTATTATTTATCGACCTGAAAGAGAAAAAGAGATTTTAGATAGATTGGTTTCATTGAATCAAACTCAAGAGGGTTTATTAAATCCGAGTTCAATTGATGCTATTTTTATGGAAATATTTGCCGCGAGCCGAAATCTTGAGCTGCCTGAAAGAGTTGCTTATTTAGGACCAGAAGGAAGTTTTACGCATCAAGCCGCCGAAAGTAGGTTTGGATATTTGAGCGATTATATTCCTTTAAAAAATATCAGAGCCGTTTTTGAAAGTGTGGTTACGGAAAGAACTCGCTTTGGAGTAGTGCCAATTGAAAACAACCAAGAAGGTTTTGTAGATGAAACGATTGATTTTTTAAACGAATTTGAATTAAATATCGTGGCAGAAATTGTGATGCCTATTCATCATACTTTTGCGAGCCGTTGCGAAAAATTAAGTGATATTCGCTGTATTTATTCCAAAGAAATAGCATTTAAACAATGTAGAAATTTTTTAGCCAATTATTTTAAAGATAGTCATACCGAATTTATCCCCGTTGAATCTACTTCTAAAGCCGCAAAAATGGTAATGGAAGAGGAAAATACTGCTGCTATTTGTTCGGGAGTTGCCGCAAAATTATTCCGAGTACCTATATTATTCGAAAACATAGAAGATAGCCCAAACAATCAAACGCGTTTTTATGTGTTGGCAAAACAATTCCAAAACCAAATAAGTGGCAACGACAAAACAACTCTAATCGTCAAATTACCTAACAAAGCTGGAACATTGGCTAATTTTTTACAAGATTTTAATACTTTTTCTATCAATATGAACAAAATTGAAAGCCGCCCCAACAAAGATGGTAATAATTTTCAATCTTGGTTTTATATTGAAATTGATGGACATCAAAATGAAGAAAAATTACAAAAAATAATTACTTCACATCAACAATCCTTGCGTGTGGTAGGAAGTTATGTCAAGTTGTGTTAAAATCAATATAAAAAATGGGGGTTCTTCTAAGATTTATACGATTTTCTATTGAGTGTAGCACAGACTTTTAAGTGCGTACTACAGTTTTTATTTTCCGTATAAATATTAGTAGAACCAAAATTGGTTGCTATAAAATTTTCTTCATCAAATCAAAAAAATTAGAAAGAAATTAGAAACTATAATTTCGCTTTTTTATTTTGAAACAATACTTTAATTTTGCATTATTCAACTTAAAAAAACTAAAAAATATAAATAGAAATCATCAAAATAAAAATATTCAAAAATGGTTTTTTTGAGTGCAACAAAGGAATATTATCGTTACAATTTTGCCATATTTTACCAAACAGATATTTTTTTAAAATAATTAAAAAAAAATTGCAATCATTAAAAAAAATTATTATTATTGCAAAAAAAAGTAACACAAATAAATTAAACTAACTATTGCAAAAAATCAAACAGATATAGAATTATAAAAATTTAAAAATCAAAAAAAATCAATGAAAAATTTAATTCTTTTATTCTCGCATAGCCTCACAGACGACCAAAAAGAGGACGCAAAACAAGATTGGGGCGTGGAAAATTTTGTGGCTTTGCCTTCAGATTTACAGCAGATTTTTAGTAATGTTCCTGCGGATTTGGAAACTATAAATGAATATTTGCAACCGATAGAAAAATGGCTTTTGGAAAATAGTCAAAAAGATGATTTTGTGTTAATTCAGGGTGATTTTGGGGCAGTATATTATTTGGTAAATATTGCTAAAAACAATCACTTAACACCTATTTATGCCACAACTGAGCGTAAATCAGTAGAAAATATGCAATCTGATGGAAGTATCAAAACTGAAAGAATTTTTAAGCATAAAAGATTTAGGAAATTTTAAGACAGGATTTTCAGGATGAACAGGATAAAAAAAATCTTGAAAATCTTGAAAATCTTGAAATCTTGTCAAAAAAAAAGAAATTTTAAGACAAGATTTTCAGGATGTACAGGATAAAAAA
>RDXZ01000095.1 GCA_004293265.1 Bacteroidota bacterium | reverse complement strand
ATTCTTCGAATGACTGAAGTCTGGAGACTTCTATTAATACAGAGGCACAAGTTTCCGCTGCGCTCAAACTTGCGCCAGTTTTACTTTTTTTTTATTTTTGTAACACTTAAACCAGTTGGGGGAAAAATTATTATTTTGAACTTCGTGCAAGCGTGGACGCTTGCACGAGATATTAACTGGTGCAAGCGTCCACGCTTGCACCAAAATAACCTAAATAGTTACGATAAATTACTTATTTTAATTTAGAATTTGTATATATTACCAAAAAAAACATTTTTTTATGAACTATTTATAGATTCAATTAGTATTATTGGTATTAATAAAATAAAATAAATAAATTAAAATTATGAAAAAGGATTTGGTAAGAATGAAAACAGCACTTTCTCAAGAAGTAATTACGGCATTGAACGAACAAATAAAAATGGAAAGCCGTTCTTCTGCAAAATATTTAGCAATGGCTTCTTGGTGTGGCGAACACGGTTTTTCAAATAGCGAAGATTTTTTTATGTTGCAAGCAGAAGAAGAACGTATGCACATGTTAAAAATATTTAAGTATTTGGGAGATTCTGGTGCTAAAGCACTTTCACCAGAAGTAACAGATATTCAACAAGAATATGCAAGTTTGAGAGATATTTTTGAAACAAGTTTAGAACAAGAAATCGCAGTTACACATTCTATTCATAGAATTGTTGATGCCTGCCGAAAAAATCGTGATTATACAACCGAATTATTTATGCAATGGTTTATACGTGAACAAATGGAGGAGGAATTTGTAGCACGCCGTATTTTAGATTTATTTGAAATGATAGGAGAAGAAGGACAAGGCTTGTATTGGATTGACCAACATATTGCAAAAGTACGCACAGAAGGTAGCCCCGAAACAGGTGCAAGCGCAACAGCCGCCGAATAAATTAGTTAATGTAAAATTTTCGTAACTATTTAGGTTATTGGGTACAAGTGCGAATGCTGGCACTCAATAACTTAAATAGTTACATTTTTTTTAACCTATTGATTATCAATATAATACCAAGAAAATATATTCTAAAAAATCCGTTTTTATCATCAAAAAATCAATCAAAACTCATTTGATTTGTTTCTGCACGCAAAGCAAAATCAGCCAAAACCAATGCCGCCATCGCCTCCACAATAGGCACAGCACGCGGCAACACACAAGGGTCATGTCGTCCTTTTCCTTCTATTGTTATTTTTTCTTTTGATTCATTGATGCTTTCTTGGGGTTGAATAAGAGTTGCGACAGGCTTGAAAGCAACACGAAAATAAATATCTTCTCCGTTTGAAATTCCGCCTTGAATACCACCCGAAAAATTTGTTTTTGTTTTGATGACATCATTTTCATCAACATAAAAAACGTCATTATGTTCCGAACCTTTCATATTGACTCCTTCAAAACCACTGCCATACTCAAAACCTTTTGCCGCATTGATACTCAACATTGCTTTGCCTAATTCTGCGTGTAGTTTATCAAAAACAGGCTCTCCCCAGCCTACAGGTGTGTTTTTAATCACCGCACTAATTACGCCTCCAATTGTATCTCCTTGTTTTTTGATTTCTTTGACAAATTGCTCCATTTGATTTGCCATCGAAATATCGGGACAACGAATGGCAGAACTTTCAATCAAAGAAAAATCTAACGTAGTATAATTTTTTTCTAATTTAAGATGTCCAACTTGTGAAGTATAAGCAATAATTTCAATGTTGTATTTTTTTTTGAGCAATAATTGTGCGACTGCACCTGCCGCCACTCTTGCGGCGGTTTCCCGCGCAGAACTTCTGCCTCCCCCTCGATAATCTCTATGTCCATACTTTGCAAAGTAGGTATAATCTGCGTGAGAAGGTCTAAATTGTGTGGCGATGTGTGCATAATCTTTACTTTTTGCATCTTCATTTGAAATCAGTAAAGCAATTGGAGTGCCTGTAGTTTTATTTTCAAAAACTCCTGACAAAACTTGCACAATATCACTTTCTTTCCGCTGCGTTACGATAGCAGACTGCCCTGGTTTGCGGCGGTCAAGTGCATTTTGAATAAAGGCTAAATCCCATTCTAAACCTGCCGGGCAACCATCAATGATTACTCCAACGGCTACTCCATGAGATTCGCCAAAAGTTGTAATTTTAAAAAGATAACCATAAGAATTTGACATATTTTGCTCAATTATATTACACAGATAAATGCAAAATTAAATAACTTATCACAATTTTAAAACAAGGCGGCATAAATGCCACCCCTCATATTTTTTAGGTTCTTCTAAGATTTATACGATTTTTCTATTGAGCAACTGTAGCACGCACTTTTAGTGTGTGGACACACACTAAAAGTGCGTGCTACAATTTTTATTTTCCGTATAAATCTTAAATGAATTGGGGGTATAAAATAGATAAACATAAAATATCAGTTTATTTAATTTTAAGTCCTAATTTATTCTCCGTCATACATAATTTCAATCGAGTCACTTGCTTTCATATTCGAATTAAGCAAAGTTTTATGCGTTTTTTTACTATCTTTGATGGTCAGTGCCACTGTATTTGGTGGAGAACTTCCTAAGTTTAAAGCATGCAAAACTAAATAATTTTCCTTTCCTTCTAAAGTAATTTCAATTATTTTTTTTCTTTTTTTGATGGTATAATTTTCTAAAATCCACTGGTTATTTAGATTTAAAGAAATAATATCTCCGTCTTCTATGCCTTGATCCCAAATTTCTAAACTAATTTTTCGAGATTTAACTTTAATTTTATTTTTTCCGACAATGGTTCTATTTTCTAAGGTTTTTGGTTTTTCGACTACAATGATGGGTGGAATATACTCTTTAAAACTCCAACTATGAATTTCGTGTTGAGAAAATGCCGCACCCGTACTTGCCGTAAATCCAATCCATGCTTTTTCGTTATCTTCCAAAGAAATGGTTTTGGATAAATCGATTTCTTTTTCTAAAACTTTGATTTTATTGAGAAAAATTACTATTTTTTTATCTTTATACTCAATAGTTGCTTGGTGTATTTCTCCGTTTTTTAGTAGCACTGGTAAATTTTCATTCTTAGCAATTGTTCCCTCAGGTTGTGCCGTATTAGGATATTTTCCTTTGGTTTGAATAGCAATATGGTTGCTGTTTTCTTGTTCGTTTGCCCAAGTATCAAACTCAACCGCCACACAATTGGGTATTTTTTCATATCCCATTCCCCCTCCTATTTCGCCTTGGTCGGTGGCTTGCGAATTATTATGAATCACAAAAGCAATTCCGTCAGCGCCTGATAAGTTTGGTTCGTTCCAACTAATTCCGTTTTTATGAATACGAAAACTAAATTCTGTGATAAATCCGTTTTTAATATTAATTTTTTGTTTGGTATGCCAAAGTCCACCTTTTTGAGATATTTCGTCAGAGGTTAGGACTACACAATTTGTTTCTTTTTTGGCATTTGATTCTAAACTCAAATGCTCTAATTTTTGAAAATTTTTATATTCAAAAGAATATTGGGCTTGTAACAAAGAAGATAAATAATAAAAGCCCAGAAAAATAAAATATTTTTTCATATTTGTAGATTTTTTTTTTTTACAAATATAATAAAAAAATTTGAAACAAAAAATTAAAGTGTAAAAATTTTAAAAAAATATTTTTACACTCACACTCACCATACCTATATAACATAAAAAACTCTCCCAATAATATTGAGAGAGTTTTTGATTACACACAAACTATTGACAATCAAAATAGTTTTCACTTTCAAGTTGTAATTAATTCTAACATCAAACAATCTTTCACTCACTAATTACAATGCAAAGATAAAGGAAGTATTTTTGTTTTGAAAATCAATTTATTCAATCTAATTACTTGTGTATGTTTTTTAATAAAATTGTAGTTTTTTTTTATGACAATCAACGCAAAATAAATAAACTTTCTAAAAATTTGATAGAAATTAAATTTTATCAAATTTTTAGAAAGTTTTTATTTTATATTATTTGAAAAAAAATTAAACTAAAACACTTGCTTCTTTTTCAGCTAAATATCTTTCTGCGTCCAAAGCTGCCATACAACCTGAACCTGCGGCTGTGATGGCTTGTCTATAAATTTTATCCTGCACATCTCCACAAGCAAAAACGCCCTCGATATTGGTGCGACTTGTTCCTTTTTCAGTGATTAAATACCCTTGTTCGTCCATTTCTAAAAAATCTTTAAAAATCTGCGTATTAGGTGTATGCCCAATAGCGACAAAAAATCCGCTGATATTTTCCAAAACAACACTTGTATTATTTTTATCGTTACGAATTTTGACACTTTCTACAAACTCTTTTCCTATAACTTCTTCGATTTGAGAATTATATAAAATTTCGATATTTTCTTTGTTTTTGACTCTTGCTTGCATAATTTTTGAGGCACGCATTTCGTCTTTTCGGACAATCATATATACTTTTTCACAAATATTTGCCAAATATGCCGCTTCTTCACACGCAGAATCCCCTGCTCCTACGATAACTACTCTTTTTTTACGATGAAAAAAACCATCACAAACTGCACACGAAGATACGCCTCCTCCTGATTCTCTCAATCTTTTTTCAGAAGGCAAACCCAACCATTTGGCTGATGCTCCAGTAGAAATAATAATCGTATCAGCATTTACTTTATGTTTTTCATCAATAATTGCTACTTTATTTCCCTCTGATAAATCAACAGCAGTTACAAAACCTGTTCTAATATCAGTGCCAAAACGTTTGGCTTGTGCTTCTAAATCTGCCATCATTTGAGGTCCTTGCACGCCTTGCGGATAGCCGGGGAAGTTCTCAACTTCTGTGGTAAGCATTAGTTGTCCGCCCGGTTCTTGTCCTTGATACAAAACAGGCTTTAGTCCTGCTCTTGCCGCATAGATAGCCGCAGTATAGCCTGCGGGACCTGAGCCAATAATAAGGCAATGTATATGTTCCATTTTTCGTTTATGTTTTTATTTTTTCGAACATTATTTTGATAGGATAAGTTCAAAAAAAATATCTTCAAATAAAAAAAATTGTAGGAAAATATTTTTTTGTTGTGTTGTTTTTAGCAATGTAAACAAAGATATAAGGATTTAAAATTTTAATTTTAATAAAAATTAAAAAAAAATTTTGCATTTTATACAAAAACATTTAACTTTGCACCTCGAAAAGAATTTGATTATCATTCAAAAGAAAACAAATTATATAAAATGGCTTATTTATTTACCTCAGAATCGGTTTCAGAAGGACATCCTGATAAAGTTGCAGACCAAATTTCTGATGCAGTGCTTGACGCAATGTTAGCACAAGATATTAATTCTCGTGTAGCTTGCGAAACATTAGTTACAACAGGACAAGTAGTAGTAGCGGGAGAAGTAACTACCAAAGCGTATGTAGAAATACTTGATGTAGTTCGTCAAACTATTAAAAGAATTGGTTATAATCACGCAGATTATCAATTTGAAGCAGAATCTTGTGGCATTTTAACAGCATTGCATAGCCAATCTCCTGACATCGCACAAGGCGTTGATGAAGGAAAAGGATTAGACAAAGAACAAGGTGCAGGCGACCAAGGTATGATGTTTGGATATGCTTCTAAGGAAACTTCCGAATTTATGCCAATGGCTCTCGCTTTTTCGCATAAATTAATGTCTGAATTAGCAAAAATTAGAAAAGAGGAATCGCATTTGATGAATTATTTGCGTCCCGATTCGAAAGCACAAGTTACTATCGAATACAATGATGATAACACTCCAAAAAGAGTACATACTGTTGTGGTTTCTACTCAGCATGATGACTTTGACGAAGAAGTCAAAATGTTAGCGAAAATCAAAGAAGATGTCATTAAAATCGTTGTGCCAAGAGTAATTCCTGCTCATTTATTAGATGCAAATACTATTTATCACGTCAATCCAACAGGAAAATTTGTCATCGGTGGACCTCACGGAGATACAGGCTTGACAGGTCGTAAAATTATTGTAGATACTTATGGTGGAAAAGGTGCGCATGGTGGTGGTGCTTTCTCTGGAAAAGACCCTTCAAAAGTAGATAGAAGTGCGGCGTATGCGGCGCGTCATATCGCAAAAAACTTAGTAGCAGCAGGAGTAGCAGATGAAATTTTGGTGCAAGTCGCTTATGCAATTGGCGTTGCAAAACCTGTTTCATTGACTATCAATACTTATGGTACTTCAAAAGTAAAAATGTCAGAAGGAGAAATCGCAAGCAAAGTATTAGAAATTTTTGATATGCGTCCTAAAGCATTGATTGAAAGATTAGGTTTAAAAAATCCAATTTATTCAGAAACTGCGGCTTATGGTCATTTTGGACGTGAATCTTATACAAAAGAAGTTGATTTTTACACCGTAGAAATCAGAGATACAGCAGAAGCACGCGAAGAAATTCGTAGAAAATACAAAAAACAAGTAGAATTTTTTACTTGGGAAAAATTAGATTATGTAAATAAAGTAAAAGAAGCCTTTGGTTTATAAACCTAAAAAATCAAACTAAAGTTTTTTAAAAAGTCTTTCAGCAATTTGTTGAAAGACTTTTTTTGTGAGAAATATAGGTTTGAAATCTAAATCGTTTTTTTTGATATTTATATAATCAATTGATTTTCAATTAATTATAAATAAAAATAATATTTCACTCACACTAAAAACAAAAAAAACATCACATAAAAAAACAATTTTTTATTTTTTCGTGTGATGTTTTAATTTTGATAAATACTACACAATTGATAATTTAATTACATTGGTACGTAATTTTTTCTCAATCGGCATACTTGCCAAATGAATAATTTTGTTACCTTTTTCGATATAATCATTTTTCAGTAAGAAATTTTGTAAATCCTCAAAAGTTTTATCAGTAGAAACAAATTTATCATAATAAAATGCTTTCACTCCCCATAATAAATTCAATTGATTGATAATGCCTCTGTTGGAAGTAAAAATAAAAATATTTGCCTTAGGACGATGACTCGCCAATCTAAATGCGGTATAACCTGAAGAAGTCATCGCGATAATGGCTTGCGCACTGACATCATCAACCAAATAATTGGCTGCCGCAATCACTGTATCGTTGTCGAAAGAAGGTGATTTTTTATCAATTCTTAGATTTTTTTTGTAAATAATTGAAATCTCATCTTCTACCATACGAATTGTTTTTGTCATACTTTCCACCACTAAAATAGGATATTTTCCTGCCGCAGTTTCCGCACTTAACATCACTGCATCTGCTCCATCAATCACTGCATTAGCCACATCATTGGTTTCAGCTCTTGTTGGGCGAGGATTATCAATCATACTTTCCATCATTTGTGTAGCCACAATGACGGGTTTTGCGGCTTTGTTACATTTTGCCACCATCATTTTTTGGATAGTTGGGACGGCTTCAAAACCTACTTCGACTCCCAAATCACCTCTGGCAACCATCAAAGCATCAGAGGCTTCTATGATTTCATCAATGTTTTTAACGGCTTCAGGGCGTTCAATTTTGGCAACTATTTTAGAACTTTTACCTTTTAACTTAATTGTATGTCTTAATATTTCGATATCAATAGCGTTTCTCACAAAAGAAAGAGCAATCCAATCGACATCGTTTTCCAAACCAAACATCAAATCACTTGTATCTTTTTCGGTCAAGCAAGTAGCAGAAACAGGGCTATCAGGCAAGTTAATTCCTTTTTTAGGTTTGATTACTCCCCCATAAACAACTTCTGTTTTGACCACAGAGCCATCAGTAGAAATTACTTTGAGTTCTATTTTTCCGTCATCAATCAAAATCGAATCACCAGAACGCACATCTTTTGGTAAGGCTTTATAAATGGTGGTCAATCTTTGTGGCGTGCTTGGCGCATCTTCGGTACTCATTTCTATTTTTTGACCACTTAAAATTTCAAAAGGTTCACCTTCTAAAAGTCCTAAACGAATTTTTGGTCCTTGCAAATCTTGTAAAATACCAATATTGATTTTATTTTCTTCGTTAATTTCTCTGATAATTTTGATGACTGCCAAATGTTCCTCGTGAGAGCCGTGAGAGAAATTTAATCGAAATACATTTACGCCTACTTTGATAAGTTCAAGCATTGTTTCTTTATTATTACAAGATGGACCTACGGTAGCAACAATTTTGGTTTTTTTTAAAGGATATTTCATTTTAATTTTTTATGTTTTTATTATTCAATTTTGCAAATGTATGAATATTTTTTAAAATAAATAATAAATTTTAATTTTTTTTATTCTAAAATTAAAAAAAACTTTTTTGAGTAAAATTATAAATTTTTATTTCGGTGTTTTTTTTTGATAGTAATATTTTTAGAAATTCTTTAATATTGTTAAAAAAAACGATTTTATTTATTTTTTTGAATAAATTAAGGAACAATAATTAAATAAAGTGATAATCTATCAATAACAAATTTCGTCAGTGTATTGCGAATAAAGTTATTGTTACATTACTTTTGTTGGTATAAAATATCAGATTATTTAATTTATTTTCCTAAGTTTTATTATTGACAATAAAAAAAATTAATTTTCAGGATAAAAAACTTCTCCAAAAAAACTATTTTCTTTATCCAAAACAATTGGAGAATATTTATAAACAAATTCTGTCAATAATTCTATTTTTCCTGAGGTAAAAAATTCATACATTTTTTTTGATGATGAATATGAATATTTATTTTCTATGTTGTTTTCTAACTTATTTTCCAACAAAATCTTTTCAGTTTGGCGTGCCACCGCAGAGGCTGGATTTAATATAATGGCTTTATTTTTTACAATTTTTTCTATAATCGGCATCAAAAAAGGATAATGAGTGCAACCCAAAACAATAAAATCAGCCTTTTTTGCCAACATAGGCAATAAATATTGTTCCAATAATTCAAAACTTTTTTGTGATTCTACTTTATTTTGTTCGACCAATTCAACCAATCCTTCACCAATCTGCACCAAAACCTCAATATTTTGAGCAAATTTTTCTTTAGTTTGTTGAAATAAATCTCCGTTTAAAGTACTTTTTGTGGCTAAAACCCCTATTTTTCCTGTTTTTGTATGCAATGCCGCAGGTTTGGTTGCGGGTTCGATGCCTATAAAATAAATATCCAAAAAATTTTCTCTCAATAATTGAATAGCGGCTGAAGTAGCGGTATTGCAAGCAATTACAATCATTTTACAGCCTTTTTTTATTAAAAAATTAACAATATTTTGGGAGAGTTTTTGGATTTCTTCCTTGCTTTTTTCACCATAAGGACAATTTGCACTGTCTGCCACATAAATAAAATGTTGTTTTGGAAGTTGTTTTATCAAATCTATCCAAACAGAAATTCCACCTAAACCTGAATCAAAAATACCTATCGGATTGTCCATTTTCAAAAAATAAATAAATTATATCATTTTTATTAAAAATATTTTTACAAAAAATATACTTGAATATTAATGCCTTTTTTTAAAAAAACGTTCCAAAAATAATATGTTTTTAAAAAAAATTTGAAAATAATCAAAAAAAAAACTAACTTTGAGCCGAAAATTAAATTTTTATTAATTATATTTTGAAACTCAAACAACTTTTAGATGATGTTTACGACTATATAGACGTAAAACTCGAATTGATTAAATTAGATACCGAAGAAAAAATGACTCGCGTCAGTATTCTATTATTGGAAATAGGGCTGTTGGTAGGTATTTTTATTGTTTTTGTATTGTTTGGAAGTATTGCATTAGGGCTTTATCTGAATTATATTTTTCAAAGTTGGTATCTTGGCTTTGTGCTTTTGGCTTTTGGGCAGTTACTTACAGGGTTGTTTTTATGGATAACTATCAAATTATTTCCTCAATTTTGGCAAAGAAATACACAAAAAATATTTGCTAATATTATAAAAAAAATATTCAAAAATAAATAAAATTTAACACAATAATATCATACAAATTTATGAAAAAATCATACTATTTTTCAATCATTATCACTTTTTTTGCTTTGATGTTTTCAAATTTTTTAATCGCACAAGAAGAATTTGAAAGTATTAGACCAAAATATGAACCTTATCAAAGAACTACTTATGAAGGAGAAAGCAAAAAAATTGAAGCAATTTTAAACAATGATTCTACTTTGGTTTGGCAAGATAATACAGATGAACTCAATAAAACCTTAGATTTTATCCCCAAAGAAGCACCACCACCAGAAGTTGAAAAAAAACGTATGGAAGGCTGGAGAATTATGATTTATAGAGGCAGAGATAGAGAGGAAGCACTCACAGCCAAAAGAAAATCGTATGAAATATTCCCAAAACATAAGGTTTACTATCAATATAAAACTCCTTCTTACAAAGTAAAAGTAGGTGATTTTCAAAATTCAAACGAATATAAAGCCATTTTTAAACGTTTAAAACGTGAATTTCCTGATGCAGTGGTAGTGCCTGATATCATCAATTTAATTATTATCAACAAAAAAGAGAAAACAAAAAAAGAAGAAGAATAGTATTTTTTTGACAAAAATATACTTTTTCTATATTCCCATTTTGAGAATATTTTTTCCTAATTTGGTACAAATTATAATACAAAAAATACATAATCAATTGATTTTCAATTTATTATGTATTTTTTTTGTTGTATAAATCAATTAAATAAAATTAAGTATAAAAATTAAGGTTTACTTTTTGTCATAAAATTACATACATAAGTAGATTTTACACACATAACAAAATATTTATTTTTTTTAAAATGAAAAGTATCGTATTACCAATAAAATGGTTATTTCTTTCTGTTTTTTTGGTTTTTAATTTTTTAATTTCTCATTTTTTACAAGCCCAAACCAATATTTCAGGCGTAATCAATGCGTATGCACCCGTTAGTGCTATCAATGTTGCAAAAACAATCGTTACAATTGGAACTACCTCAGGCACAGGAACTTTTACGACAGGTGATAGAGTTTTGATTATTCAGATGAAAGGCGCAACAATTGATGATAGAGAATTGGCTACTTATGGTAGTATTACTAATTATAATAACGCAGGAAATTTTGAATTTACCAATATTTCATCTATCTCAGGAAGTAATATTACCCTTTCGCCAGCATTAGTAAAAAATTTTTCCACAGGAACAAATAATCTTACGCAATTGGTGCGTGTGCCTACTTATACAAGTGCAAATGTATTGGCGGCAGGGATTCAAGCATTGGCTTGGAATGGCACAATAGGCGGCATATTAACTTTGAGAGTTACGGGAACTTTGACTATGAATGGCAATATTACTGCTGATGGATTAGGATTTAGAGGCGGGGTAATGTCCACAATAGGAGGGAATTGTAGTATTACTACATATAGAACAAATGGAACTTTTTTAGGCTATAAGGGAGAAGGAATTGCGGTTGAGCCTAATGGAAATTTGAATGGACGTGGTGCTTTAGCAAATGGCGGTGGTGGTGGAAATGGACATAATGGTGGCGGTGGCGGTGGAAGTAATGCAGGGCAAGGAGGTACAGGAGGCAGAGAGTGGGCAGGTCCTTTATTCGCAGGTTGGTGTGGCGTGCAAGATGGAACGTGTAATAATGCTAATAATTTAGTGGGTGGAATTGGTGGATATGTCTTAAATTTTACTACATCAGGAAAATATTTTCTTGGCGGCGGTGGTGGTGGTGCGCAACAAGATAATAATGTAAGTAGTAATGGGGCAAATGGTGGTGGAATGATTATTATTTTTGCTAATACGATAAGCGTCAATGGTGGGGTTAGTCGCACTATTTCTGCCAATGGTGCATCTGCTCTTGATGCACAATATGATGGTGCGGGTGCGGGTGGTGCAGGTGGAACGATTTTGATTAGTGCGTCTAATTTTACAGGAAATTTAAACGTTAGTGCGAATGGTGGAAATGGTGGAAATACAAGTGCTTGTCATGGACCTGGTGGAGGCGGTGGCGGTGGTTTTATACAATATACCAATAACATTACCCCTTTTTCAAATGTTTCGAACATAGCCACAGCAGGATTAAACGGCACACAACCTGTTGGCACAACCTGTGGTGACCCTGCGGTGGCGGTTGGTGGTAGTTTTTGTGGTACAGTTAGCCCTATTGCCACAGGAACGGTTTTAAATCGTACTGCTTTGCCTGTAAGATTAATTAGTTTTGGTGGTAAAAAACAAAATAATTACCATTTATTAGTTTGGCAAACGGCATCTGAAGAAAATAATTCTCACTTTACAATAGAAAGCAGTAGCAATGGTGTTGATTTTAATGCCATTGGAGAAGTTGATGGAAGTGGAAGTTTTATTGGTTTAAAAGAATATAGTTTTAAAGATATGACTCCTTTGGTCAATTGGAATTATTATCGTTTGAAACAAGTTGATTTTAGTGGAGAATATACATACTCAAATATTGTTGCCCTAAAAAATGATATAAATATTGATATAAATATTTTTCCAAATCCAACTTCTGATGGCAATATTCAAGTAGAAATCGCAGGAGAAAACGAAAATTTAAAAGGTTTTTGGAATATAACAGATTTGCAAGGCAAGGAACTTATAAAAAATCAATCTTTTGAAGGAAATAATTGGAAAATCAATTTAACAGAATTATCTAAAGGTATGTATATTATTGTTATCAAAACTCAAAATAATATTTGGCAAAAGAAAGTAATTTTACAATTTTAAAGTATCAATTTTAAATACTTTTTAATCTATTTTGTTATCGTACCAAAAAAAATCATAAAAAACACATTGAATATTATCCTGCAAAGAAAAATATTCAATGTGTTTTAGTATTTTATTTGAAGCAAAAAATTAAACCATTTTTTCAGGAATTACCCAAGCATCAAATTGTTCATTTGTCAATAAATTTAATTCTAAGGCAGCTTCACGCAAAGTTTTGTTTTCTTTGTGTGCTTTTTTTGCAATTTTTGCGGCATTTTCATATCCAATATGTGTATTCAAAGCCGTTACCAACATCAATGAATTTTCTAAATGTTTTTTGATAAATGGTTCGTTTGCTTCGATTCCGACAGCACAATGTTCGTCAAACGAATCACAGGCATCACCCAAAAGTCTTGCAGATTTCAAAAAATTATCAATAATCATAGGTTTGAAAACATTTAATTCAAAATGTCCATTCATTCCTCCTACCGAAATCGCTACATCATTGCCCAATACTTGACAACAAACCATCGTCAAAGCCTCGCATTGTGTCGGATTTACTTTTCCCGGCATAATAGACGAACCCGGCTCGTTTTCAGGAATTAAAATCTCACCAATACCACTTCTGGGACCTGAACTCAACATTCGAATATCATTGGCAATTTTCATCAAAGCCACAGCCAATTGTTTCAATGCTCCATGACTTTCCACCACCGCATCATGCGAAGCCAACGCTTCAAATTTATTAGGAGCAGTAACAAAAGGAAAGCCCGAAAACTCAGCAATTTTTTTGGCAACCAATTCCGAATAACCTTTGGGCGTATTCAAACCTGTTCCGACTGCTGTTCCGCCGAGTGCCAATTCTGACAAATGCGATAAAGTATTTTTGATGGCTTTTTTTGCATAATCCAATTGAGCAACATAACCCGAAAACTCGTGTCCGAGTGTCAAAGGTGTTGCGTCCATAAAATGAGTGCGTCCAATTTTAACAATATTTTTAAAACTTTCTGCTTTTTGGTGCAATGTATTGCGTAATTTTTCTAATTTTACCAATGTATGATTGACCACAATTTTGTAGGCGGCAATGTGCATCGCAGTTGGAAAAGTATCATTAGAAGATTGTGATTTATTGACATCATCGTTGGGGTGAATTTGTTTTTTTTCGTCTGATAAATTTCCGCCCAACAATACATGCGCTCTGTTTGCTACGACTTCATTGACATTCATATTGGATTGCGTCCCAGAGCCTGTTTGCCAAACTACCAAAGGAAATTCGGAATCTAATTGTCCATTTGAAATTTCATCGCATACTTTTGCAATAATATTTGCTTTTTCTTCTGACAAAACGCCTAATTCTTGATTTGTTTTTGCTGCTGCTTTTTTGAGTATAGCAAAGGCATCAATAATTTCTTTTGGCATTGTAAATTGATTGACACCTATGGTAAAATTTTGTTTTGAGCGTTGTGTTTGTGCGCCCCAATATTTGTCTGCGGGTACTTTTACGTTTCCCATTGTATCGTGTTCGATGCGATATTCCACTTTTTTGTTATATTTTAAATGTGATAATTCTTTTTTTTGGCAAAAATAAACAATAATTTTGAAAGAACAAAAAATTATTTAATGGCTTCTAAAAAACCGACATATTTTTTTATTTTTTCTATAATTTCGTTGATTTCTCCTTTTTCCTTTTGTATTTTTTCTGCAAATGTTTTGTTTCTAATTTTATAAGTCCAAAAGCTTTCAGGGATATTGTCAAGAATAATTTGGTCATACACCATAATTTTTTTTTCGTTTTCGACGAATTTAATTATTTTTTTTGGAGAATGATTTTCTACATCGATATTTTTTTCTTTGATAGAATTTGTAATATCAATACTTTGATAATCTGTAAAAATTTTGAATAAATTTTGTCCTTTTTCTACATATTCAAAAAAATTAGGGAATAATTCAATTTCTACATTTTGATAAAAATCAGTGAAAGATATTATATTTTCCTGCTTACTTTTTTCCAACAAAACCGCAATTGTATAATAAAAAATATCTTCTTGTTTGATTTCTACTTCGTATATTTTTTCTTGGCTTTCCCAAAAATTTTCCAAAAAAGATAGATTTTTTTGAGTTACTTCAAAATATTGTTCTAATAATTGCTCACTTTCTTCTTCTTTGCAATCAGAAGTTTTTAATTTTTCAAATTTTCTTTTTGTTTCCTCAAATTTTCTTTTAAATTTATCAAATAATTTTTCAACTTCATTTGTAGGAGCAATAATATTTTTTTGAATAGTTACATAATTTTCTTCTGTTTCTATCCATAAAACCCATTCTTTAAGTATAAAAGCCAAATTTTCTTTTATTTTTAAATTTTCCCATTCACTTATATTAAAAAAACTATCAAAAGATTTTTTGAGTAATTTAATTTGATTTTGCCAATGTGTTTGGTAGTGTTTTCTAAATATTTTTAATGCTTTGATATAAATATTTTTCTTTTGATTGCTTTCTAATAATGGTAATATTTTAAGATTTTTGAAAAAGGACTTATCTACGGCAGTATTTGTCAGCCAAAAATCATTTTGTTCTTTTCCTATCAAAATAGCAGGATTTTCTGTATTTAAAATAAAGATTTCTGACTCAAACAAACTCAATTTTTCTTCTTTATTAGTTTTATTAGCATGAGATTTGTGGTGCCAAATATCTATTAAAATTGGTTCATTTTCGGTTAAAAAAACAGATTCAGCCCTAAAAAAACGTTTAAAAATAGCAGATTTTTCGTCTTTTTCGGTTAATATTTTACTCTTTAAAAGTGGTAAAGAAATATAAATTTCTTTATTTTCCATATTTATATCTTTTTTTAAAATTTAATCTTCATATAATTCTACTACATAATGAGCGATTTCTTTGTTTTGACAACAAACTCCAATCAAATAAATAGGTTTATTATCAATTAAATATTTTTCATAATATTTTTTTTCTTTGATTTGTTTCAAAGCA
>RDXZ01000094.1 GCA_004293265.1 Bacteroidota bacterium | reverse complement strand
AGGTAATTATATCGTTATTGTTACTTTTAATAAAATGTAATAAATCCTATAAATTTTTAAAACCAAAAAAACTTTAAATGCAATACTTTAAAGTTTTTTTTATTTTCAATATTTTTTATGAATATTTTGATTTTTTTTGATTATATTCATCTTATTTTTTTATCTTTATCCATCACAAAAATATTTCTTTTACTTTTGATTTAAAAAACTTTGGAAACTTTTGAACTTTTTATAGTTTCCTATGGTTATATATAAAATGATAAATCACACATCAAAATTATATCGAAAATAAATTTATTAAGAAACAAATGGAAGAATTAAAATTGAGAATATTAGTGGCGGCAGAAACTTTGTTTCGTAAATTTGGCACAAGAAGTATTACAATGGACGAAATTGCCTCTCATTTAGGTATGTCCAAAAAAACAATTTATCAAACATTCAAAGATAAAAATGAAATTGTTTTGGATATGATGAAAAAACATAGCGAATATGAATACCAAATGATGAATAAATCAAGTGAAAATGTAAATGATGCCTTAGAAGAAGTTTCACGAATTTCAGAATATATTGTTTCTGAACTTAAAAATCTAAATCCAAATTTTATTTATGATTTGAGAAAATATCATAGAGAAGCTTGGGACGCTTATGAAAAAGTAAGAGAAACTATGATGGTCAATAAAATTACACTCAATATGCAAAGAGGTATGAAAGAAGGTTTATATATGCCTGATTTGAATATCGAAATTTTGGTCAGAATGAGAATGGGACATTTTTTGATGATAATGAATGAAGATATTTTTCCACCTGAAAAATTTTCTTTGTTAGAACTACATCTTTTTTTCCTTGACCATTTTTTGAGGGGAATCGTTACGCCACTTGGCTTAGAAAAATATTTATCTTACAAAAAAAATAATCTATCTAAATTATAAATAATCAATATGAAAAAAATATTGTTTACAAATGCTATTTGTTTTCTTTTTTTTATGCGTATTTTGAACGCACAGGTCGTTGATACGACCAATAATTTCAATGTCAATGACAATACACCTAATATCGAAACATACGATTTGAATGGTTGTTTGAAATTTGCTTTGCAAAATTCTGAAGCGTTGAGAAAAGCAAAATATAATATTTTATCTGCCAAAGCTGATGTGGGTGAGCGACTATCAATAGGTTTGCCACAAATATCGGCAGGTGCCACTTTTACGGACAATGTAGATATTCGTAAAACAATTTTGCCCCCTTTTTCACCGCCTTTTAATCCCGGTTCACAAAGAGCAGTTTTGGCTTTTGGGGCAAAATACAATGGAGATGCTAATATCGGAATTAGTCAATTGATTTTTGATTTTTCTTATCTTTTGGGCGTGCAAGCGGCACGTATGTACGCAAACCTAACCGAAAAACAGGTTGATTTAACTAAAATTGATATTGTTGCTAATGTTACAAAAGCATATTATGGCGTGTTGGTCAACGAAGAAAGGTTAAATTTATTAGACTTAAATCTAATTCGTTTGGACACTCTTTTGAGCAATACAAATGCGCTGTATAAAAGTGGTTTGGTAGAAAAAATTGATGTGATGCGTTTGGAAGTTTCAAGAAATAATTTTAAAACTGAAAGAGAAAAATTAGTCAATTTACAAGCATTATCAAAAGCCATTTTGAAATATCAAATGGGTATGAAAATGAACGATTCTTTGACTTTGAAAGGAAATTTGAGAGAAATAACGATGAGTTTGTCAGAAGTCAATCAACAAACTAATTTTGATTATAAACTCAGAACCGAATATGAAATTTTGAAAACGACCAAAGATTTACAACAAATGAATTTGAGATATACACGTTCTTTGTACTTGCCAAGTTTGAGAGCCAATGCCGCTTTTGGATATAACACAGGTACGACTACCGCAGGAGATTATTTTAAGTTTAAACAAAATTGGGTAAGTTATGGTGTGTATAATATCAATTTGAATATTCCAATTTTTGATGGAAGACGCAAAAAATTTGCTATGGATAAAATCAGAATTGAAATGATAAAAGCAGAAGATGATATTAAATTTTTTGCAAGAACCGCCGAATTTCAAGCCGAACAAAGCAAAATTTCAATCATCACTGCTTTGAAAGACCTCGAAATTCAATCTAAAAATATGGAATTGGCACAAGAAATAGAAAGAGTAGCAAAGGTAAAATATCAAAATGGAACAGGGGCAAGTTTAGAAATCATCAATGCCCAAGCCTCTTTCAAAGAAGCCGAAAATAATTATTATGTGGCAATGTATAACGCAGTAATTGCCAAAGTAGATTTGGATAAAGCCACAGGAAAATTGAAAGCAACAGAATAATAGTTGGTTTTGATAAATTTTAAACCTTCAAGATTTTTTAAACACTTGAAGGTTTTTTATTTTTAAGTCATTCAAAATTTCACTGCACCTCGTGCAAGCGTCCACGATGGCACCAAAATAATAAATATTTTATTTGTAGTTATAAAATTTATAAATAAAAATGAAAAATCATTTTCAATTCAAGCAATTTTCTATTTATCAAGACAAAACAGCGATGAAAGTTTGTACTGATGCGTGTTTGTTTGGGGCATATATTTCGCCTCCTCCGACAGGTTTTATTTTGGATATTGGCACAGGTACGGGCGTGTTGAGCCTGATGCTTGCTCAACGCACAGCGGCACAAATAGAAGCCATCGAAATTGAACAAAACGCATTTGAACAAGCACAACAGAACGTAAAAAATAGTATTTTTGAGAACCAAATTAATATTTTTCATCAAAAATTACAAGATTTTATTCCTACAAAAAAGTATGATTTTATTGTTACTAATCCACCTTTTTTCTCACATAATTCAACCTCACCAAAAAAAGAACGAAATTTGGCAATGCACACAGATTCCTTATCTTTTGATGATATTCTCGTTTTTACAAAACAATATTTGGAATATAATGGTATTTTTTGGATTTTATTGCCCGAATATGAAAGTAATATTTTTAAAGAAAAAGCAATACAATATAATTTATCACTTAAAAAACAAGTCAATGTATATCAAACCAACGACAAACCTATTTTTAGAACGTTACTAAATTTTGAAAAAAAAGAAAAAATGACTGAATTTACAGAAGAAAATTTTTATATTTATAACCAAAAAATAGAATATTCCCAAGAATTTATTGCACTTTTAAAAGATTATTATATAATTTTTTAAAAAAGTAAAAAAAAATATTAAAAAAAATTTGGTAATTAAAAAACAATCTACAACCTTTGCACGTACAGAAAGAAAGATACAATTTATTGAACGCTTTTGTTTCAAAAAAGGTTAAAAAAATTTTTAGAATAAAAAATTAAGAGAATGAAAATCAATCAATTTCTATTTCGTGGCTTGGGCTTTTTACTTTTGTTATGTATAACAAGAGGGCTTTTCGTTGTAGAAACTACATTGGCAACTAATATTCCTTCTCAAACTATTGTTACTAACGCTGAAAATAATACTTGGCAAAAAATCATAAAATCTTTATTAACCGAAAAAACTGAAGCAGAAGAAAACGAGAAAAAAGAAAAAGAGAAAGAAATTGAAAAAGAAACCGAAAAAATGGGTGAAGTGTTTTTTCATACACACACCAACAAAATTTTGATTTTTCATTCTTCTTGGTTCAATTTTACACACACTTGGATTTACAGTACACTATATCCTTTTAAATCAAAACACTCACATCATTTGTATATTTTTCACCGAAATATACTGACTTAATTTTATAATCTCGCCCCGTTTGTGGAACATAACAATAATCAAAACTTACTGATTATAAAAACCTAATTAAAAATATTTGTCTTTGTTATTATAATATAGACTTCTTGCAAAAATTACTTTCATTTTTTAAATCAAAAAAGAAAGGTCTGAGGTTTCAAAAGTGTTATTTCAAAAAAGTTTTTGGAAGAAGTCTAATTTCTAAATTAATTTTAAAATTCAATGTATTTTATTTTTTAAGATACTTTTATTTTTGATTTGTTTAGAATTACCTAATTTTTTATAAATAAAATCTATTATTTTTCCATAATCTTTTTATTGGTACTTTGTTGCCTTTAAAAAACCTAAACTTTTTTATTATGATACTTTTAGTTGATTTCAATTTAATTACACAAAACTTTTTTTCTCCACCCATTTTATTTTTCTTTTTGGGAATGTTGTCTGTGGCTGTCAAGTCAGATTTGCATATTCCTAATGATGTAGCCAAATTCTTTTCATTGTATTTATTGATGGATATTGGTTTTAAAGGTGGACACGAATTATATCACAATGGTTTTTCTATGCAAATAGCAGGATTATTGGCGGCTTGTATGATAATGGCTTGTGTTACTCCGTTTTATTGTTATTTTATATTAAGGAAAAAATTTGACGTAGCCAATTCTGCGGCAATGGCAGCCACTTTTGGTTCTGTAAGTGCTGTAACTTTTATCACTGCACAAGATTTTTTACGCAGTATCAATGTAGCACAAGGTGGTTATATGGTGGCGGGTATGGCATTAATGGAATCACCTGCTATTATTATTGGTGTGATGTTGTTTCAGTTGTTCAATCGTGAGATGAATCCTGCAGAATTGGCTTTGGCTGGTAACAAAAAAATCAATCCACCGAAACCAAATTGGGGACATATTCTAAAAGATGCCTTTTTTAATGGCTCTGTGATGTTGTTAGTAGGTTCGTTGGTAATTGGTTTGGTAACAGGTAATTCAGGTTGGAAAGCTTTTATGCCGTTTGATGCGATTTTCAAAGGAATTTTAGCTTTTTATTTGTTAGACAATGGTATTGTGGCAGCACAAAGATTAAAATCATTGAAAGGTTCTGTTACATTTTTGATTGGTTTTGGTACTTTAATGCCTTTGTTTAATGCTACTTTAGGTATTTTGATATGTAAATTTATATTGGGTGCAAGTATCGGAGATTCATTATTGTTCACAATTTTGTGTGCGAGTGCTTCTTATATTGCTGTGCCTGCGGCGATGCGTTTAGCAATTCCACAAGCAAATCCTGCTTTTACGGTGCCTGTGGCGTTGAGTATTGTGTTTCCATTCAATATTATCATCGGTATTCCTCTTTATTATGGTATAATTGAGTGGCTTCACAAAATGTAATTCTTAACTAAATTATTTATCAAAAAAAAATTAAAAATATGCTTCCTCGTAAAAAAGTTGAAATAGTCGTCGAATCTTTAAAAGTCAATAGAATTATTTTTGAACTTGAAGAAATAGGCGTACCTGGGTTTACTATTGTTGGTAATATTTCAGGAAAAGGTGCAAATGGTGTTTTAGACCATAATTGCAAAGCAAAAGTTTTTGAAAATACTTATATTTTCACCGTCTGTACTATCGAACAGGCTGACAAAATAGTGGATTATATGCAAGGGGTATTGCAATATTTTTCAGGCACTTGTTTTGTTTCTGATGTTAATTTGTTTGAATGTCCTATAAAAACAGCCAAAAATGAAATAAAAAACGGCTAATATTTTGTTATCTCAAATAAATATTTTATATTAATTAGATAAAGTATTTTTTGAATTTAGTTCATTTTTGGAACTAATTTTGTACTTAATAGTAGTTATATTACTTATATTATCTAAACATTATTTTTTGAACTTGAAATAAAAAAATGTATTTTGATAAAAATATTTAAGGTAAAATAAAATATGGTACACAAGGATCAGCATCAGGAAAACAAGACAAAGAAGACTATGAAAAATATCACGAAGAAATTGAAAAAGGAAAATTTTTAATTGTGGTGCATGGCTCAACCGAAGAAGTAGCACAAGGACACCAAATTTTAGAAAAACACGCAACACACGAACATATTTCGTCTTCTATTACAGGTTTATAATCTTTTTTGAAAAAAATAAATAATAAAAAAACTTGATTTGTATTCCTTACAATCAAGTTTTTTGTTTTTGAAATATTTTATGACTAATTTGGTTCTAAAAAATAATCAAAAATGATAAAAATTTGACTAATTTTATTTGAAAGATTTTTAAAATTAACCCACTTTTATAACATCAATCCATAAAAACTATCCTGTATGTTGCATTCCACCTGCGATAGCATTTATCAACAATAAAATTCCTAATAAATTTTCATCATTTGTATTTTTTCGCCAATTTTGTAAAAGTTCTACTTGTGCAGTGTGCATTTCGTTCATTACGCTTGCTCGCAAAAGATTGGAATAATAATGTTGATTTCTACGCTCTGAAAAAGGTTTTTCAAAAATAATCGACAACATTTTTTGGGTTTTATGAAGTTCATCAATAAACATCGACAAAATAGTATCTTTTATATTTTTATCCACTACCAACGAAGCATATTTTGTCATAATAATTTCATCTGTTGCTGCTAAACTTGTATCAATATTTGTCAAAATATATTTCAAAAATCTATCTTCCAAAGCCTGTTTTTTAAAGATTTCAAAATTTTCGGGCTGTTCCAACATCAATTTTTCTAATGTTGAGCCTATTCCATACCAACTTGTCATATTGTATCGAGATTGACTCCAACTAAAAACCCAAGGAATTGCACGCAAATCTTCCAAAGAACGTTTGCCTGTACGCCTTGCGGGGCGCGAGCCAATTTTGCTTTGCTCGATGGCATCGATGGGCGTTGCTTGCGAAAAAAAATGAATAAAATCTTGATGATGAATTAGTTTTGTATAAAAATCTAAACTATTTTTAGACATTTCGCTCACAATATTTTCCAAAGGATAAGCAATATGAGGCGTTTTTTCGTTGGCAATCGTTTTGCCTGCCACAGAGGCGACCAACAATTCGAGATTATAGGCGGCATTGACTTTGTTGGCGTATTTTTGAGCAATCGTTTCGCCTTGTTCTGTCAAACGAAAATTACCATTAATCGTATGTGGAGGCAAAGCATACACAAAACTATGCGTAGGTCCTGCACCACGACTAATTGTGCCACCTTTTCCGTGAAAAAACATAATTTTTACGCCAAATTTTTCACCGACTTTGGCTAATTTTTCTTGCGTATGATACAAATTCCATTGGCTTGCCAAAATTCCTCCGTCTTTGTTGCTATCGCTATACCCAATCATTACTTGTTGGATAAGAAATGGATTATTATATTTTTTTTGTTGATAAATAAGGCTTCTTTTTGTGATGGGGTGCGATAAAAACATTTCCAAAATATCGGCACTTTTTTCTAAATCTTCTATCGTTTCGAACAACGGAACGACAGGAATTTTACAAACCAAACCTTCTTCTGTCCAAATTGTTAGATTACTTTCACGCCCCAAAATATAGACCGCCAACAAATCAGAAGTTCGATGCGTCATACTCACAATCAAAGAACCAATGCCAAAAATATCGTTTTTATCGATGTATTCTGCTACAATTTTATGACAATCGGTAACGGTTTTTGCTTCGTGTGCCAAATTTGTTTTTGGGTGCGTGAATGGGCGAATGGTTTGTAATTCTTGATTAAAAAATTCGAGTCTTTGGGTTTCGTTCCAAGTCAAAAAAACATCTCCCGACAACGAACAAGCATTCATTAATTGAGAAATAGCGATGTCGTGAAATTTACTATTTTGTCTAATATCTAATTTTGCCAAATGAAACCCAAAACATTGCACCAAACGAATAGTATCGTGAATTTCATCAAAAGCAATCGCTTTCGCACCATATTCGATTAAAGCATTTTGCAACAAAAACAAATCATCAATCAATTCAAAATGATTTTTGTAGGCGGATATTTTATCGAGCAAAGCAGTGGCGTGTTGTCTTTCGACGCTTACAGGCAATTTATGTAAAATCAAATTGATAAATTGTCTAAAAACTTCTTTTTCATTTTTGATAAATGCTTCTTCTCCTTCGTTTCCTAATTCGATTCTCAAAATATCAATTCTTTTTTTGAGGTTGATATTGGCATTTTGATAATCGAAAGCAAAACTCAAATTTTTCAATAATTTCACTAATTGCCTTCTAATCACCACAAAAGCATTCAAACGCAAAGCATTGAGCGTGTTTTTTGTAACTTCCGCAGTAACCAAAGGGTGTCCATCTCTATCGCCACCAACCCAATTTCCAAAAGTAATTTTAGGATAATTATTTGTGTTTTGGAGCAATTTTTTATCAAATCCAATTTCTTCCCACGCCTGTTGCAAACGTTTGTCCAAATATGGAATGACTTCAGGAAAAACATTGACCAAATAGTGCATCACATTGTTGAGTTCGGAAGAAACATCAGGTTTTTCTAAAAAAATTTCACCTGTACGCCACAATCTTTCTAAGGCTAATTTAATTTGGTTTCTGATTTCTTTTCTTTCAATATCGGTGTACATTTGGTTTTCCAATTGCACCAAAAGCAAATATAATTCTCTGTGATGTTCTAAAACTGTTCCTCTTTTTGCTTCGGTGGGGTGAGCAGTCAAAACGGGTTCGATATTGATTTGTCCTAATTTTTGGGCGATATTTTCGGGTGATATTTCTAAATTTTTGAGGCTTAATAAATTTTGTCCCCAAAGTCCATTGATAGACGACAAACCTTTTTCGTTTTCAATTTTTCTGCGGACTTGTACGGCGTGATTGACTTCTACGAGGTTCAAAAGTTGAAAAACGATAGAATAAAGTTGCATATCTTGTTTTGAAAATTCGGTTTTATTTTCAAAAATATTTATCCAAGGAATACGATTTGCTAAATCATTGGCATTGTTTTCGGTTAAAACTTCTTTCAAACATTCTAACAAAAAAGTCAAATCTTGGTAGGCTTTGCCTAATTTTTCTTTGACTAAAAGGAATAAATCATTCATTTTTGATGTATTTTTTTATTTTGATACAAATGTAGTAAATAATTCAAACTTTTGATAAATATTGAAAAAAAAATAGCAATTTTTAGAAGAAAAATTGCTACATTCAAAATATTGATAAAAATAAATTTTAGTTCAAATTAGATTTTAGATTATGTTTTTTAGCCATATCTAATAATTTTTTTCTTAGTAATTCAGTTTGTTCTTTCAACTCTTCCAAGTGTTGTTTTGTATTTTTTTCTGAATTTGTTTCTATTTTTTGCATAATGTTAAAAAAGTTAAATAATTTAGTTTAAAAAAGTGTCTTTGTTTTTTTACGAGGTGCAAAGTTCGTTATTTTAAATGAGAAATGCAAATAATCTTAACTTTTATATTTTTTTATAACATCTTTTCTCAAAAAAATCATATAAAATATTTTAATTCTACAAAATTGGGTTTTATGAAATATTTTTTTTTAGATATTTGGAAGTTCTAAAATAAATATTTACTTTTGTTTTTTATACGCGTGTTTGCGTGGATTTATGAGTTATATCCCATTTTATGAACAACACCACAAATATAAAACAACTATTCTTAAACTCATTAAAACGTGGGACAGGCGACGCATATATAATTCTAAAAGACAATCCAACCATTAATTTTTCGAGTTTAATAATAAAAGGTGCAATCACAAATTTTGCATATGATAATCAATCAGAAGGAAGTCGGGCTAACTACATTTACCAACTCATAAAAAAGTCAAAACATAAGGAAAAAATAATAAATGCCGTTTTGACAAAATTGCAATTTGAAAAAGATGACTTTTACGGACTTGACCAAATGTGTGACTTAGCAGTCAAATTTTATAAAGACGGAAATATTTTGGGAAAAACAGCACTTTACAATCGTTTTGAGAAGAATAATCTCGAAGAATATAAATTTTGCGGGCAAAAACAATTAATTGAAATAGGTGGTATAAATGGAGTTTTAAAAGTTGCAGAAGTTATTGGTAAAACTCTTTTTGAAAACCCTGATGACTACGAAGACAGTTGGAGAATTGATTACTTTCAAAAACAGAATAAATCTCTTGACGTTTATGAAGAATTAAAAAAGGCATCAGTAAACAACAAGTTTATTAAGGCGTACTATGACTCTATTCTCAAAAACAAATGGATAAAACCAAAACGAGGAAAAATTAAACAATTTACCTATGAACTTGTAAAAGAAAAAATGGAAAAGGGGCGATTTTTTTTTCTGTCTTCTGAAAGAAATAAGGAACTCCCAACTGGTACAAGCTTCAGGCTTTCACCAGTTGGGGGTTATTTATGCCACCTTCTGCAAAGTATTTTAGAGATTTCCCAAGTTTATAGTGAAAAAAAAAGTTTTATTTTTTTGTTTGATAAAATGAGTGAAAAATAATTATTTTTAAGAAAAAAAAGTATTTATTTTTGAAATTTAAAAAAGAATCATTATTTTTGTGTGATAGATATAAAAATAATAGTAAATGTTTTGATTTATTTCAGTTTTGAAAGGCTTTTGTTTTGTGATTTTTTTAGTCGTAGTTTATCTATTTTGAAAAAATAAAATTAAAAATTAAAACTTAAAAATAATGTTACAATTTCTTATTTACTTTTCAATTTGTGCATTTGCATTTGTTTTATTGATGTGGGTAATGTTTTTTTCACTCAAAAAAGATAATTTTCCGCCCAACGATGATGAAGATGGAGGTATTGGAAAAGGTGGAAATTTGCCAATTATTGGTTTGCCACCAAGCGGAAAAATAGATGATTTGTTGGTCGATAGATATTTTGAAACCTCCCAAACAAAAACTATTATATAAAATAAATTTACACACAACATACATCATATCATCATCATTTATGGAAGATTTAATTTTAACACAAGACGAATTAAACACTATTAATTCTGCCAATGCACTCAAAAAATTACTCACTTCTAAAGATTTTAACGTCAAAAAAATATTAAAAGACATAAAATACGAAGAAGAATTAGAAGCATTACAAATTGAACTGGTCAAAATGCACCAATGGGTAAAAGAAACACGAAAACGAATCGCTATCATTTTTGAAGGACGAGATGCCGCTGGAAAAGGGGGAACTATTTCGAGGTTTACACAACACCTAAGCCCACGTGCTATGCGTGTGGTCGCACTTCCAAAACCTTCTGAAATAGAAAAAGGACAATGGTATTTTCAAAGATATATCAAAGAACTACCAAACGAAGGCGAAATCGTTTTTTTTGATAGAAGTTGGTATAATCGTGCAGTAGTCGAGCCTGCGATGGATTTTTGCACACAAGAACAATATCAAAAATTTATGGAACAAGTCCCCGAATTTGAAAATATGTTGTATCAAGACGGCATCATTGTCATCAAATTTTGGTTTATTATTGATAAAAAAGAACAAAAAGAACGCATCAATGACCGCAGAAAAAATCCTTTAAAACAATGGAAAGTTAGCCCAATTGACGAAGTGGCTCAAAAAAAATGGGACACTTTTTCGAATTATGTGCGTTTGATGTTGAGCAAAACCCATACTTTGTATAGCCCTTGGATTTTGGTAAATGCTAATAACAAACAAAAAGCAAGATTAGAAAGTATTAGGTATGTACTTTCGAGATTAGATTATGACGGCAAAGATAAATCTAATGTTTCTTTGATTTATGACCCCAAAACTATTTCGAGATACGAAGATGGTTACTCGATGAATATCTAAAATCAATAATTGTATCAAAAAATTAAGGATAAACCATTTAAAATGAAAATTTATAATCTTAAAAATCCATAAAATGATATATATTGTTATTGTTTTATTTTTTATGAATTATTTTTTCTGCTCGTTTAAAAAAATAAATTATTTTTTGTGTTATAATTAAAATCTTTTTTTTATCTTTGCACCACAAATTTCTTTCTAAAATAATCAAATCTAAAAAAAATGGTATGATTTTGTAAGGAATAAACAAACTTGAACAAGCTTAGTTAGTTTTATAATTGAACAATGAGTCTTAACGAATTTCTATTTTTCTCAGGCTTTTTAGCCTTCATTAGTTTTATGCTGATTTTAGATTTAGGTGTACTAAGTCGTAAAAATAAATCAGTTACTTTCCAAGAAGCCGCTATTTGGAGTTTGGTTTGGATTATTATGGCTTTAACTTTCTCCTTTTTGTTATATAAATATGGAGAACAAATGCATACCGTCAAAGATTTTGATAGTTTGAAAAAAGCCGTCCATCATTATGTCGATAAAGATAGTCGCAAAGATGTAATTTTAGACCCAAATAACTACGAAAAAAGCGTTCAAAGTTATAGAGATTTGATAGCCTTAGAGTTTTTAACAGGTTGGTTATTAGAATATTCTTTGTCTGTGGACAATATTTTTGTCATCATATTGATATTTGCCTCTTTCAAAGTAAGAGAAAAATACTACAAAAAAGTACTTTTGTGGGGCGTTCTGGGGGCAGTTGTGATGCGTTTTATATTTATTTTTGTAGGTTCTGCACTCATTCATCAATTCGAATCAATATTATATATTTTTGGAGCAATTCTTATTTATTCAGGCTACAAAATGCTCACAGAAAAAGAAGAAGAAGAAATTGATACCGAAAAACACCCCGTTGTTCGTTTGGCTTCTCGTTATTTTTCTGTTTTTCCAAGATATGTAGCAGATAGATTTTTTGTTAGAAGAATGGGAAAAGTCTTTATAACTCCTTTATTTTTAGTTATTTTAGTCATTGAATTTACCGATTTAATATTCGCTGTCGATTCTGTTCCTGCTGTTTTTGCTGTTACAAAAGACCCATATTTAGTATTCTTTTCTAATATTTTTGCCATTATGGGCTTGCGTTCTATGTTTTTCTTTTTATCGAGCGTAATGCACTTATTTCATTATTTGAAAACAGGTTTGTCATTTTTATTGATGTTTATTGGTTTAAAAATGATAATTGCTATTGCTTGGCACGAAGGATTAGATATGATTGGCTATAAAAATTATTATTCATTATTTATTATTTTAGGTATTTTGGTTATTAGTGTAGTGGCATCTGTGTTGTTTCCTGTCAAACACGAAGCAACAGAAAAACATTAAAAAATGAAAATTCTTGTTATTCGTTTTTCTGCTATTGGTGATATTGTTTGGACAACTCCCGCAATCCGTTGTCTAAAACAACAAATTCCTAATGCTGTTATACATTTTTGTACCAAAAAAATATACCAAGAAGTAGTAGAAAATAATCCTTATATTGATACTTTTCATTTTTTAGACGAAAAAGGGCTTCATTTTTTATTGAAAACATTACAAAACGAAAACTTTGATTTTGTAATAGATTTGCATAACAATCAAAGAACTGCTTATCTCAAATTTCGCTTAGGTAAAAAATCTTATACTTATAAAAAATTAAGGTTTAGAAGATGGTTGTTTGTGAAATTTAAACTCAAAAATGTATTGCCTAAAAACCATATTGCAGATAGGTATTTAGAAACGCTAAAACCTTTGGGAATAGTGCCTGACCAAAAAGGATTAGATTTTTTTATTGCCCCTAATAAAATTATTCCTCTCGATTATTTTCCTGAATTACATCAAAAAGAAGGTTTTGCCGTTTTTGTGATAGGGGCAAGTTATTTTACCAAAAGACTTCCTATACAAAAAATGTTAGCGCTATGTAAAAAAATAACACTGCCAATTGTATTGATAGGTGGAAAAGAAGACCAAATAATGGGAGATGAACTCATCAATTTATTTGAAAAAGAAACTCAAACAAAAGATTTTATATTCAATACTTGTGGAAAGTTAAGCATTGCACAATCAGCCTCAGTAGTACAACAATCAAAAGTCGTTTTTGCACACGACACAGGAATGATGCACATTGCCGCCGCTTTTCAAAAAAAATTATATAGCATTTGGGGAAGTACAGTGCCAGAATTAGGATTATTTCCTTATAAAAACGAAAATGCTATTTTATTAGAAAATAAAAATATTAGTTGCAGACCTTGCTCGCGTATGGGCAAAGATGCTTGTCCTAAAAAACATTTTAAGTGTATGAATGATTTAGATTTTTCGAATGTTGTCATTGAATAAGATTTTCATTTATTTATCCAATTATTTATCAAAAAAAATATGGCTTATAATCATTTTTCTTTATCAGATATAGATACAAAATTCAATATCAAACATCGTAAAATTTCTTTTTTACCCAATGATTTTAAGGAAATCATAGCCGATAAAAGATTATTAGATGAGTTATCTGATGCAATAGGTATGCCATTGGCTTCCGAAAAAGCAAAATCAGAACTGATAGTCAAACCTGTTTTGATGGCATTGAGAAGGAACAATATAGATAAAATTAGTATTTTTTCTGGTTATACTTTTGATGTTGATAAAGAAAAAAAATTGATGGGAAGATGTGATTTTATGATAGCCAACGAGCCTTATTTAGAAGAAGTTACAAGTCCAATGTTTTGTATGGTAGAAGCCAAAAAAGATGCTCTCGAAGATGGTTTTGGTCAATGTGCCGCAGAATTATATGCAACAAAAATATTCAATGAACGTAAAAATATCGTATATCCTGCTATTTATGGCTGTATCACTACTGGTTTTTCTTGGGTGTTTTTAAAGTTAGAAAATAATATAATTTTGATTGAACCTTTTTATATTCCTTTGGAACTCAAAAATCCAAATAAAATTTTGTCTGTCTTGCAATGGATAGTTGAACAATACCAAAAATAAGAATTTATAATAAAAATAAAAAATATGTACGAAACACTAAAACCTGTTTTGGAACAGGAACTAAAAAATATCAAAGAAGCAGGTTTGTATAAATCTGAACGCACTATTACTTCTCCACAAACCGCTAAAATTCATACTTTGGAAGGTGGAGAAGTTTTAAATTTTTGTGCTAATAATTATTTAGGACTGGCTGATAATCGTGAAGTAATTGAAGCCGCAAAAAACGCTTTGGATACACATGGATTTGGCTTGGCTTCGGTTCGTTTTATTTGCGGAACACAAGATATTCACAAAGAATTGGAACAAAAAATTTCTGAATTTTTAGGTACAGAAGATACAATTTTGTATGCGGCGGCTTTTGATGCCAATGGTGGTGTATTCGAACCATTGTTCAACGAACAAGATGCCATTATTTCTGATGAGTTAAATCACGCCTCGATTATTGACGGCGTGAGATTGTGCAAGGCAAAACGTATGCGTTATAAACATAACGATATGCAAGATTTGGAAACACAATTACAAAACGCACAAGATTCAAGACATCGAATTATTGTTACAGATGGCGTTTTTTCAATGGACGGAACAATCGCTCAAATGGATAAAATTTGTGATTTGGCTGATAAATACAAAGCGTTGGTAATGACTGATGAATGTCATTCGATGGGTTTTGTAGGCAAAACAGGCAGAGGCGTACCCGAATACAGAGGCGTGCAAGGGCGTGTGGATATTATCACAGGCACATTAGGCAAGGCTTTGGGAGGGGCATCAGGCGGTTTTACCTCAGGAAAAAAAGAAATTATTGCTATGTTAAGACAACGCTCTCGTCCTTATTTATTTTCTAATACATTAGCCCCAAGCATTGTCGGTGCGTCTTTGAAAGTATTTGAAATCTTATCAAAAAGTACAAATTTAAGAGATAAAGTAGAAGAAAATACAAAATATTTTCGTGAAAAAATGACCGCCGCAGGTTTTGATATTAAAGCAGGAGAACACGCTATCGTGCCAATTATGTTATATGAAGCACCCTTAGCACAACAATTTGCAGAAAAATTATTAAAAAAAGGAATTTATGTCATTGGTTTTTATTATCCTGTCGTGGCACAAGGAAAAGCAAGAATCAGAGTGCAAATTTCTGCCATTCACGAAAAAGAACATTTAGACAAAGCAATTCAGGCTTTTACGGAAGTTGGAAAAGAATTGGGAGTGATAAAATAGATTCTTTATTTGATTTTTTGAGATAAACCTACAAAGTTTTGTAATCAAGTTTTGTAGGTTTTAAATAAAATTAGGAAAAGAAATTAAATAATCTGATATTTTATACCAACAAAAGTAGTGTAACAGAACTTTGTTCACAATGTAATAACGAAATTCGTTATTGAT
>RDXZ01000093.1 GCA_004293265.1 Bacteroidota bacterium | reverse complement strand
AAGCAGTTGCTTCACTTCGTTCAGCAAGACAAAAATATTATATTTACAACACCGCTAAATTTTTGTTTAATAATTTTCACTAAGTCCAAAGTCTAAAAATTATTAACAATGATAAAATTTATTCTCCTGCTGATATTCTTACAGAATTAGATGCTCGTTTGTTGAAAACTTTGCAACAACAAGGCATAGAAACCGAAAAAGTAAATGATGGAATGGATATTTCGATTTTGAAATTAAATTTATCTACCCAACAACTTACTTTTGCGAGTGCCAAACGTACTTTATGGATTTTTGAAAATGGAAAAATTGATATTTCAGAATACAAAGGCGATAAGTTTCCGATTGGAAGTTCTCAATTTAAAGAGAAAAAATTTACAGAAAAACAAATTTCAATTCAAAAAAATGATTTAATTTATGCTTTTACAGACGGATACGCAGACCAATTTGGAAGTGAAGGCAAAATGACAATTCGAAGATTTAGAGAAATATTAGCCCAAAATAAAGACAAATCTTTTACAGAACAAGAATCTATTTTAGCCCAAAAATTGCAGGAATGGAAACAAAATGAAGCCCAAACTGATGATATTTTAGTAGTTGGAATTAAAATTTAAAAGAAAAAATTATTTACTTGATTGTCTTTTTTGTCATTTTTGATATTTTTTTTATAGATGATTGATTTATTTTTTTACTCATTTTTATTCGTTAAATATTTGTCAAAATAGTTAAATGCGTGTTAAATAAGGTTTTTTTACTATCTTTTTATGTAATTTTCAGTTTATTCATTAAACTTAGATAAATATTACAAGTCTATCAATTAAATTTTAATTACAAGAAAAAAAATAAAATGAAAAAAATTACAATAATTTTTATTTTTTTCCTTATGTTGGTTTCCTTTTCGCAAGCACAAGATTGGAGGAATTTTAATGAAGGAAAAATTGTTGGCACAATCACTGACAAAGACAAAAAAGAAGGAATACCGGGTGTGTCTGTGGTCATCAAACATTTGAGAGATTCTACTTATACAAAAGGCTTCACGACCAATGAAAAAGGCGAGTTTATATTTGAAAACTTAAAAGCAGGACGTTATGAACTTTATACTGATGCAGTCGGTATGAAAAAATTTATGATGACAAATATTCCTGTGATGCCAAAAATGCCCGAAGCAAAAATTCCACCTATCGTTTTGGAAGATGACACAAAAACTTTGAACGAGGTAGTCATCGAAGATAAAAAAGATTTTATGCAGGTTACGGCTGACGCAATCATCATCAACCCTCAAAATAATCCAAATACACAAAGCGGAACAGCCGCTGACGTGTTGCGTGATGTGCCTTCTGTGCGTGTAGATGAGTCAGGAAATGTAACTATGCGAGGCGGCAGACCAAATATTCTTATCAACGGTCGCCAATCAAACTTTGGTGGCGGTGGTGGACGCGGAGGAATGGGCGGTGGAATGGGCGGCGGTGGACTCGACCAAATTTCTGCTGATGATGTAGAAAGCATCGAAATCAATTCAAATCCTTCTGCAAAATATGATGCAGACGGCGTAAGTGGAATGATAAACGTAAAATTAAAAAGAGATAAACAACCCGGTACACATGGCAACGTAAACTTAGCAGTAGGCAATCGTCAAAGAGTTTTTGGTGGTTTTCGTGTGAGCCACAAAACAGCCAAATGGACAACAAGTTTAGGATATAATGCTCGTTTTGACAATCGTTTGGCAGAAAATCTAACAGATAGAACAACTTTTTTTCCGAACAATAATGTGCAGTTTTTAAGTCAAAATCGTAATTTTAAAATTCATTCAGAAAATAACAACATTCGTGCAGGCGTAGAATTTTCACCGAATGAAAAAACAACCTTTACTTTTGATGCCACCATAGGCGTTAGAAAAAGTTGGAATGATGGTGATTTATTGACTAAAACTTTTAACAATGGAATTTATAATAATGGTAGTTCACAAGGTACAAATACAAGCAGTAATTCTCTTTCTTATGATTTTACATTAGGATATAGAACGGAACTCAAGAAAAAAGGACAAGAAATAACTGCAACTATCGCAACAAGTTTAGGAAATGGAGACGATAGACAAAGCTTAGTGAACCGAATTATGATGGGAGATGGCACGACTATCAACACCAATATATTGACACAATCTACTTTGAATGGCACTAAAAACAATATTACTACTTTACAATTTGATTACACTCACCCATTGGCAGAAAAATATGGAACGATTGAAACAGGTTATAAAGCCATTATTAGAAATCTAAATACAAATTTTGATTTAGATTCTATCAATAAAAACAATAACAATGCTTGGGAAAGAAATTTATTGAGAAGCAATGATTTTACTTATAATGAGAGCGTTCACGCTACTTATATCAGTTATAAAAATAAAACAGGCAAATGGGACTATACAGCAGGACTACGATTTGAGCAAGTTTGGTTAGATGGTAATACTATTAACCAAAATCAAAATACAAGTTTTCAAAAACAATATTTTAATATTTTTCCAACCGCAAGAATAGCTTATAACTTTGGGCAAGGACAATTTATTAAGTTGAGTTATAGCAAAAGAATTGATAGACCAAACTTTGATGATTTGAACCCTTTTGTTGATGTTTCGAATCCAAGAAATCTAAGACAAGGAAATCCTGACCTTAATCCTGAGAAAATTCACGTCTTAGAATTAGGTTATAATAAGTTTTGGAAAAATTTTTCACTTTCTCCAAATATTTTTTATCGAAAACGTTGGAATTTATCTCAACGTGTATTAACTTTGCAGCAAGATAATATAACAACAATCAGTACACCTATCAATATTGGTTCTTCTGATGCTTTTGGGGTAGATATTACAGGTAGTTTTGACCCTGTAAAACTAAAATGGTTTACATTATCAGGTGGAATTTCAGCGTTTCAAACTACTATCAATGCAGGTGCAGGACAAGTATCAAACATCAATAGTACAGTCCAAACTTGGAATGGTAGATTAAATGCAAACTTTACTTTATGGAAAGGGGCAAGATTACAAATTGGTTATATGTATAACGCTCCTACTGCCACAGCACAAGGCGAAAATATTGGTTTCTATTCGTTTAATGGTGGTTTGATGCAAACATTAGACAAAAAGAAAAAATGGTCTTTGAACTTAATGGTAAGAGATATTTTTTATAGTATGAGATTTGGAAGTACAACCAGAACCGAAACTTTGATACAAAATTCTATTATTTTAAGAGATACAAGAATGATAATGTTGAGATTAAATTATAAATTTTAAAAAAAAATAAAAAAAAAGCAAAAAAAATACAACTTTTTTTTACTTTATTCGTATAACATAAAAGATAACTTGGTTATCGTTTCATTAGAAGTGTTCAGCAAATTTTATTTGCTTGTTTATATACACAAAAACATCATCATACACTGGTGATTTATCTGTTTGGTTAAAATACAAAAAACTACTTTTCTATGGAAAGTAGTTTTTTTTATAGATATTTTGCTTTTTAGATAAATATAAATACTAAAATAGATTGTATTTTAATTAAAAAAGTTAGGTTCTACTAAAATTTATACGATTTTTCTATTGAGCAACTGTAGCACACACTTTTAGTGTGTGTCCACACACTAAAAGTGTGTGCTACATTTTTTATTTTCCGTATAAATCTTAGTAGAATCAAAAGTTATTGTTTACGCCTTCGCTTGTGTCCCACAAACGAATATTGTAACAAACAAATCTTACACCAACAACAACTGCTTGTGGGACACAAGCAGGGGCGAATTGTTTGTGTAGATACATATTTTTTTAAAATTTCAAATATATACAGAATTTTTACAGCAAGTAAAATTATAATTTACTAAAAAAATTAAAAATTATACCATTTTTTTAAATATGAAAAAAAAGAAAAAAAAATTACAGCCGAATATAAGCCCTTTGGCTTATATTAAAACTAAATTGAAAGATTTAGAAATGGAATGTTTTAGAAGTATAAAAAATGAAATGGACAGTGGTTTGGTAAGTATTATGGTCAGTAGAAAGATGCCGAGCGGAAAATATTGTGTTGCTTTTTATCTCTTAGACACGTTTTGTTTGGGACTTAAACAAACTATGTATCAATTTGCAATCACAAAAGATGAACTAGAAGATTTTGCAGAAAAAATTTTTGCAAGTCATGAAGTTGGTTATGTACGAATAAGCAATGAAGATGCCCATAATTTAATTTATGGTGCGATTGATTATGCTGATGAGTTAGGTTTCAAACCAGATAAAGATTTTGAGATTACCGAATTTTTTTTAGACCAAGATTTAATTACTGATGGTATTGATGACATCGAGTTTGGTAAAGGCGGAATGCCTTTTTATTGTGCAGGACCTTACGACAACTCAAGCGTTATTGTGGATAAACTCACAAGAAAATTAGGAAAAGATAATTTTAATTTCCTTATTCCAATAGATTTTTCTGATTCTAATTTTGATTTTGATTTTGATGATGATGATGGCTATGATGATGACTATGACGAAGATGAAGACTATGACGAAGATGATGAAGACTATGATGATGAAGATGATGAAGATGATGAAGAAGTCAAAAAGTAGTTTTAGGATATTTTACAATACTTTATTGATTATAAATTATTGATTATCAAGGTATTAAATCTATAAGATTTTAAAAATCTTATAGATTTGAAAACTAAAATCACTTTATGATGCGTATATAATCACATTTAAAAAAAATTATTGCGAAAAATAAATAAATTTAATTTTCGCAATAATTTTTTTATCTATTTCAATCTGATGCTTACCGCGTTTTTATGAGCAAAAAGTCCTTCTGCTTCTGCCATAATTTCTACGGTTTTTCCCAAGTTTTGTATTCCTTTTTGAGATAGGTGTTGAAAAGTAATTTTTTTAACAAAACTATCCACCGAAACGCCACTAAAAGTACGTGCATATCCTTCTGTGGGCAATGTGTGATTAGGTCCGCTGGCATAATCTCCTGCACTTTCAGGAGAATAATTACCTAAAAATACTGAACCTGCATTCACTACTTTCTCAGCCAAGGTTTCAAAATCTTTTGTATTAATTATCAAATGTTCGGGTGCATATTCATTCGAAAAATCCATCGCTTCTGTTGTGTTATCAAATATCAAAATATGACTATGCATTAATGCTTGTTTGATAATATCTTGACGCGGTTGGACAAGCGTTTGTTTTTCAACTTCTTTTAAAACTTCATTGGCTAATTTTTCAGAAGTAGTACACAAAATCACTTGACTACTTGCACCATGTTCAGCCTGCGAAAGCAAATCAGCCGCCACAAAAGACGGAGTAGCACTTTCATCAGCAATCACCAATAATTCTGAAGGACCTGCGGTCATATCAATTGCAGTACCTTCTTCAGAAACTAATTGTTTGGCAGCCGTTACATATTGATTGCTCGGACCGAAAATTTTATCAACTTTGGGGATACTTTCCGTTCCATAAGCCATAGCGGCAATGGCTTGCGCACCTCCGCACTTATATACGTGATGAATATTTAACAAATCAGCGGTATAAAGCAAAACAGGGTGTATTTTTCCGTTTTCGTGTGGCGTACAACATAGCACAATTTCTTTACAACCCGCCAAATTTGCAGGAATACCTAACATCAAAATCGTTGAAAACATAGGCGCACTTTGAGAAGGAATATACAAACCTACGCGACTAATAGGTGTATTTTTTCGCCAACAAACTACGCCTTGTGTTGATTCTATTTTTTTGATAGTTTCTTGTTGTGCGATATGAAAATTAGCAATATTATATTTAGCTGTTTTGATGGCTTCTTTTAATTCCTCAGGGACTAAATTTTTTGCTTCTGCAAATTCTTCTTTAGTAACCGCAAATTTTTCAACTTTTATTTTATCAAATTTTTCAATATATTTTTTAAGTGCGGCATCACCTTGTTCTTTTACGTCTTTTAAAATTGGTACGACATATTGATATAAATTATGATAACTTTCGCCACCACGTTTGGTGAATTTTTGCCAATCTTTTCGGGGTGGATTTTTTATTTTTTTCATGTGTATAGTTGATAAAAAAATAACTTATGCGTAATTTTTATACGCAAAGGTAAGATATTTTTAATTAAAATGGTTATTTTTTATCTTTTAATTAACAAAATAAAAAAAAAATGGTAACTATTTAGGTTAGTTTGGTGCAAGCGCGGACGCTTGCATCAGTTATAGTATCTCGTGCGAGCGTCCACGTTTGCGCGAAGTTGATAAACTATTTAGTTTTATAATCTGGTATGAGTTTGATAGATGTTTTTTTCAAAACAATATCAATAGAAGGCATATCTGTATCATTTTCAGCCCAAAAATTTCCAATAATTAAATATTTTTCTTCGCCTGTGGCTATATATTCAAAACTAATTTCTTCATATTTTTTATCTTTGATACCTAAAAAATCTTTCCATTCTTTGTTTTGGAATTGTAAACCATTGTCATTGCCCATATTTTCGAGGACTTTTTGTCTTTTTTTGTATTTAGCATAATTGACATCAGGTTTGAAACTAAAATCTTTTTGGGGAATAAGTTCTTTATTTTCGTCCTCTGGAGAATTATCTGTAAAACAAAATCCTATCGAAGGCAAATGTTCTTTGGGCAATTCATTTACCTTTGGATTGATTTCAAATTGAAAAACGACTTGATAACGTTTGTTTCTTTCTAATTTTTGGGCTAAAAAAGTGCTTAAAAAATGTGGTTTTGAGATATTTAAAAGTGCGTTAAATTCAATTAAAGTAATTTTTTTTTGTTGAGTATTGGTGGTTCTTTCTTCGTTCAAATTTTCCCATAGTTTCCAGCCTTTAATTTCTCTAAAATCTATCAAAGATATTTTTTGTAATCTTTCTTTTAAACTTTCAGTTTTTTTGGCAGAAGCCAACATTATATTTTTTAGTCCTATTTTTTCGATTAATTCATTGAATTTCATTTCATTTCCTGTTACTTGAAAAGCAGGATTTGGTACTAATTCGGGCATATTGCTTACGTCTTGTGCGTATATGTATGGCACAAAAAATATGAACAATAATATTACTTTAATTTTTTTCATACGTTTAAAAGAGTTTAATTTACTAACGAAAAGCCAAACAAAAATGTTACAATAAAAAAGTAAAAAAGAAACATTTTTTTTTAGAATTTTAGCACTATTGAAGGCATCATAACCCATAAAAATTATTCTTGAATGTGCGCAAGTGTAGAGGTTTGCATAAAAAGTACGTAAATAGTACAAAAAATAAATAAAAATTTAAAAATATTTATTTTTGAATTATTTTTGTTGTAATTTTGCATTTATAAAAAAAATTATACAAAAGAATTGAACAAAAATAGTAATGATATTACATTTCATAAAATTATCTTTTTCCGTATTTATTATCTTGTTTTTAACCAATTGTGTGGGCGGAAGCGAAAGCCCAACCAAGCCTGCGCACAATGCACACACGACTGCCTCAGGAATAAAATATGTTTTTCATAAACAAAATCCTTCAGGGAAAAAAGCAAAATTAGGTGATTTAATCGATTTTCATTTGGTTGTCAGAAATAGTTTGGACTCTGTGATTAGAAATTCTTACCAAGAAAGTCCCGAAGGAATTAGAGAAATGCCTTTTGAAGAAACTTATTTTATTGGCAAAGAAAATCCTAATTTTAGAGAAGTTTTTTCCCAAGTGGCACAAGGAGATAGCCTTAGTTTTTGGATAAAAGCCGATTCGTTATCAGAACAAGGAGGATATATCAAAACAAAAATGCCAAAAGGCTCTGATTTAAAATTTACAATCAAAATTTTAAAAATCAGGTCAAGAGAAGAAATCCAAAAAGCAAACGAAAAATTATTGGAAGGACAACGAAAAAAAGATAGTGTTTTGATTGATAATTATGTCGAAAATTTAAAAAAAAAAGATAAAAATATCAATTTTAAAGCCACTGAAAGCGGTTTGAGATATTTACATACAAAAGAAGGAATTGGAAAATCAGGAACAAAAGGCGATACAGTCAATATTAATTACTCAGGAAAATTACTAAATGGTGCAGAATACCAACAATCTGAAACTAATTCTGAATTTTTAATCGGAGATATTACGCCCTTAGGTTTGGAAGAAGCGATTAGTCTGATGAAAGAAGGAGGAAAAAGTACTTTTATTATCCCCTCTCATTTGGGATATGGTGAAAAAGGAATGGACGAATTAGTACCCAAAAATACTATTCTTGTCTTTGATGTTGAATTATTAAAAGTCAAAAAATAAATTTAAAAACTACAAAAAATGTTTAGCTGGTTCAAAAAAAAAGAGATGGAAACACAAAATACTACAAAAATAATCGACGAAAATTCAAATATTGTTCAGGTTGATATTCATTCGCATTTGTTGTATGGCATAGATGATGGAGCAAGAAGCATAGAAATTACTTTACAATTAGCCAAAGAATTTGTAGAAATGGGCTATAAAAAAATGATTTTTACGCCCCATATTATGTTAGATGGATATAAAAATACACCTGAAATTATTTTAAATCGTTTGGCAGATGTCAAAATTGCTTTGGCAGAAAATAATATTGATTTGGAGGTAGAAGCCGCCGCAGAATATTATTTAGATGAAGGTTTTTTGAAAAAAATAAGACAAAATGAAGAACTTTTATCGTTTGGAAAAGAAAAATATATATTGTTTGAAACAGGATTTAGAAACAAACCACAAGGACTAAAAGAACTAATTTTTGATTTACAATCTTCGGGTTATAAGCCAATTTGGGCGCATCCTGAAAGATATTATTATTTACACGATAACCGAGAATTATTGGATATGATGCTTGAAAGAGGAGTTTTGTTACAAATCAATCAAGTTTCTTTGGTTAATTTTTATGGTGATGCCTGCCGAGAATATGCAGAGTTTTTGGTTAAAGAAAAATTTGTAAATTTTATTGGTTCGGATTGCCATAGCTTGCGTTATGTAGGGGCGATGAAAGATTTAAAAAAAAATAAAATATATCAAAAATTAGGAGAATTAAATTTATTAAATAATTCGCTTTATTTAGGTTGAAATAAAATAAAAAATTAACTCATATATTTTTTAATCTACGTTTTGTGCGTCAAAAACGTAGATTTTTTGTTGTTCTAAAAATTTTATAGATTAGTCAAAAACCTCATCAAATTTGAAATGATAACTAAAAATAACCTAAATAAAACGAACAATTATAATTTTTTTTGTAATATTTAAAAAATATTACTATAAAATTTTTATCTTTGCACTTTACTAATATATTATAATATTTCAATGAAAAATTCAAAAAATAATTTATCTGAAAACACTAATGAGATTAATTCAACAAACCAAGACTTGTTGATTATTAAATCTGATAAAAAAAATCTTTCCAAACTTCAAAAATCATTTAATCATTATATAGAAAAAATAAATGATTTTAGACAACAAATCAACGCTATCGATGCGCAAGCGGAATATATTAGAAAAAAAATAGAAAAAGATATAAAACCTATCCAAACAGAATTAGTAAGCAAAAAACGAGAATTTATAATGGGATTAGCCAATGGCTATAAAAATTTTAAACTTAATAGGCAAGAAATACATGAAGTAGAATCTTTGATTTGTGGAGAATGTTTGAATTTAATTAATGAGTTTGGACAAAAAGATTTAATCGAAACGTATAACCAATTCAATGAAAAAACCTATGAAGAAGAAATGGAATCGGAAAAAGAAATGATGAAACAAACAGCACAAATGTTTTATAGTTCACAATACAACAACCAAGAAGACCAGCCTAAGTTTACTGAAATGAGCGACGAAGATTTTTTACGATTTATTCACGAACATGAACAAAAAGTCGAGCAGGAAGTGAAAGAAGAAAAAGAAAAAAGAAAAGAAAAATTTGGTGCGCGAGAAAAAACACAAGCACAAATCGAAAAAATCGCCAAAAAACAAGCAGAAGAAGAACTTACAATCAAATCTATGAGGTCTATTTATTTGGATTTGGTCAAAGAATTACACCCCGATAAAGAACCAGACGCAGAAAAAAGAAAACAAAAAACAGAAATTATGAAGCGCCTTACGGTGGCTTATGATGATAAAAATTTATATGAATTGTTACGTTTGCAAATCGAGTACAAACAAATACAAGAAAATGGTTTGTCTGAAATTGTAGAAGAAAGATTAGCGGTTTATGTCAAAGTTTTACAACGACAAGTTGCCGCTCTCAAAGTAGAGTTGCGTAGAAAAATCAATGAGTACCCAAATGACTTAGTAAGAGATTTGGGCTTGGGTGGAAGCGTCCAACAAATTACTTACAGAGTTACAAAACATAAGAAAGAACTTAAAACAACTATCGAGCAACTAATTTATACCAACAAAGATCTTACTTCGGCAAAGCCTTTTAAAAAGTTTTTGAAAAATTCTATGCAATATAACAACGTAGGAAGTGATATGACAAAAATATTGTTAGATTTCATGAAGTTTTTTGCGAGTGTTAATGATAAAAAAGGTAGATAATATAATCGTAACTATTTAGACTATTTTGGTGCAAGCGTGGACGCTTGCCTCAGTTAATATCTCGTGCAAGCGTCCACGCTTACACGAAATTCAAAATAATAATTTTATTAACCAACCTAAATAATTACATATAATCAAAAAAAACATAACTTTGCCTCCATTTTCTTAATGTTCTTAATTTTTTCGCATCGCTTTTTATCATTATTATGAAATATTTTATATTAATACTTGTTGTATTTTTGATGACAAATTGTTTGCCTATTCCGCGTAGCACGCCTGATAATTCATCAAATCAATCTAATCCAAACGAAAAAACATTGGTAACATACGATTTTGTTTATGAAAAAACCATCAAAACAATACAATTATTTCCTGAGCCTGTGGTAGATGACCCCAATATGCGTTATCGTTCGGGAGTAGTTTCATTGGCACAAAATCCAAGTTTGATATTAGAGTTTGATGAATTGACGCAAAATCCAAAAATTCATCACGCAAAAGTTTTGCATTGTAATTATGATTGGACTCCTTCCAACCTCAATGAAATCGAGTATTTGAATGATGTAAACGATTTTTTAGTGCGTAATTTTGAATTATCATTCAATACAAAAGTTTCATATTCTCACTATACTTTTCGAATGCCCAAAGTAAAAATAGCAGGAAATTATATTTTATATGTACATCGGGAAGGAGATGAAAAAGATTTATTGTTCACAAAAAGATTTATTGTATATGAGCCAAAAGTAGTCATTGAACCAAAATTAAGACAATCTTCTGTGCCTTCTCAACAAAATATCGCTCAACAAATTGATTTTAAAATAAATTATAGTGGTTTGCAAAACGTCATCAATCCAAAAGAAGAAATCAAAGTCATCATCAGACAAAATTATAGAAATGACAATGCTATTTTGGGTTTGAAACCTTTTATGGTGCGTGATTTTGATAAAATATTAGAATATAATTATTTTACAGGTGAAAATACAATTTTAGGTGGCAATGAATTTAGACGTTTTGATATTAAAAGTACTCGTTTTTTAGGTTTTAATGTGGCTCATATTGATATTGGTGATACATTAAGCACCGCACTTTTGCCGATAGAAACACAAAGAGGAACAGAAACTTATTTTCGAAATCCTGATTTGAATGGTGGTTTTGTGATTTTTCATTTTGAAACCAATCGTGGTAAAGTAGAATCTGATTATGTAAAAGTTAAATTTAATTTAAAATCACCCAACAAAATGGACAACGATGTGTATGTGATAGGTGGTTTTAATGGATTTGCTTGTAACAACGATAACAAAATGATATATGATGAAGAAAAAAAACAATATTATGCTCATATTTTATTAAAACAAGGCGAGTATAATTATATGTATGGTATTTTAAGTCCAACTTCTAAAAAAATTGATTTGACAGAATTTGAAGGAAACCATCAAGATACAGAAAATAATTATGAAATTTTGGTATATCACAAGCCTTTTGGAGCAAGAACCGAAACAATTATTGGTTATTATTTATTTAATTCTAATCAAATGCGGTAATATTTTTGAGTATTTGTAACTATTTAGGTGCAAGCGTGGACGCTTGCACCAGTTAATATCTCGTGCAAGCGTCCACGCTTGCACGAAATTCAAAATAATAATTTTATTAACCAACCTAAATAGTTGCGAATATTTTAGATAAATAACAAAAAAAAATAACAAAAATTTTGTTTTTTACGATTGATTGATTATTATTGCAAAAAACTTAGTATAACTTTATTTTATTTTAATCGTTTGTAATGCTAAAATATATTTTAAATAGACTTTTTTATGGCTTCCTTGTCATTCTTGGCGTGGTAACTGTAGTCTTTTTTTTATTTTTTGCATTACCCGGCGACCCTGCCGAAACTTTATTAGGCAATAAAGGTAACGCAGAACAACGCAAACAAATTACACAAGAATTAGGTTTGGATAAGCCTTTGGCTTTGCAATATATATATTATTTGAATGATTTATCTTTTATGAGTATTCATTCTGATAGTCCAAAAGCACAAAAAGATTATCAATATTTGGTTTTAATACGAATGAATGAAACGGTTTTGGTAGCAAAAATGCCTTATTTACGCCGTTCTTATTTATCTAAAAAAAGAGTTTCAGAAATTTTATATGAAGATATTGGTGGAACATTGGTTTTGGCATTGACCGCTATGTTTTTGGCATCTATTATAGGAGTTACTTTGGGAGTAATTTCAGCGTTGAATGCAAGAAATTGGATTGATTATTCTTTAATTACTATCACAGTGGCGGGTATTTCAACGCCTTCTTTTGTGATGGCTATTTTGATGGCAAATATTTTTGCTTTTTATTTATCAGAATATACGGGGCTTCGTTTGACAGGAACTTTATGGGAATTAGACCCTCAGTTTGGGTATCGAATGGCTTTATCAAATTTGATTTTGCCTGCTTTTACTTTGGCTTTGCGTCCTTTGGCAGTTATTACTCAGCTCACACGAAGTTCGATGTTAGATGTTTTGACTCAAGATTATATCAGAACTGCCAAAGCAAAAGGAATTCCAAAATATGTAATTATTATCAAACACGCACTCAAAAACGCTTTAAATCCTGTAATTACGGCAGTTTCGGGCTGGTTAGCGACTTTGATGGCGGGGGCTTTTTTTATAGAATATATTTTTAATTGGAAAGGTTTGGGAAAAACAACTATTCAGGCTGTTCAAGAATCTGATTTACCCATTGTGATGGGTGCAGTAATATTGGTGGCGTGTATTTTTGTGTTTGTCAATATTATTGTTGATGTATTGTATGCACTTTTAGACCCGCGTGTGAGATTAGAATAAAAAAATAAAAAAAAATAAATTAAAATTTCATTTTCTCGAAAAAAATACTTTACTTTGCAATATAATAATATCAAATACAATAATATTATATTTTAATCTCTATATTTTACCTAATTTTAATCGTTATTTTCTATTTTTACTTATCAATTGAATGAAACACACTTACAAATTTTAATTATTATTTTTATCTTTTTTTAAAAACTCACAATATATTTATAAAAAGTAGGTTTTCATACGCATATCATTTTATTCTATGTTTAATATCAAAATATCGTTTTTTTTAGTAGCCAGCTTTATGGTATGCAGTGCTACAAAATTATTTGGACAGACAAACCCAACAAGCCCAACCGTTGTATTAGGTTCTAATGGAACGAGTCCAATTGTTACTTCTGTTCCTTTTCTGAACATCACGCCTGATTCACGTTCGGGGGCTATGGGTGATGCAGGTGTAGCCATTTCTGCTGATGCTAATTCTATTTATTGGAACGCCGCAAAATTAGCCTTTGCAAAACCTCGTTATGGAGTTGCTTTATCTTATAATCCTTGGCTGAGAAATTTAGTCGGAGATATGTCATTGTCTTACCTTTCTGGTTATTATAGATTAGATGATAAACAAGCCATTGGCTTAGAAATGCGTTATTTTGATATGGGAAGTATTCAATTTACTGACCCAAATGGTGCGATAGTTATGAATTTCCGTCCAAGTGAATTTGCTTTTGGTGCGGCTTATTCTCGTAAACTATCTGAAAATATGGGCGTTTCGGTTACAGGTAGATTTGTGTACTCTAATCTCTCAGGGAATTTTTCGAGTGGTAATCAACAAGATGCAAAACCGGGAACCACAGGAGCGGCTGATATTGCTTGGTATTATAAAAACGATAAATGGATTAAAATAAACGGACAACCTGCACAACTTTCTTTTGGTGCAAATATTTCTAACATTGGTGCAAAAATCTCTTATATTAATGCAGGAACAGCCGATTTTATTCCTACAAATATGCGTATTGGTACAGCATTAGAAATGAACTTAGACCCTGAAGGAAAAAATAAATTGACAGGTGCGTTAGATTTTAATAAACTTTTAGTGCCTACCCCACAAAGAATGGAAAATGGTCAAGTAGTGGGTGTCGACCCACGCACAAGAACCGTTTTATCGGGTATGTTTGGTTCATTTGCAGATGCGCCGGGCGGATTTAGTGAAGAGTTAAAAGAATTTATGGTTTCTATTGGGGCTGAATATAGTTATAATAATCTATTTTTTGCAAGAGCGGGTTATTTTGGTGAGAATGCTACCAAAGGAAACAGAAAATATTTCACAGTAGGTGCAGGTTTCAAATATAATAATTTAGGAATTGACGTTTCTTATTTGGCAGCTGCGGGAGCAAATAGTCCTTTGGGCAATACTTTGAGATTTACAATTTCATTGGCGATAGAAAAAACGATGAAAGAAAAAATTACAAAACCTGAAGAAACAGAGGTAAAATAATTTATTTTTCTTACAAAATATATTTGCTCGATACAAAAATAGAAAAAAATATTTGTATTGAGCATTTTTTTTATGTGTATAAAATTTGTGGTTCTACTAAGATTTATACAAAAAATAAAAATTGTAGCACACACTAAAAATATGTATTACATGCTCCATAGAAAAAAATCGTATATAATTTAGTAGAAGCAAAAACTTTAAAACTTTACAAAAATTTAGAACTTAGAGCAAAACAAAACACTTTACCAAGGTTTTACTGCACTTTTCGAGATACTAACAACAACGGCGGAAAGAAGATTTTATTCCAGATGATTATGGTATAGTTTTCCGTTTAATCAGATAATTTTTTATGAAATATACTTTTATACTAAAATGTAATCTCCAAACACCTATTTATAAGAGAGGTTATTATTATGGATGTCCAGATGAACATTTAATTAGGATTTCTTTTTTTCTCTTTCCTTCACAAAAAGAAGAGGATAATTTTCTTTTGAATGAAGAAGTAACAAGGGTAGAAATTCAAAACTTAAAAGAAGTTTATGAAAAAATAGTCCGTTGGTTACGTATGATGTTTAAAGAAATTGGAAGTGGTTACAGAAGTGATGGTTCAAAAGAAATCACCTATATCACAGGTAAAGAATTTACATTATATACTAAACAAAGCGGTATAGAGGCAATGTTAGTTCGTATAGTTCATTTGGGCTATTTTATAGAAAGGGCAATCAAAGAAAATGAAAAAGTTTATTTTGTTAAAGTTCCTGATGGAACTACTATGGAAACAATGTTAGAGGTATAATTTTTCCGCCGTTGTCGGTATTTCGAAAAGTGCGGTAAAACTTATATTTTGTTAAGATTTTAGTTCTGCACTTTTCGGCACCAACAACCCACGTTTGTTTATCAGCACATTTTTATTTTGCACAAAGATAGAAATTTATTTTTGAAAATATAAATTAACGAAAAAAAAATCAATATTTATATACTAAGGAACAATCATTAAATAAAGTGATAATCTATCAATAACGAATTTCGTTATTACATTGTGAACAAAGTTCTGTTACACTACTTTTGTTGGTATAA
>RDXZ01000092.1 GCA_004293265.1 Bacteroidota bacterium | reverse complement strand
TAAACTATGTTTTTTTTTCATAATCTAAAATTAGTAAGAAAAATCTGCCTTTTTTAATTTTTAACAAAAAATTAAAAAATTATGTCCAAAGTTTAAAATAGTTAAATTGACAGCATTGAGCGTTTATATTTCCACCAAAAAAACAACTGAAAGTTACAAAAAAATGTATTTTTATTTCTTTTTAGTGGTTTTTTTTGTTGTTTTTGTTTCTTTTGTTTGTTCATCTTCATCAGGAAGTATGTCGTTACTATTCAAAAGCAAATTTTTATAATGTGCAATTTGTTGAAACAACATTTCTTTTCCTTTTTCATTCTTATTGTTCCTTATATCGTAGTAGTTTATTTTTTTCAATCTTTCTTTGTTATTTGCTACCATATCATCAAGATTTACCCAATCATATATATTTACCCATTCATTTTCTATCAATATTTCAAGGAGTGGATTTAAGATATAATTGCCTAATTCCAAACGTACCCACAATTTTTTATTATAAGGATTATCAGCACGAACTTCATTTTTAGACAATATAGAAGAAATATAAGAGCGTTTTGTACGATATTCGGGTATTGTATGGTGTGTAAGTCCTTCGTAAAAATTTAAAAATACACTTGCTTCAAAAGTTCCTACGAGCAAACTATACATTGATTTCTCTTTTTTTATAGGATTATTTAAAAAAGAACCCAATATAGATAACATATAAGTAAGCATAAAATATTCTGCTTGATGGTTATCTATTTTGATAAATTTATTTTTAATTTTCAAACGTAAACTTTCATTTTTAACCAAATGATACACTTGATTCAAATTGTCTTTTTTATCTTTCAAATAAGTTTGAAGGAATAAAAGATGTGTTGCATTTTTTCTATTATTATCTACAAGGTCTTTTTTTGCACCATTTTTTATCAAATATTCCAAAATTTTTGGAGAATTATTGGTGAGAGCAAGCATAAAAGGCGTAAGATTTACTTCATTTCTAAAATCTAATCCGTGTCTTTGAAAAAGTGGTTCGATGGCTTTCAAATCATCTTTGACATAAGGATGAAATTTGCGGGCAAGTATTAATGTACGTTCTTTTGTCCATCTATCTTCATCAGCAGGGCGATATTTGAGTGCAGAAAGTTTTTTCATTATATCTCCATCACCATAATACAAAGCATATTCATACAAAATATCTTTAGATTTTTTGTTAAAAAAGTCAGGTAAAAATCCTTTTGACATCGCATCTTTGATTTTTTCGGCTGTGATGACTTCCCAAGGCACAGGTTTGATTTGTAAAACTTGATTACGAATGGCATCAGCTTGTTCGTTTTTACCTTGTTTTTCTAATCGGTTGGCTTCTCTTTGCCATTCTTCCGCAGATGAATTTTGTTCTTTGAGATTGACTTGAGAAGAAAAATTAGTAAGATTTAATAATTCTAACAATGCGTGTTTTTTGTTGGTTTCTACGACATATAAATTTTTGATTGCTCTTGTCATCGCAACATACAAAGCATTGACATAAAATTTATATTCGTCCAAAGATTTGTCTGTTTTGTCCTTTGCGCGTGCATATACGAGGCTTTCGGCTTGCAGTTGTTCTTTGCTCACGCCTGAAGTGAGTTCTCTAAATTCTTTTTCATAACCTGAAATGATGTTATAAAGGATAATATTTTCATATTCTAATCCTTTTACTTCGTGGATAGAAAACAAAAGAGGTGTTTGAAAGTATTTACGAGCCTCATCTTTGTCCTCATTACGCATCACAATCACAGCAAATTTGGCAGATTTTTTTGTTTTTTGATTTAATTCTTGTTTTGTTTTTGGGAGATTTTCCAAAAATTGTACTTCTCCTTTGTGCTGTGAATTAGATTTGACCAAATAATTACTTTCTTTGTCTATTGAGCCAAAACGAGCATTTTTAATTAATAATAATTGATTGGCAATGCCTGTAACTTCGGGAGTATTTCGATAGTTGGTCGAGAGTACTCTGATAATATTTCCTTTTAATTCTTGTTTATAAAACAAAGTTTTGATATTTGCCCAAGAGAAAAAATTAGGATGCACAATTTGGTTCGAATCTCCACAAAGGATAAAATTAGTAGGTATTTTAAGCGATTTGATAATACTAAAAAGTTGAACATTTGTAATGTCTTGCACCTCATCTATCACCACAAAATCATAACTTTTTTCGATTTTTGAAAGGTGTCCAAAAGCAACCAAATTACTATCATAATATTTACCTTCTTGCAAAAAATCGATGTATTTTTTAAAAACATCATACACCAATTCTCTTTCTTCTTGCAAAAAAATAGATTGTTTTACTCCCAAATTAAGATATTCTTCTTTTGAAAGATAAGGTTTATCGACGATAGAGCCTGTCATTACGCCTTTAAATTCTTCATAGATTTTATAAGCGTCTTTGATTTTATGGCTTTGTTTGAATCGCCAAATCCATTGTTCAAAAGTTCTAAAATCAATTTCTTTGCCTGTCGGAACTTCTATTGAAGAAAGATATTCTTGGAAAGACATAAAATCGACTTCTTGTTTTTCGTTTTCATAATCATAAGAATAGTAAATATTTTTAGAATTTTCTACCAAATAATTCGAAAGTGTAGTATATAAAACTTTTCCTGAAAGCGTTTTTATTTTTTCCAAAGTCAAGGCTGTTTTTCCACTTCCTGCCGAACCAATAATAATTACAGGGCTTGGCAATCGGAATATTTCGTCTTGAATTTCATCAAAAGATAAAATTTTATCTAAAATATGAAAACTTTTTTGTTTTTGGTTGATGTATGCCAAAGGTGTAGATTCTTCTTCTGTAAAATCTTTTTCAGTTTTGATAGAAATAAGTTTTGATTCATCAACGATTGCACCATTCAAAAAACGTGATTTATCGTAATCGTGGTTAAAAATAATTTCTAATAACAATAAAAAAGTTTTGCCTTCTATGCGTGTATATTTGAAAAGCAGTCGATTAGTATCATCTAATTTTGCACGATAAAAACCTGTATTGACCATTTTTTTGACATCTGCTGACTTAAAATCATTTGTTTTTAGGTAATCAAGCGTTTTATCAAATTGTTTTTTGAGTTTTCCATACTCAATTTCGTTATAAATTAGAATATCCATATTATTAAGAGATTATAAATTTTCAGACTATTTTCTTTTTGACTTTTCTTTTTGGTACAAATTTAAAAGAAAAATATTATTTTTACAAAAAATAATCAAATTCTAAGAAAATAATATGAGAAATGATGTAGAACTATCCAAAATCTACGACTATTTAGATAGACAAAAATTTACCAAACAAAAACAATTTTATTAGTTAAATTTTAGAATAGTTCTAAAAAAAAAGAAATTGTAGGCAATATTTGCGAGATATTGGTGCTAATTATTGCTTGCTCACGATATTCGAAATAATATAAAAAATAAATGAACAAGTTAAAACCATCATACTTTTAAATGGGTTAATGAAAATGGCATTTTGCCACATAATAATAGTAAAAATAATAAATAAAATAAAACACAAATAAACAAGTATATTATTTTTTATGTTCCAAGCAAAACAAACAAAAATAGAAAAAATGAAAAGTACCAAATTATTATAGTAAACTAAAATTCCAAATGAAAGATGAATTTTACTTTGACTAAACAATCCCAAAATTTCACTTACTATTATTGGATGAATTACCAAAATTAAAATATATAAAAATAATATTTTTTTTAACATTTTATACAATCTTTTATTGTTATTTAACACATAATTATTTTGGAGAATAATTAAAAAATTTGGAATTGTAGGTAATATTTATGAATAGTTTTGGGATATGTTAATTCAAATTATAAATATTTTTCCAATTCAATAACTTTCTTTTGGTTTCATACATTTATCGTTTTTTGAGTTCTTTGTAAAATATTCCTACAAATAACTTTGAATAACAAAATGAAAAACGCCTACAATTTGTTTCAAATCTGTGTAGGTCTTTTTATCAATGTAAAAAATATTATTTTCAAAACGCAAAAACTTCCATTCTATGCCATCAGTAGCACAGCCATACAAAACAGGAAAGTTCTTGCCTTCCATTTCATTGAATAATTTTGCCCCATATAATTGTGCGGCACATTGGGCTATGCCATAATCCATATCCTCATCTTTTGCCTCCACCAACGAAATAATAGGGCTTTCTAAATAAACACTTTGACCAATCAATGTGAGAAAGAAATCACATTCTCCTGACAAATCTTTGTCACTATCTACCGACAAATCTTCGCCTGAAAACAGGGTAACATTTTCTTGAAAATGTTGTGCAACCTCTAACAAAATAGGTGAAACTATCCGCTCTGATTTTGCTTTCTCATTACGAAGCGGAAAGACTTGTGCAATATGCAAAGTTTCCACCAACCAACTACTCGGTTCAATTGGTTTAATATTCTCAAATAAATCTGCTCCACGCGCCACAAGCCCAAATTTTTTGGTTACTTGTTCTATTTTTTTGTAATTGCTGTATCCCATATAATTATTTTTTTATTTTTATCCATAAAAAGAAAATTGAAAGTGTGTTACATTTTTTTCTGACAAAGATATAGATTTTTTATCGTTTTTTGAGTTCTTTTAAAATAAAATTTTGTAATTCTTCTTCTGTGGGTAGTTGGATTTTGTATTTTGAAATAAAAAGGTCGTTGCCTTGTGTGGGCATTGTGTAGCGTACAAGTGCCTCATTTTTATCCGTTACCAACAAAATACCAATAGGCGGATTGTCGTTTTCTTCTTTTATTTCGGCTTGATAATAGTTCAGGTAAGTTTGCAGTTGTGCAATGTGTCCTGCTTTCATTTTATCTACTTTGAGTTCTATCAAAATATGGCATTTCAGCAAACGATGATAAAAAACCAAGTCAATAAAAAAATATTCACCGCCTATCAAAATGCGTTTTTGTCTTGCCTCAAAACAAAAACCATTACCTAATTCTAAAATAAAATCTTGTAAATGGGCAATGAGTCCCTGTTCTAAATCATTTTCATCAAAATTTTGTTGCGAACTTAGTCCCAAAAAATCAAAGAAATATACATCTTTTATCGCATCTTGTGGCGTTTGTACGGTTATCGTTTTTTTGATTTGCTCAAAACTAAGGTCTTTGTTTGCTGAAAGTCCCAATCTTTCGTAGGAAAGCGTATTGATTTGCCTCTCCAACTCGCGCACCGAAGGTGTGGTTTTGAGTGTCAGCATTTCGTAATAACGGCGTTTGGTGGAGTTTTCGATAGTCATCAAAACCGAAAGATGCGTAAATGAAACTCTTTGCAACAGTAACTTTGTGTAATCAATCTCTTGATTATCAATATTTTGCAATTCGACCATCAGTGATGGTCGAATTGAGGCAGGTAACAAAAATTGCTCTTGCACAAGCACTTGCCCAAAAAGTGGGTATGTTTGGTAAAACTTTCTAAATCTTTTCAAATGTGTTGCACTGTTCAAACCTTTGATAGTTTTGAGTTCTTTGGCTAAGGTTGCGAAAAGTTTTTCGCCATACTTGGCGCGGTCATTGCCGTTTTGTTCATACTCCACAATATACGCACCAATGCACCAATTTCGAATAGTAAGGGCTTGATTAACACTCTGAACAGCTTTTATTTGTAGTTCTGTATGCGTATGCGAGATATTTTGTAATAAGTCTTGAAATTTCATAGATTGTTTTGCATTTTTTTTTAGTTTAAATTTTAGTTTATTTAGACTAAAATTTATTTTGGTACAAATCTAAAACAAAAATATTATTTTTACAAAAAATAATCAAATTCTAAGAAAATATTGGGGTAAATATTTTTTTATTTGATAAGGATTTTTTTGATAAATATTTTGTTGAATAAGAAAAAATATCTACTTTTGTAAAAAATAAAAAAGATACTTAGACAAAACATTGTCATTCTTCGAATCAATGAATACAGAGGTAAGTTGCGGTTGATAAAAAAACGATTTTTGTTTATTTTTATATTTTTTCAGTTTGTTAAGTCTTCGATATTGACAACTGAAAAATGGCTGTTGTGAAAAACGAAAAAAAAAATCTGCGGTTTTTATTATTAAAAATAAAATGGAACAAATTATTTTCAAGGCAATTGTAGGTAGTCAATCTTATGGGACGAATATTGCCACTTCTGATATAGATTATAAAGGCGTTTATATGCAAAATGAGGACGATTTACTTACTTTTGGATATAAAGAACAAATCGATGTTTCTAAGGACGAATGTTATTATGAAGCAAGGCGTTTTTTACAATTGTTGCAATCTGCTAACCCAACGGTTTTAGAATTATTGTACTCGCCTGCGGATTGTATTATTGATAAAAAACCTGTTTTTGACTTAATAATGGCATATAGAGATAAGTTTTTAACCAAAAAATGTGTTCATTCTTTTGGTGGATATGCCATTGCCCAAATTAAAAAAGCCAAAGGATTAGACAAAAAAATGAATTGGGAAAAAGAAAGAATTGTCCGAAAAAATCCATTAGATTTTGTATATGTTTATGAAAATGGTAAGACAATTTTAGTCGAAAAATGGCTCGAAAATAATCATTTATTACAAGAGTTTTGTGGTTTGGTATCTCTCGAACATTTCAAAGATGGATATGCTTTGTATTATGATTCAGATAAAAACTTAGGTTTTAAAGGTATTTCTTTGGAAAATAGCAACAATATTCGCCTGAGTTCTATTCCTAAAAATATGAATGCTTTGGCAATTGTTAATTTTAATAAAGATGGATATTCAAAACATTGCAAAGACTATAATCAATATCAAGAATGGCTCAATAATCGCAATACGCAAAGATACGTAGATACAACTGCACACGAGCAAAAAATTGACGGAAAAAATTTGATGCACTGCCGAAGATTATTAGATATGGCAATTGAAATTGCAACCGAAAAAACCATCAAAGTCAGAAGACCAAACGCAAAAGAATTATTAGAAATCAGAAAAGGAAATATAAGCCTCGAAAAAATAATCGAAAATGCAGAAATAGACATTCAAAAACTCGAAAATCTATTCGAAAATTCTGATTTGCCCAATGAAATTAGTTTGAGTTTTGTAAACGATTTATTGTTAGAAATGCGATATTTTTTCAAAAAATCTTTGTAATTACAATAAAAAAATATCAAAAAAAATACTTTCTACTTTCAAAATACGTTATCAAAATAACTAAAAAAAAACATTTTACTCACAAGAAGTGTTTAAAATTAGGCATTATACTATTTTTATATTCCTTTCATTTTTTAATTATTCTATTAAAATGTTCAAAATATTTGTCAAAGTTATTTTTCTGATGGTTGTTTTTGAGTTTAATTTTTCAAATCTATTTTCGCAAACGCACGAAATTGGCTTACAATTGGGTGCAATGAATTATAAAGGTGAATTAGCACCCATTATTAATTATAGAGAAACAGGTCAAGGTTGGGGAGTTTTTTATAGAGCCAATGTTTCAAAAGCAATGAGTTTAAGATTAAACGGGCTTTTTGGCACGATAGAAGGCGATGATAAAAATTCAACCAGTAATTTTGCCTTAGAACGCAATCATAAATTTAGAACAAATTTGTGGGAAGTTTCCGCAGTAGCAGAATATAATTTTTTAAATTTTAGGAATGAAGGACGTAAAAAAAATGAAAGAAAACAAAAATTTACCCCTTATTTATCTGCTGGAGTTGGTTATATGCAATTTGTACCTATGTTTAATGCCACCCCAACTTATAGCACTTATTCAGTGATAATTCCTTTGGGAGTAGGTATGAAATGGGCAGTTTCAAAACAAATAAATCTTGGATTCGAATTTGTAGCACGCACTACTTTTACAAGTTCCTTAGATGATTTGGGCTTGAAAACTAACAAAAATCAAACGCAAAACAATAATCCTAAATATTATACAGGCAATCCAAATAGTAACGATAGATATTTTTTTACTTGTTTGACTTTGAGTTATTTAATCAAAGACAAAGGAAAAGATTGTCCTGTTATAGTTGAATAAATTAAACAAAAAAATAATGATTTTACAAGCAAAAAATTTAGTAAAAAAATACGGAAAAAGAACCGTAGTCAATGACGTTTCTGTGTATGTCGAACAAGGCGAAATCGTAGGATTGTTAGGTCCAAATGGAGCAGGAAAAACGACTACTTTTTATATCTGCACAGGTTTGGTCAAGCCTAATAGTGGCAAAGTTTTTTTGGATAATGAAGATATTACCTCTTTGCCAATGTATAAAAGAGCAAGAAAAGGGCTGGGATATTTGGCACAAGAAGCATCAGTTTTTAGAAAATTAAGCGTAGAGGACAACATCAGAGCCGTTTTACAAATGACTTCTAAAACACATACCGAACAAAATGCAAAAGTTGAGGAATTATTAGACGAGTTCAAATTACATCACGTAAGAAAATCGATGGGAGGAGTACTTTCAGGTGGCGAACGCAGGCGCACAGAAATTGCACGTGCTTTGGCAGTTAATCCAAGTTTTGTGTTATTAGATGAGCCTTTTGCGGGAGTAGATCCGTTGGCGGTGGAGGATATTCAACGCATTATTTATTATTTAAAGTATAAAAATTTAGGAATTTTGATTACTGACCACAATGCTGATGCCGTTTTATCTATCACAGACAGGGCGTATGTAATGAAAGAAGGCACTCGATTTGCCGAAGGAACAGCCGAAGAATTGGTCGAAAATCCTGCGGTAAGGTCTGGTTATTTGACAAACAATTATACTTATAATCGTAAATTCAAAACCGAAGAATTAGAAAAAGTTGGGTAGTTTTTGAAATAAGTACACAAAAAAGTTTAAAAAGCACTTAAAAAAATTGAATTTTAATCTATAAAATTTGTATTATTTTCGTGCTTTTTTATAGCATAGACTACAATAAAAAGAAGTTTGCTAACTCTCAAATATAAAAGTAAATTATTTTTGTGAAAAAACAAACTTCTTACCATTTGTAACACTAATACGTTTGCATATCTGTATCGATATGTAACGCCCACGCGTGAATTCCGCCTACCAAATTATATAAATTATTCAATTGATGATTTTTTTTGAGGTAATTAATCACATTAGCACTTCTTACTCCGTGATGACAATACACAACCACCATTTTATCTTTTTGTATTTTATCAATATTTTCAGGGATATTAGCTACAGGTATTAATTCAGAATTTTTTAGATGACAAATTTCAAATTCGTGGATTTCCCTTACATCAATCAATTGTATTGCTTCATTATTTTTAAGCATTTGATACAATTCTTTTACCGTCATTTCTTTCATGTTTTTATTTTTATCGTTATTTTTTTGTGAGAACTTTTTTTTATTTTCAGGTAATATTTTTTTAATATGAATTATTTTTTGTTGCAAAGTTAAAACATTTAATAATAAAATTCTATTTTTTAGTATATCTCCAATCGATAAAATTATTTTTAATGCCTCTAAAGCCTGTAAAGTTCCTAAAATTCCTGCTGTTGCTCCTAAAATTCCTGCTTGATGACAATTTAAAATTTGATTATTATGGTCTGTTTCTGGAAAAATACACCGATAGGTACTACTTCTTTCTCCGTTTTCTAATATCAAATTACACGCACCTAATTGCCCTTCAAAGCCTTGAATGGCACTAAAAATCCAAATTTTATTTAATTTTACACAAATATCATTGATTAAATAACGTGTTGAAAAATTATCTGAACAATCTAAAATCAAATCATAATTTGAAATGATACTTTCTGCATTCTCCAATGTTATTTTTTGGTTAAATATTTCAAATTTAGCAAAAGTATTCAATTTTTGTAAATGTTTGACGCTGGTTTCGGCTTTGTTTTTACCAATATCTTCTTCTGTGAACAAAATTTGTCTTTGTAAATTTGATAATGCTACTATATCAAAATCTGCTACGCCAATTTTTCCAACGCCTGCACAAGTAAGATATTGCAAAGCAGGACAACCCAAACCACCTGCCCCAATGACTAAAATTTTACTTTCACAAATTTTTTTTTGCCCTTCTAAACCTATCTCTTCGAGTTGAATATGTCGAATATATCTTTTTTTTTCAATCGCTGAAAGCATTTTTGATGTATATTTTTATTTTTTTGAAGCAAAGATACATCAAATTTCAATAAAAATATAGAATTTAAGAAAAATCATACAGAGAGAATATCATAAATTTTATTTTTTCTTCGAAACTTTAAAAATAATATTTTCAGAAAAAATACAACAAAATTTTAGTTTATTCTTTATTATTCTCTGATTCTAAAAAAACATCAAAACTAAGAAACTTTTTTTGTTAAAAAATTGTTTGTTGTTTTGAAGTACAGTCTTATACTTTTTGTCAGTCTAATTTCCGATTGCTTCTGGTATTTTTTTCTAAGAAAAAAATTATAGATAGTGGTCTTAGCATTAGTTTCTTGCTTCAAGTCTTAGATTAAACAGTTTTTGAATTGTTTTTAATAAGTGGTAAAGCTTAGTGCAGAGGTTCGAATCCTTTCTCTTGCACCGATTTTTAGGTAGCAATTTTATATGCGAGAGTAGCTCAGTGGTAGAGCAAGAGTCTGATGTAAGTAATTTATTAAAGGCAACAAAAAATAAATGGAGGTTATTCTCTTTAAGAATATTCCTATTCTGTGAAATAGAGAAGTGGTTAACTCATCAATCTCAGAAATTGATAACACAGGTTCGAGTCCTGTTTTCACAAAGGGCAGATGTAAGGTTAGTGCATCTGCCCATTTTTTTACTCAAAAAATCAACTAAAAAGAAACTTTTAACTTGTTTTTGCGTATATAATGAAGTATGTATAATTAAAATCTTAATAGAAAATATGAAAAAAATATTGCTTTTTATATTCATTATTCCTTTTTTTTGGTCTTGTAAAGAAACCGAACCAACACCCGCAGAATCTTTAATTGCTAACAAAGATTGGCAAACACAAGGATTGTTTGTGGCAGGAGTTGCTACCGAAGCCGCTCCTTATGTAAAAATTCGTTTCTCAAAATCGACCATCAATTCTACTGTGATTAATGGACAAAATTTAGGACCTTTGGCTACTTGGTCTGTGGCAGGAAATGTTTTAAGTCTGACTTATCCTAATTATAGTACCTCAGGAAGCGTAACTTTTTCATCACAAAGTGTTAAAATTACCAAAACAACAGAAACAGAACTTTGGGTAGCACCTTTAGATGGAAGTGGTGGAATTTCGTTGTTTGGTTTAATCAATTTGACTCAAGATGCAGAATTTCGTTTTACGCTTAATCCAAATTCAGTCGCTCCTAATGTTACAGATGCTAATTTGACAGGCGTAACTTGGAAAGGTTTTGGTAGCCCTGATGCTGGTTATTTTTCAACTGGTAGCTCAACAGGAACTCCTGCAACAGGTTTAACGCTTAAATTTGGAACTTTTTATGGTATTAACTATGTTACTGTGGGTACTATTCCTACGCCTGCTACTTGGGCTTTGAATGCAGCTAAAACTCGTTTAATTTTGTCTTATCCAAGATTAGGCGCTACTGCGGGTGGAAATGTTGCATTTACGATTACTGGCTTAACGGCTACAAGTCTTAAATTAAGTGCCGCAAGTGCTATTAATATTTTAGGAGGTGCTATTAATTTACCACTTAATCAAGAGTTAAGAATGGTGCCACAATAGTATTTATATTCTCATAATTTTTCAAAAAATTATAAAAAAAAGCCTTCAATATTTTTAAAAATGTTGAAGGTTTTTTATTGATAATGGTTTTGTTTTTATAAAAAATTATCGAGTAATATATTTATTTTTTCTTTTGATGCTTTTTCTACATCAGGAAAAAATGCAAAAAAACATTCCTCAAAATCTTTGTATTGATTTTCTAACACAGCAATAGATTGCGTTAAATCGGGGGCATATTTGGCTCTTTTTGTGATTCCTTGCAAAGATTTATGCAAGCCTCCAAAATCTCCATACCTCACTAACCAATTTTGGTTTATCATATAAGGCAACATTTCTTGTAATTTTTCTGGGAAAATAAATAAATTTTCTTGTAACAAAATATAAGTTTTTTCTGCAAATATTTCTATTTTTTCGTGATGAAATTGTGTAAAATTTTTAGATAAAAAATGGTCAAAAAAAACATCTACAATGACACCTGCGTATCTTCCAAAATCATTTTTCAAAATTTCACACGCTTTTTTAGTTTCTAAATGCGTATCTGTAAAATTATCAATAAAATAATGCAATTCAAAACCTTTTTGCACAGCAGGTTCGTAGTCAAGTTTTTGTTTGCCTTTGACAAAATCGGCACTAAAATTTCCTAACAAAACATCATTATTTTTTGTTCCTGAAAGATACAAATGTGCTAAAAAATTCATTTTCTTTGTATGTTTATTTGATGAAAGAATGAGATAAAATTTGGTTATAATTTTTGTTCAATATTTTTAGCTTATTTTTTCACTCAAAATTCTTTCTTCCATTCTTGGTATTCTTTGTGAATAACATTGTACCAAATCGACCAGAGTATCAATCCAAAGTGCTGAATCGTTCAAACTTTCGACAAATTGCCAATGTTCTCCGCCTGCTTCTTCAAAAATTTCTTTGTATTCTTCACCAATTTCGATAGTCGTTTCTAAACAATCAGACACAAAAGAAGGAGAAAAAGCAATTATTTTTTTCTTTCCTTGTTTTACTAAATCCTTGATAACCAAATCAGTATAAGGTTTTATCCAAGGATCATTACCCAAACGAGATTGAAAACAAACGGTATAATCTTTTTCTTCTAAGCCTAATTTTTCGGCTAAAAGTCTTGAGGTAGCAAAACAATTTGCTCTATAACAACCTCTGTTTCCATCGTGAGAAACGGCACAACAATTGGGGTTTCCTGCAATAGATTTATCTTTTTTGGCATCAACCAAACAAGTTTTTGTGTGGTCTGCTTTTCTGATTTGTCTTTCAGGCAATCCGTGATAGCTAAAAATTACGTGGTCAAATTTTTCTTTTGATAGATATTTATTGCCGTTGGCAGCAAAAGCCTCAATAAAAAGTGGGTGGTCAAAAAAACTTTGCACAAAAGAAATTTCAGGAATAATTTGCCAATTTTTGACAATTTCCATTACTTTATCTTGCACCGAACCTGTGCTAGCAGACGCATATTGAGGAAACAAAGGAATCACAATGATTCTTGCATATCCTTTATTCCTTAAATTTTCTAATCCGCTTTGAATACTTGGGCTTTGATAACGCATTCCTAACTCAACCACAAAATTTTCTCCTAATGCTTCTTGTAATAATTTTTTGATTTCATACCCATATACTTTGAGTGGCGAGCCTTTTTCTGTCCAAACTTCTTTATAAATTTTAGCAGATTTGGGTGCTCTAAAAGGAGCAATAATCAAATTAACCAACGCCCAACGCAAAGCAAAAGGTACATCAACCACACGTTTATCCATCAAAAATTCTCTTAAATATTTACGCACATCAGGTGTATTAGGGCTATCGGGCGTTCCTAAATTGACCAATAAAACTCCTATTTTTGTACTATTTTTTTCCATTGATTTTATTTTTAATGTAAATTTATCTCTAAAAAACAAAAAAAAATTAAAAAGTGTTTAATAATTTTAAAAAAAAAATTTTTTTTATATGTTTTTTTTTGATTTTCTACAAATACACATTAGTTTTACACAAAAAATTAAACTTTTAAGATTAATAAAAAAAATAAGAACAATGGAAAATCAGGTTAAACCTTATAGTCTTTTTTCTGACTTTGATAATAACTTATTCAAAGCAGGTAAACATTTTAAATTATATGAAAAATTAGGTTCGCATCTTATTGAGGTTGATGGCGTGAAAGGAACTTATTTTGCTGTTTGGGCACCTAATGCTCAACAAATTAATGTCATTGGAAGTTTTAATGGGTGGAATGCTTCCACCCATTATTTATATCCTAACCTTTCAGGGACAGGCGTTTGGGAAGGTTTTGTACCTCACGTTCAAAAAGGAGATACTTATAAATATAAAATTCATTCTCACCATTATGGACAAGTTTTAGATAAATTTGACCCTTTTGCTATGTTAATGGAAGTGCCACCAAAAACTGCCTCTGTCGTTTGGGATATATCAGATTATAGCTGGCAAGATAAAAATTGGATGACAACAAGGGCAAAACATAATGCCTTAGACGCACCTTATTCGGTTTATGAAGTGCATTTGGGTTCATGGAAACGAAAATATGAGGACGGAGGACGCTCTTTGAGTTATACAGAAATGGCTGATGAATTGGTGCAATATGTAAAAGAAATGGGCTTTACACACGTGGAAATGATGCCTGTGATGGAACATCCATTTTTTGGTTCGTGGGGCTATCAAGTTACAGGATTTTTTGCTCCAAGTTCGAGATATGGTACACCACAAGAATTGATGTTTTTGATAGATAAAATGCACGAAAATGGCATTGGAGTTATTTTAGATTGGGTGCCTTCACATTTTCCAACTGATGGATATGCCTTAGCAAACTATGACGGAACTGCTTTGTACGAACACGAAGACCCACGCAAAGGTTTTCACCCAGATTGGGGCAGTTTGATTTTTAATTATGGACGCAATGAAGTGCGTGCATTTTTGATTAGTAATGCTTTATTTTGGTTAGATAAATACCACGTAGATGGCTTGAGAGTTGATGCAGTGGCTTCTATGTTGTATTTAGATTATTCGAGAAAACAAGGCGAATGGATACCTAATATCTATGGTGGAAACGAAAATTTAGAAGCAATTTCATTTTTAAAAGAAATGAATGAAACTGTTTATATTAATTTCCCAGACGTACAAACCATTGCAGAAGAATCAACTGCATTTGCAGGAATTTCAAAACCTGTGTTTTTAGGAGGGTTAGGATTTGGAATGAAATGGATGATGGGTTGGATGAACGACACACTCAAATATTTCAAAGAAGACCCAATGTTTAGGTCTTATCATCACGGAACAATTACTTTTAGTTTGGTGTATGCGTTTACCGAAAACTTTATGATGCCACTTTCTCACGACGAAGTGGTACATGGCAAAGGACCTTTGGTGGATAAAATGCCGGGCGATGAGTGGCAAAAATTTGCGAATTTAAGACTTTTATTTGGCTATATGTTTACGCACCCAGGTAATAAATTGTTGTTTATGGGCAGTGAAATCGGACAAAGTTCGGAATGGAAACACGATTACAGCGTTGAATGGCATTTGGCACAATATTCCTTACACGCAGGCGTGCAACATTTGGTAAAAGATTTGAATCATATTTTTAAAACCGAAAAAGCATTACATCAATTACCGTTTTCGAGTGATGGTTTTGAGTGGATTGATTTGAGTGATTATCGTAATTCTGTTTTGATTTATATGAGAAAAGGCAAAGAAGGTGCTGATAAAATTATTGCTATTTGTAATTTTACGCCAATGGTACAAGAAAATTATCGTTTTGGTGTACCAGATGATACACTTTCTTTGGTCGAGGTTTTGAATACTGATGAAGCAAAATATGGCGGAAGTGGAGTAGTTTTTAATCCAAAAATTGAAATAGAAAATATTGCTTCACACAGCAGAACAAAATCAGTAAGCGTACATTTACCTGCTTTGAGTGTTTTGATTTTAAAACCTACCATCGCTAAAAAAGCAGTAGAAAAATCTATAGAAAAAGCAACTGCTACCAAAAAACCAAAAGCAGAAGCAGTTAAAGTAGAAAAACCTGCAACTACCACAAGAAAGAAAAAATAAGGTTGTTATAATTTTTTTTGAAAAATATAGTCTGAACTTTGGTAAAGGCTATATTTTTTATCATCAACAGATTACAAGCATTTAAAAATCAACAATTTTAAATAAAGAAGCTAAAAGTGAAATAGTAAAAATACCCTAACTTCTCAAATTATTAGGTAATATGTTGACTTGGGTTAAAAAATGGTTTTATGCTTGTTTTTTTTGAACATTTTTAGTGTTAATGTTGTTACCTAATATTAGGTAATATATCAATTAATTTATCTTATGTCACATCCAGAGTGGGTTTTGGCTTTTCACCAAAAAAACCAAGAGATTAAAAAAATACAAAATAAGTACTATTTGTACGAAGTAAGTAGTTATTATCACAAAGACAAAAAGAAGACTGTCAAAAAAAGTGGGAAGTATTTAGGCAGAATTACCAAAGACGGGGTTGTCAATAAAGAAAATAAGGAAAGTTTTGCGTTGCCTTGTGTGGTAAGTGTGAAAGAATTTGGTGCATCTGATTTGATATTGTCTTTTTTGACAAAAGAGCAGACTTTACTGGAACGCTTTTTTCCCCAACAGGCACAACAACTTTTGTGTTGCATTGTGTTTCGCTTGCTTTATCAAAGCAGTTTTAAGCAAATGCCTTGGCATTTGGAAAGTAGTTATTTGAGTGAACGTTACGCGGCAGTAAATATGGGCAGTCGTGCTATGACAGAGATGTTGCAGGTGGTTGGCAAACAAAGAGAGGTTATCGCCTCTGTGATGCGTGAATTATGTGGAGGGGGAAGAAATTTTATTGATAGACAGCACACATATTACCACACAATCAGGTCAAAATTTGTCGGCACAAGTAGGCTATAATTCTCAAAGGAACTTTGATACTCAAGTGAATTTGTTGTATTTATTTTCTCAGGATACGCAAATGCCTCTTTTTTATCGTTGTGTGCAAGGCAGTGTGCGTGAGGTGCGTTCTTTTCGCCTGACACTCCAAGAAAGTGGTATCAAACAGGCTGTTTTGGTGTCTGACAAAGGTTTTTATTCTCAAAACAATGTCAGTATTTTGTAGAAAAAGTGTTTTTTTGGATTATAGTTGCACCCAAAGCAGTGATAAAAAAGGCTTTGATGGTTTTTTCTTGTTTGAAGGGCGTGTCATTTGGTATAAAACCACCCCATTTTTACAAGCCAATATGCCTCACAAACAAGTGATTTTATTTTTGGACGAGGCATTAAAGTTGGCTGAAACCAAAGATTATTTGCAAAGAATTACCGACGGAGCCGATGGCTATACCTTGACAAAATTTTATGAAAAACAAGCACATTTTGGTACATTGGGTTTCATTACCAACACCACAGAAACGCACCAAGTAGAAGTGATAGACATAGATGCACAAGTAATAGAAAGCAACCCCATAACAAACAACGAGCCTCAAAACAATCAAAAACAAAAGAAAGAAACAAAAAAGAAACAAGAAAAACAGCAAGAGAAGAAATTTGAAGCCAAAGAAGTGGCTTTATCTCCTCAAAAAGTCTATCAATACTATAAAAACCGAAACGACATAGAACAACTCAATGATACTTACAAGAACGTCTTAGAGGCAGATAGAACTTATATGCAAAGTGAGGCAGGAATGGAAACTTGGCACTTCATCAATTTTTTCGCCTTGCGAGCCTACTATCGTATCATAGCCAAAATCAAAGAAATAGACTTGAACAAAAAATATTCTCCTGCTGATATCCTGTTGGTATTGCAAAATGTTAAAAATGGGTAGATGCAGAGATACCAAAAAAAGCAAAAAACGTTATTGATGCTTTTAATAGCGAAAAAAACGATGCTGTTACCTAATAATTTAAGAAGTTAGGGCTTAATTTATTACCAAATACTTATTATGCTATCAGAATAACCAATAAATCAAATGCTAATTTTCCAGATGTTTCTTCTCGTGGTCATTACTTCTTAGAAGTAGGATGCATTCCTTTGCCTGTTGATTTTGGAGAGGTTACAAGTGGAAATTTAGCATGTGGCACACAAGTTTTTAGTTTAAATGGTGGTGTTCCTGCGGGTGTTCCGTCAGTTTTTTGGACATTGACTCCTTCTCATTTATTTACCGTAAGTTCTGGTTCAGGTACTTCTGTAACTCCACAAATTATAGGCAGTGGTCAGGGTACACTTACTTTTTTTCTTAATTCACCTTGTGGAAATGTAGAATTTGCAAAAAAAGTTTTTTGGGCGGGTCTGCCTCCTGCACCTAAACTATTTATCTTATATGGAGGAAGACAAATTACTCAAGAGCCTTTGGTTGCCCCTCCTGATGGCTTTGTTTGTTATAGAGGTTCTACAAGATTTAAGGCTGATAATTTACAACTAAATGCAGGCGTTACATCTTTTGAATGGATAATAGGTTGTGGCAATGTTGTACAGACGCTGAATGTTCTAAATTCCTCTACTCGTGGTGTTATGTGGTTTGATATTGGTAGTTGTACTGAAACAATCATACGAGTTCGAGCAAGAAATGCCTGTGGTGTAAGTGCTTGGACGGATTTACCATTAACATTTATGGAATGTCAAATGATGCGACCAAGCCCCCAATATTCCAATGATATTGTGATATCTCCCAACCCAACTTCAGATTTCTTAAATTTAGACCTTCCAAAATCTGAACAAGGTTATCAAATACAATTATCAGATTTACAAGGTAAGTTTTTGTTTTTTGATAAAATAAATGAAGAAAAATATAAATTGGATTTACAAAATTATCCAAGTGGTATTTATATTTTACATCTCAACGATGGAGATAAAATAAGTATTCATAAGATTGTAAAACAATAGCAAAATAAAAAAAATCGTTTTTATTCACAATAAAAACGATTTTTCTCATATTGAGTATTCAAAATAAAAAATTATTTGTATCAATGGTTACAAATTGAAATTATGCAAAAACTACAGAAAATAATAGATATACTTAGAGATATAGAAAGTTAGAGTTAAGACACGTCTTTATCTCGTTTCCATTATTTATTCTTTCAAAAAATATTTTTAAATATATTTTGATAATTCTTAGATTATTCCTATTTTTGCTAAAAAAAATTATATAAAATAAAGATATGCAAACTGAAATTTTGGAAAATAGAGAAGAATTGATTGCGGAAGTAGGTCGCAGTGCTAAAGAATTTGCTGAAAAGTATATTCAACCAAATATTATGGAATGGGACGAATCGCAAACGTTTCCGATTGATACCTTTCACGAATTAGGAAAATTGGGTTTGATGGGTATTTTAGTTCCTGAAAAATATCAAGGTTCAGGCTTGGGTTATCGCGAGTATGTAAGGGCGATTGTCGAAATTTCAAAAGTAGATCCTTCTATTGGATTATCATTGGCGGCACATAATTCATTATGTACCAACCATATTTTGATGTTTGGAAATGAAGCCCAAAAAGAACAATATTTGCCAAAATTGGCTACAGGCGAATGGATTGGTGCGTGGGGATTGACAGAGCCAAACACTGGTTCTGATGCTGGCAATATGCGTACTGTGGCTGTGAAAGACGGCGAACATTGGGTAATCAATGGAGCAAAAAACTTTATCACACACGGAAAATCAGGCAATGTGGCTGTGGTGATTGTGCGTACAGGTGAAGTGGGCGATTCACATGGAATGACGGCTTTTGTGATTGAAAAAGGCACAAAAGGTTTTACAAGTGGAAGAAAAGAAAATAAATTGGGAATGCGTGCTTCTGAAACAGCAGAACTTATTTTTCAAGATTGTAGAGTTCACGAAAGTCAAATATTGGGCAATGTAGGCGAAGGTTTTATTCAATCGATGAAAATTTTGGACGGAGGTAGAATTTCTATCGCGGCACTTTCGTTAGGAATTGCCAAAGGTGCATATCAACACGCTTTGCAATACTCAAAAGAAAGACATCAATTCAATCAATCTATCTCAAAATTTCAAGCAATTAGTTTCAAATTGGCAGATATGGCAACTGAAATTGATGCTGCAGAATTGTTGATAGACAGAGCTTGCGACCTCAAAGATGCACACAAACCTGTTACAAAAGAATCAGCAATGGCAAAATATTATGCCTCAGAAGTTTGTGTGAGAGTTGCCAACGAAGCAGTCCAAATTTTTGGCGGTTATGGTTTTACAAAAGATTTCCCTGTTGAAAAATATTACAGAGATTGTAAACTTTGCACAATTGGTGAAGGGACTTCTGAAATACAAAAATTAGTGATTTCAAGAGCAATTTTAAAATAAAATTTTCTTTTTGAAATAAATAAACAAATAAAAACGTTTGAGAACTTTCTTAAACGTTTTTTGGTTTAAAATTTCGTGCAAACTTCCACACTTGCACGAAATTATTTTTAATTAGTACCTAAATAATTACAAAAAAACAAGTTATTTCTTTTTTTAAAAATAAGAAACAACTTGTTGTTTTTATGAAAAATAAAATGATTATTTTGATTTTACATCATCAAAAACTAAATCAGATTTTTCGTTTTTAGGCGTAAAATTACTTTTTTGAGTAAATTGAGGAACTGCACCCATTTGGCATTTTCCATTAAAACTTGCTCCTGCTTCCACCACTAATTTTCCACAAATTAAATCACCAATCACTTGGGCAGTAGATTTTAAAGTTAAAATATCAGAAATTTCGATAATACCTTTTACCGTACCTGCAATATCTGCTACTTGTGCTTGGACATTTCCTTCGACGATACCCGTATCTCCCAAACTAATTTTTCCTTTTCCTTTTACGTTACCCAACACAGTTCCTTCGATACGCAAAGTACCTTGAATTTCGATATCACCCTTAAAACTTGCTCCTTTCGCTACGTGTGTATTTGCGTTGCTCAGGTCTTGTGCGCTACCCACATAAGCAGTTTCTTTTTCTTTATTGTTTCCAAAAATAGCCATATAAATTGTAATGTTATAAAATTAAAAAATATTTAAAAATTTATTAGTTTTTCAGCATTGATTGGGTTTCCTTCATACCACATTTCAAAATGTAGGTGAGGACCTGAAGTCAAAGCCCCTGTATTTCCTATGATTGCCAAAATTTCTCCTGCTTGGACAAAATCTCCCGTTTTTTTCAACAAAACAGAACAATGTTTATAAACAGAAATAAGTTTAGATTGATGTTGAATCATCATTACATATCCTGTGTCGTCTGTCCAAGAAGCCATAATAACCGTTCCCTCTGCGACTGATTTGATAGGTGCATCTTTTTCGGCGACAATATCAGTTCCAAAATGTTTTTCTTTAGCGTTATATTTTTCAGTAATTAACCCTTTCAAAGGTTGAAAAAAGAACATTTCTCTTAATTCCATATTGGAGCCTCCTGCTAAACCTACTAAATTGCGGTCAGTTTGTTCAATTTCTTTTCTTAATTTTTTATCTACTTCGCTAATTTGGTTCAAATCAATCGAATCACTTAATTTTTTTTTCTTTTCGTCTTCCTTTTTTCCTGTTCCAAAATCATTTTTCAAATATTCTTGGTCTGCTTGCAATAATTTTTGAATACTTTGAATATATTTATCTCTTGTCTGTACGACTTGCGAAAGAGAATCTATAGTTTGATTGATTAAAATTAGTTTGCGAGTTGTTTCATCTTTTCCGATTAAGTTTTTTGGGCTAAAAAACCAAGCGGCAAATAGCATACAGATTATAAATATAAAAAAAAACGCACCCAATAACACTAAAAAGACGCTCATTCGTGTATAAGGTAGTTGCCAGACTTCTTCTAAGGTTTGACGATTTCGAACCGTCATAATAAATGGTGATTTCCACCATTCCCAAGTTCGCCAATTCATTTTTGATGATAGGAAAAAAATTTATGCAAAGATAAACTTTATTTTCTGAAAATAAAAATATATGCTAATTTTAATGATATTTTTTAATTATTGATTTATTTTTTTGTGATGAATGTAAGTTTTCAGAAAGTTTAGATGGAGAACTATTACGGGAAGCACGCGAATAATGCAGAATTGTATTTATCTGTATAAATGTTAGAAGAATTAGCAAATTTTTATATTTTTCAAAAAACGCGGTTTGTACCGAAGTTTGCGGAGGTATGACCGCGTTTTTTGAAAAATGTTTTCTGTCTTTGTGTCGAAAAGTGCAGTAAAAATTATTTTTTTTGTAAATATTTCATTTCTGCACTTTTCGACCACCGACAACTCAGCGTTTATGTGTTAGGAACAATCATTAAATAAAGTGATAATCTATCAATAACGAATTTCGTTATTACATTGTGAACAAAGTTCTGTTACACTACTTTTGTTGGTATAAA
>RDXZ01000091.1 GCA_004293265.1 Bacteroidota bacterium | reverse complement strand
GGCGGCATTTTTTGTCATTGCATACGTGTACATTGTATATGCGATGGCAAAAGTTTCTTTTTGCATTTCTCCAAATGGGTCGCTGGGGTTAATTTGCCTCACTAATCCCATAAAAGAAGATTCAGAATAAATAGTTGCGGCATAATTTTGCAATTGTGAACCTGTGATATAAGGCACTTCTTGGTTGTTATAAAACGCTTTGTCATCTCCCTCTTCGTCTGTTCTTACCAATGAACCTTGTGTATCAAAATAAATAGAAGCCATATTTTAGTTATATTTTATGTTTAAGTAAACTATTTCGAGGCGTTAAGTTAGTACATTTTTTTTGAGAATACAAATTTCAGGGTATAAAATTTATCTAATTTTTGTGATAATTATTTTAATGAGTAAAAAAAGTATGTTTGGCAGTGCTATAAATGTAACTTTTTTGTCATTTTGAGCGAAGCGAAAAATCTGGTTTTTCGTTTACTAAACGCCATTTAACAAGCAGTTGCTTCACTTCGTTCAGCAAGACAAAGTATTATATTAACGACATTACCCTATTTTTTTGGATATAAAAATGGAATAGATTTATAAAAAAAAGTGAAAATAATCTTTACAAGAAAAATTATTTTCACAAAATTGTATGATTTAACCTAAATTTGCTAATTCAAAACTAACCGTAGTTCCTTTATTGAGTTCACTTTCCAAACTAATATTTCCTTCCAATTTTTTGATAGTTTGTTTCACAATATACATACCCAAACCAGAGCCTTCACATTTGTCAGTGGCTCTAAAAAACATATCAAAAATTTTAGAAATATATTTTTCTTCTATTCCAATACCATTGTCTTTTAAAACAACTTTACATTTATGCTCTTCGATAACAATATCAATATCTAAAAAACTATTTTCTAAGTTTGTATTTTGATATTTAATTGCATTCGAAATCAAATTTGCCAAGACAATTTTTAAGCGAAATTCATCAGTTTTAAACTCAATATTTTTTTCATTTTTGATATTAACAGATAGTTTTAATGTTGAAAAATTAGGATGATATTTTAATTCATCTAAAGCGTGATTGATTAAAAGTTCGAAATCAATTTTATCAGCCACCACTTCTGCTCTTTGAGATTTTCCATGTTCCAACATCATCTTTGTAAACCTATCCAAATCGTTCACTCTTTTGCGTAAAAAAGATAAATATTGTGTGATAGTTTCACTTTTTTCTTCATCATCTAATAAGTTTAGCAAACCCAAAACTGACGTAATTGGAGAGCGAATATCGTGTGAAGTTTTATACATAATCTGGTCAAGTTCAAAATTACGGGCTTGTAATTCTTCACTAATATCCAATAATTTTTCTCTATCAGTTACTAATTGATTATTGATAGTAAACAATTCTTCGTTAGTTTGACGCAGTTCTTCGTCCTGCATTGCCATTTCTTCGTGTTGTTGTTCCAAATGAATTAGTAAGTTAGTTTTTTCTTCTAATAAATTTTGGATAGCAAAATCGTGTTTTTTTCGTTCTGTTATATCACGAGAAATAGCAGTTGCTCCTATAATTTTTTTATAATTATCAAAAACGGGACTATACGTAACTTCATAATAAAGCGTTTCGCCTGCTAAGTTTTTAAAATTTTCTAAGATTGTAAATTTTTCACCTTTCAAAGCCTTTTCCCAATCCATTTTCATAGATTGATATGCCTCTGGAATATGTTTTATTTTTTCTAATATTGAATCACCTTTTTTGGGTTCGATACCAAACAAATTTTTCATTACTTGTGCGTGTGCGTCATTGAACATCAAAAATCTAAATTCTCTATCCAATGCCACTACCAACATATCTGTATTTTTGACTACATTGTCTAAAAGTCCTTGTGAGGCTTCTAATTGTTTTTGTTTGGTTGTAATATCATTACAAACACCTACATATCCTAAAAATTCTTTAGTGATACTATTATATCTACAATTTCCAAGAATTTGAAAACGTTTGTATTTGCCATCATTTCTTTGAAAGCGACATTCTAACTCAAAATTTTTCTTATTTTTTTTGGCAGAAAAATAAATTTCTGAAAAATTTGATAAATCATCGGGATGGATAGAATCAGTCCAACCTAATCCTAAGATTTGTTCTAAGGATTTTCCTGTGAAATCTAACCAATTTTCACTCGCATATATGCAGCGTGAGCGACTATCAGTCATCCACATCAACAAGGCTGCATCTTCAGTAATAGCAGTCAAGGTATTAAAATCGATTAAATCTGAATATATATTTTTCATTTTTGCTGTTGTATGAACTTCACATACTGCTTTTTTCAACTACACTTTGTTTTAAACAGAATTGTATATTTAGAAACGCAAAAAATGTACAAAAGTTATTATTTATAAAGGTAAAAAAAACGATTTTCTTTTGTATGTAATTTTTTTGTATGTTTTTAATTTTTTTTTCAGAATTTATTGTCTTTTTCGACGAATTTATTGCACAAAAAGGATATGACCTAAAAAACTATGACGCAAGTGATGGTGCCAAAATTATGGCACAAAAAAATTATGACTTCCAATTTGTATCTAAAACGTCCCAAGTATGGTCAGCTAATAAGCTAACTTGTGAAATATATTGAAATTTTTTTGTTTTGCCCCATTCGTCAGGCGTAATCATAGATAAAAAATATTTTCCACTTTCTCTCAAATACAAAAAGTAAGTATGTCCGATGACAGGTTGAAAAGGAATTTCTGCTTCATATACATATTTTGAAATTTCGATTCTGTCCTGAATTTCTTTGGCTTGATTAGAAAGTGTTTGCATTTGTTCGTATAATTGACGCATCTGCTTGTCTGTCTGTTGTTCCATAGCAGACATTGCCTTTCCTTTGATGACCCCCTGCTCCGTAGGTTTGATAACTGCTCCGCCTGCGGTATGTGCATAAGGCAATAAACCCGGATTTTCTGCGGTTTTTCTAACATCAATCGGATTTATAAATTCCAATTCTATTTCTTTTTCTTCGTTATTTTTTTGATTTTCCATTGTATAAAATTTCTTAAAAAATATTTACTCGTTCTATTTACAATATATTTGATGTTTTTGTTTGAAAAAATACATTTTATTTTCAAAAAAATACTTTTATTTTCAAAAAACGAACTAATAATATGCAAAATTAGTCATTTTTATTCGATAAAGCAAATAAGTTTTTTTTGATTTTTTATAATTAAATAACTGAAATTGCGTTATTAGGTTTTAAAAAAATATCCTACTCAAAAATTATGATGCGTTTTTTTCTTTTTATTTATCTTATTTTTAATATTTCTTTTTTATTTGCACAAAACGAAAATGCAGCCGAAGGAAAATCTGCCTCAGAATTAGAAAACAAAATAATATTAATTCCTACCTCCAAAAATATCGACAAAAAAAAGGCTGATAAAAAAAATATCAACTCAAAAATCATTACTAAAAAAGATAGTTTTATCGTCGATAATTCAAAAAAAGACAAAAATAATATCGAAAAAAGTGAAAATCAAAAATCAAAAACCAAAATATTAAAACCAAAGAAATACAAAAAACAACATTATGGCAATACTAAAAAAACAAAAAAACTAACTTGGTGGCGACCTTGGTTAGATTTAGATTGGTTAATGATTGCAATTTTTGCTCTTTTAGGCATTGGCTTGTTTATTGGTTTGTGGTTTTTGTTTCTTTTTAGAACTTCTTTGAGTTTGTTCCAAGCTATTTTGTTGGCAATTTCTTTTGGAATTGCGTTAGTTTTTTTAATTCATTCTTTGAGTGAAGAAAAAGGACGGACAGGTTGGTACGAATATTTTATTCGTTTTGGATTTATTGCTTTTCCGGGCTGGTTATTGTTGTTAGCAGGCTTTGTGGCTTTATTTGGTGGCACTCCAAGTCTTTTAACTTATTTGATTATTGGCGGAATTTTGGGAGGGATTTCATTTTTGTTATCTATTTTAGTTTGGAAAGATTCAATTTTTGATGTTCCTTGGAGATAAAGTCAAAATCTATTTTTAACTTTCCAAAAGTTTTAAAACTTTTGGAAAGTTAAATACATCAAATCAGAGGATTTTAACTTCAGGATAGATGTTTAAAAATTGTTCAATTATTACAAAATTATAGATTTTATGTATTTATTCACATCAATTTGTCCGCCTGCTTCGGGTACATCTACCTTAGTAGCAATCCAATAAACTCTTACTTTTTTGCCCATATATTTTTCAGGCTGAGCAGATATTTTTTCATACGTTTTATCAACATTAAGCACCATAAAACTTTTTTCTTCTTTCGAATTTTTTACCTTAAAATAGGCATAATCTCCTTGCTCAATTCCATCAAAAGTTCCCTCAAATATTTGTTCTTTTTGAGAAGTAATTTCAGTTTTTTTTGTCGTATTTTCGTTTAAATCACATTTTTCTTTTTTAACATTTTTGTAGGCAAATGCACTACAAAAGACGAATAACAAAGTTGCATATTGTATTTTTCTCATATCTTTAAAAGATTTAGTTTTTAAGTGTTAAATTTTACTTCACAAACATAAAATAAATAAATTTAAAAAACAAATAAATTTAAAAAATATACTAAGAAAATTAATTAATTTGATGAATTTTAACATGAGTTCCGCCGTTGTCGGTGTGTCGAAAAGTGCAGTAAAATTTATATTTTTTGTAAATATTTCATTTCTGCACTTTTCGTCCACCGACAACTCAGCGTTTATGTGTTAGTATATAAATATTGATTTTTTTTTTCGTTAATTTATATTTTCAAAAATAAATTTCTATCTTTCCCCAATTGGTGCAAGCCTATGGCTTGTACCTATCTGTTGCGCAGCAACACCTGAGTGTAACAAATCAAAGTTACTAAGTGGTTGATTATCAAATGGATAGACAAGGATCACAAAAATCACTTATTTTTGTATTTTAAACATTGATTTAAGATTTTTTGTGTCAAACAATTATTAATTTTCACCTAAGAAGTTGATTTATATTTACCTCTTTTGTATTGATTTATACTTAAATATTGTTTTAAACGTTCTTGGCAAATTAAACACGTTTTATTTTATGAAAAAAATATTTTTATTATTATTATTTTTTGTGTTCAATTTTGGTTTGAATGCACAAAATCCATTTTTTCCCATTAAAAAATCAAATCAATGGAGTTATATTGATTTGAAAGGCAAAGAAGTTTTAAAGATTAATGCAAACCTGACAAATCTTGGAAATTTTTATGAAGGTTTGGCGGCAGTGCAAGATGAGAAAACTAAAAAATACGGCTACATTGACACCAAAGGGCAATGGGCTATCAAACCTATTTATGAAGCCGCCGGTTATTTTGACAAAGGAATGGCAATAGTTATGTTGGCGTGCGATGAAAATTGCCTCAAAGAAGGAGAAGGTTTAATGAATTTTTTCTACACACTTTTGATTGATAAGACGGGAAAAGTCGTTTTGCGAGATAATTCGCAAGATACTGAACCTTACAAACGTTTTTGGTTTGCAGATTTTAATCAAGAAGAAAGATTGGTAGCAATTTGGGGATTGGGTGTAGGCGATTTTAAAAGTTTGATGAATCGAAAAGGAGAAGTCATCAGTGATAGAATAGTAAGTATGTCAAAATTAGAAATTGTTGATGGATTGGCAGCGTGTAGAAGTATAAAACCAAGCTATATCGACAAGTCAGGAAAAAAAGTAATTGATGCTTCGATGTATAATTTTATACGAGATTTTTCAAATGGATATGCGTGGCTGGATTTGACGACCGAAATCAAAGGAAAAACAGATAAAGACGGGCAACCTATGCTCAAAGAGGAGCTTGTTTTGATAGATAAAAAAGGAAAACAAGTTTTAAAATTCTCAAAAGATGATTATTCTTTTGCAAGAGAAGTGGGCGAAGGACTTTTTCCGATGATTTTGAAAGAAGAAATTTCTGATAGTAGAAGAACTATCTTTATGAATTTAAAAGGTCAAAAAGCACTTCCAAAAACCTACAAAGAAGCACAATCATTTAAAAATGGATTGGCTTTTGTCAAAGAAATTAATGACTCATTTGGGTACATAGACAAAAGAGGGAAATTTGTAATTGAATTAAGTGCTGAAAATTTTAATCTTGAAAATACTATGTTTGGAGATTTTAATGCAGGAGGTTATGCTTTTATTTATGAAAGAGATGTGGTTTTTGACAATGTATTCGTCAAAGGAATACTTCTTAAAAATGGTCAATATTTTCCTAAATTTGTAACAGAATAAAAGTGAAAGTAGTACTTAGGAGTCAAGATTAAATAATCTGATATTTTATGTTTATCTATTTTATAGCCGAAACTGATTAAAAATATATGTTTTTCAATTCATATTCATCATTTTTGCATAAGGAATAGGTATAAATGTGATGCTCAAAATCACTTAGATTAATACCTTGATAATCAATCACTTGTAATCAATAAAATACTTTTAAAATATTCCAAACCCATTTTTTGATATATATATCATCAAAAGAAAAAATATTTTTAGAATATATAACTGATATTATTATGATATTTTAGTTAAAAACACTAATTTTGCGTGAAAAATATTAAATTTACAATTTTTACAATTTTTGTTTTACAAAAATATATTACATAAAAAAATTAATAAAAAATGAAAATAGCAGTCGTAGGTACGGGTTATGTAGGCTTGGTAACGGGTACTTGTTTTGCCGAAACAGGCAATAATGTTACTTGTATTGATATTGATGCCAACAAAATCAATAAATTAGCACAAGGAATTATTACTATTTTTGAACCCGGTTTAGAAATTTTATTTGAAAGAAATCTTAAACAAGGAAACCTAAAATTTACAACTGATTTAAAACAAGGTATCAAAGATGCAGAAATTATTTTTTTAGCATTGCCTACACCTCCCGGTGCTGATGGTGCCGCTGATTTGAAATATATTTTAAAAGTAGCCGATGATTTAGGGCATATCTTAGAAAAATATGTAGTAATTGTGGATAAAAGCACTGTTCCTGTTGGTACATCAGAAAAAGTACATCAAGCCTTAGCCAAAAATATAAAAGTTGAGTTTGATGTAGTTTCTAATCCTGAATTTTTGAGAGAGGGTGTAGCGGTAGAAGATTTTATGAAACCTGATAGAGTAGTAATTGGTACAAGTTCAGAAAAGGCAAAAAAAGTAATGGAAAAATTATATTCTCCGTTTATTCGTCAAGGAAATCCATTGATTTTTATGGACGAAAGGTCAGCAGAAATGACAAAATATGCCGCCAATGCTTTCCTTGCTACCAAAATTACTTTTATGAACGAAATTGCAAATTTGTGTGAAAAAGTGGGGGCTGATGTGGATAAAGTGAGAAAAGGAATTGGTACAGATACTCGAATTGGCAATCGATTTTTATTTGCAGGCATAGGTTATGGAGGAAGTTGTTTTCCAAAAGATGTGCAAGCATTAGCCAAAACTGCCCAAGAAAATGAATATAATTTTGAAATACTGGAAGCGGTAATGAATGTCAATCAAAAACAAAAAACAAAACTTTTGCCCGCTATTCAATCTTATTTTCAAGGAAATCTCAAAGACAAAAAATTTGCTGTTTGGGGCTTGGCTTTCAAACCCAATACTGATGATATTCGTGAAGCACCTGCCTTAGAAAATATCAACGCACTATTGGCGGCAGGAGCAAAAATCAGCGTTTATGACCCTGAAGCAATGGAAAATGTAAAAGAAATTTTAGGGAATAAAATACAATATGCTGAAAGCCCTTATGGTGCTTTGGTGGAGGCAGATGCGTTGTTGATAATGACAGAATGGTCAGTATTTCGTAGTCCTGATTTTTCGGTGGTCAGTTCTTTGTTAAAAAATAAAGTGATTTTTGATGGCAGAAACTTATTCGAGTTAGAACAAATGAAAGAAATAGGTTTTGAATATCATAGCATTGGAAGGCAAATTGTGAAATAAACTCAAACGATTATTATTATGATACAACAAGATTTTTTATCAGCAGTCAAAAATTTAATTCCCTCATCTATCAGTTTTACAGATGCTATCAGTGATATTTTGGGTATTAGTCAAGATAGTGCTTATAGGCGTATTCGTGGCGAAAAATCATTGACTATTGAGGAAATTGCGAAGTTATGCAGTCATTTTCATCTTTCGTTTGATAAATTTTTGCAGGCTGATAAAAATATTGTTACTTTTAATTATGAATCTTTGAATACTCAACAAAATTTTAAAGATTATTTGTTGAGAATTTTGGATATGCTCAAAAAAATGCAACATATTCCCAATGCACAAATTATGTATGGAGCAGATGATATTCCAATTTTTCATCATTTTAACCATAGAGAACACACTGCTTTTAAGGTTTTTTATTGGCAACAATCAGTTTTAAATCTACCTGAGTGGCAAGAAAAAAAGTTTGCAGTAAAAGAAATAGAAGATGAAATTATCAATATTTGTAAAGAAATTTATGACTTATACCAAAAAATTCCTTCTATAGAAATTTGGACTGACGAATCTGCTAACAGTACTTTCAGACAAATTATGTATTATTGGGAATCTGGTTTGTTTGAAGATAAAAATGAAATGAAAATTGTTTGCGAACAATTCTTAGAAATTTTACAAAATATAGAAAAATATGCTGAAAAATCTTTCAAAAAAGCTGATTTTCAATTGTATCAAAGTGAAATTCAAGTCGGAAACAATTGTGTTTTAGTAACTTTTGGGCATCTTCAAATGGTTTATTTGAGGCATCAAACTTTTAATGTGATGACTACAATGAACCAAGAATTTTGTCAAGAAACTTCTTCGTTTTTAAAAAGTTTGACTAAAAAATCTCTTTTGATTAGTGGTAGTTCTGAAAAACAAAGGCGTAAATTTTTTCAACAAATTTATAATAAAATTGGAAAACTATTAGAAGAAATAAATGCTTAAAAGATTATCGTTTTTTATTTTTCAAAAAATATGCTATCATCACACAAATAAAACTCATTAAAAAACTATATGCACCTATATTTAACGCACCTTTTAGGTCAATAATATCTTTTGCGTAAGGAATAAGCCAAAGTGAAATAAAAAAATAAAAAAAAATATGAATACTTTTGATGATTTTAGATTGAAAAAATACCAAAAGAAAATTAAGAAGCCCTATAAAAATAAGAAACTCAAATATATATAACTCAAATTTTGAAAAATAAATATCTGTGGTAAGTGCTTTTCCAAAAGGTAAAAATACTCCTGCTAAAAAAAATACTCCTGCTAAAAAAAATAAAATCTTTTTCATTTTTATATCCTAAAAAGATAATCACTCAAATCTTTGAACGGCAAAACTTTGGTAAACATACTATCATTATAAAAACTTGCCAATACTTTTAAATACATTGGTTTTCTATCAATTTTTTGATATTCTATCAAAATATTTCCGTATTGTTGATTACAAATCAGTCCTTCTTTTGCTTGTTCGTGAATATCAGGTTTGAGATAATATCGTTCATTAATTTCAACAAAATTATCTTTTTCAGTCCAATTTCGTTCTGCATTTTGAATATAATAATTTTTTGTGTTCAATAATTTTTCTTTAAAATATTCCATCAAACACAACAAATGATTTTCTTTTAATTTATTTTCAGCCAATAAAGCCCAACCTTCAGCCCCTGTGGAAACCAATAAATGTATATCAAAGAAAGTGGGTATGTTTTTGGGTTTTAAAAAATAGCTTTGAGCGATATTTCCTAATAATTCAGGTCTTTCAGTACTTGTTTTCCATTGTTCGAACATATTTTTTTCGTGTTCGTTTCTTGATAAAACTTGTTTAAGTACTACTTTTTGTGGATTTTCAGGAGTTCCAAACAAATCTTGCCACAATTTTTCTATGTAATTCATTTTAATTTTTTGTTGGATAAATAAAAAAATAATCAATCTAAAAAACTACTTAAAGTCATTTTCATCACGATAAAAAACACTATTTTGGTATGTATGTTTATGTTTTTCTTTTTTATCTTGCCAATAACCGACCAAAACAAAACCTTCACGCCTGCCAAATTCTTTAGAAATATCATACAAAGTAAGTGATGTTTTTTCTTTTTTATTTTCAAAATAATAAGCAGTTTTTCCTGAGGTGGTTTTCTTTTTTTCACCTCGAAATTCCATAAATCCTTTTGCGTTTAATATTCCAACTTTTAATATAAATTTATTAGAAGGATCTTTTTCGATAAGAATATTGACAGGAATATCATCTTTGATAAAACCCTTATAATTTTCAGGTTTTTGAGCAAATAAAGAAAACGAAATAAAAAATAAAAAGAAAATAAAAATATATTTTTTTGCCATTCGAAGAAAAAGTTATGTATAAAAAAAATAAAAAATATGGAGTCATTATTTTGATACAATACTCCACATTTTGTAGTTCTATTTATTTTCTACGATACAAAATCGCAAAAATTTCAATAATAAAGCCTAAAAAAACCAAAACAGGTCCTAAAGTTAAGCCTAAAAAACCAAAGCCAAACGGCTCTTTGTCCATTGTCATAATGATAAAACCTAACATCAATACGCCCAAACCTGATAACATAATCCAATAATTATATTTATCAAAAGCCAATTTTTGTTCTGTTGAATCTTCTTTTTTTAATTCCATATTTTTAATTAAAATTGCTTAAACTAACTCGATTTCAAATTGTACCAAATCTATAAATTCTTGTACTCTTTCTTGCACTTGTGCGTCTGTGAGTGTATATAATGCTTCTGGTCCGAATTTTCCGACACAAAAAGAAGCCATTGCTGAGCCATAAATCAAAGCACGTTTCATATTTTCAAAAGAAATATCGCCTGTTTTGGCAATATGTCCAATAAATCCGCCTGCAAAAGTATCTCCTGCACCTGTCGGGTCAAAAACTTCTTCCAAAGGCAATGCGGGTGCAAAAAACACTTCGTTTTTATGGAATAATAACGCACCATGTTCTCCTTTTTTGATAATCAAAAATTTAGGACCCATTTCTAATATTTTTTTTGCCGCTTTTACCAAAGAATGTTCTCCTGATAGTTGTCTTGCTTCTTCATCATTGACAGAAAGCACATCTACCATTTTCAAAACTGCTTTCAAATCATCTAACGCAATTTCCATCCAAAAGTTCATCGTATCCATTACAATTAATTTAGGACGTTTTTTTAATCTTTCGATGACCGTTTTTTGAATTTGTGGGGTAAGATTTCCTAAAATTAAATATTCACAATCTTGATATGATTCAGGAATAATTGGGTCAAAATCAGCCAAAACGTTCAATTCTGTTACCAACGTATCTCTTGAATTGAGGTCTAAATGATATTTTCCTTGCCAAAAAAACGATTTTTCGCCTTGTTTGATTTGTAAACCTTCTGTATTTACGCCTCTTTCTTCTAAGGCTTTGATAGATTCTTTAGGAAAATCATCACCAACTACACCTACTAATTTTACATTTTTTGTAAAATATGATGCCGAAAACGAAATATATGTGCCAGAACCTCCAATGATTCTATCTACTTTACCAAATGGGGTTTCGATGCCGTCAAAAGCAACCGAACCAATAACAACTAAAGACATATTGAATATAATTTTTTTAAATGAAAACTAAAATTTTGTAAAAATAAGAGAGATGTTTAGCAAAACAAAAGCAATATAATAGATAACAAAATTTTTAGTAGTAATATTTTTTTGTGCAAAAGTACAAAATTAGATTAAATATTAAAAATTAAATTGTAGTTTTTATTATTTTTTAATATTTTTTATGAAATGATTTTGTGTATGTTTCGAATTTGAAAAAAAATATGCCTCTCCATAACAAATCAAATCCTGTGTCATCTTAAATCAATATAGCAAATTTTTACATTCAGTACTTTTAAAAAAAAATTAAAAATGACATTTTTAAACATATTAATATTTTTATATTATCTTTGCATATTATAAATCAAAAAAAATATTTGTGATAAAAATCAAAAAAATGTAGTTTTTTTTTTTGAAAATAATATAGAAAAAAATAAGTTTGCATATTTTTTGAAAGATTACTTATACTAAAAAAATCATTGTTTAAAAATATGATAAAAGTTTTATTTGTTTGTTTGGGAAATATTTGTCGTTCACCTTTAGCAGAGGGAATTTTAAGGCAACAAGCCTTTTTAGATAATCAAGCCATTGAATGTGATTCGGCTGGTACTTCTACTTATCATATTGGCGAACTGCCCGACGAAAGAGCGCAACATATTGCACAAAAAAATAATATGATTTTGACACACAGAGCGCGCCAAATTCAAAGAGAAGATTTTGAAAAATTTGATTATATTATTGCTATGGATAGGTCTGTCTATCAAAATATATTAAGTTATAAAACAAGAGTAAGTAATGCTACCGAAACAAATATTATGTTAATGCGTAATTTTGATGATATAAAAGGTGTTTTAGATGTTTTTGACCCTTATTATGGCACACCAAAAGATTTTGAAGAAATGCAAGTAGTTTTATCTCGTTGCATCAAAAATTTTTTACAATTTTTGAAAGAATAATTTTTGAAATATTTTTTTTTACATTTATATAAAAAAATAAACAAAAAACCTAAATACCCAAACTTGTCGCATTGAATTGCAAAGGCAATAAATTTGAAACAGTTTCGAGGATATAGTACTGATTTTCTGCTCCCTGAAAAAGCACTTGAATAGGATTTTTTTGTTTATTTTCAAATTCTATCATTACTTGCCTACACGCACCGCAAGGCGTAACAGGAATAATTTGTGGATTGTCAGAACGGCGTGCCGCTACTGCCATCATTTTTATTTTTTGATTTGGAAATTGTATTCCTGCACTAAAAAGCCCTACTCTTTCTGCACACAAGCCTGAAGGATAAGCGGCATTTTCTTGGTTCACTCCTTCAATAATTTCATTATTTTCTAATAAAATAGCCACTCCCACCCAAAAATTTGAGTAAGGTGCATAAGCTTTTTCGCAGGCTTTTGAGGCAACTTCCCAAAGTTTTTTCCATTCAGAAGAAAGTGTTTGCAAATCTGTATGAATTTCAATTTGCATTTCCCATTTTTTTATTGTCATTTTTTTTATTTTAATACATATTTTTGGTAGAGAAAATATTTAAAAAACATTGTAACTATTTAGGTATGGTTTTATATATTATTTTGAATTTCGTGCAAGCGTGGACGCTTGCACGAGATACACTCACTGGTGCAAGCGTCCACGTTTGCGCGAGATACACTCACTGGTGCAAGCGTCCACGCTTGCACCTAAATATTTAAAAAACATTTAAGTTTTAGTATATATTAGGAAACATTGCCTTTAATTCATCGTCCAATTTATCCGCTGACCATTCCAAATCAGAAATACAAGTGGCTAATTCATCATAATCCATACCTTTAATATCCCTTTCATAAGTGGCATAAACCCAATTGCTGTCAGGCATTATGGTTAGTTTTACGCCCAAACTCGAATCGTTTAATTCTAATAAATATCTATAAAAAACCACTTCATTTCCTACTGGTATTTGCATCAAAGGGGAAAAAATTCTTAAATAATCGCGTGAGTATGAACCACTTGACATTGTTTCGATATAAACATGAATCGTTGCAGAGCCAATTCGCCAAGTCCAAGATTGTTTAGTGGCATCATAAGCATCTGTCAATTTTAGTCCAACTGACTGTACATAAGAATGTATCATTTCGATTACATTTTCTTTATGTTTCAAATTTGTATCCATTTTTACTATTATTTTTAGATAGTTTTAGTGTGTATTTCCTAAAAATTACACACTAAAAAGTATTTTTTGTATGATATGAAATTTATTTTGTCTTCTGACAATATATTCAAGATTTATGGTGCGATAAATAAAAATTCAACTAAATAAACAGCAACCCCTGCAAAATAACCTAACAAAGCCGCCAAAGATACTTTTTTGACATACCAAAAGAAATCAATTTTTTCCATACCCATTACTGCCACGCCTGCGGCTGAACCAATAATCAAAATACTTCCACCTGTACCCGCACAATACGCCAACAATTCCCACAATTTATGGTCTGCTCCATAGTCTTTGAGGCTATACATTCCTTGTGCGGCTGCCACCAAAGGCACATTATCTACTACGGCTGATGCCAAACCAATGAATATCATAATAATTTCGGTATAACCCAAATAAGTATCTAATATTTTTGCAAAACTTGTCAAAACACCTGTAGCTGATAAAGAGCCAATCGCCACCAAAATTCCTAAGAAAAACAAAATACTTGATGTATCTATGCGTGAGAGTGCGTGAGGTACAGAATGTCTGCGTCCAATTTCATCGTTTTTGCTACCATTTAAAATTTCTGAGGTTATCCACATTACCCCTAAACCAAATAAAATGCCCATATAAGGTGGTAAATGTGTGATAGTTTTGAATATTGGTACAAACAATAATGCACCTATTCCCATCACAAACATTATCATCGCTTCTCTTGGATTTTCTATTTGTTCTTTTTTTACTTCTCCTTTCAAATCTCCTTTCATAAAAAACGAAATCCATAACACAGGCACAATCAAAGAAACCAAACTTGGTAAAAATAATTCTTCCATAATATTAAGGGCAGTAATTTGTCCACCAATCCAAAGCATTGTTGTTGTAACATCTCCAATCGGCGACCAAGCACCACCTGCATTCGCGGCAATAATCACCACACCTGCGTATAATTTTCGTTGTTCGGAGTCATCAACTAATTTTTTTAGCAATGAAACCATTACAATCGCAGTGGTCAGGTTATCTAAGGCGGCAGACAAAAAGAAAGTAAGAATACTTATCACCCATAATAATTTTATTTGATTACGTGTTTTGATTCTATCTGTCAAGATTCTAAATCCTTCATAAGAATCAATCAATTCAACAATGGTCATTGCACCCAACAAAAAGAACAAAATTTCGGCAATTTTTGATAAATCATCGGAAAGATGTTTGTTGATTAAAGTGTGTCCGTGATGATGGTCAAACATAATATAAATTGTCCAACAAAGTACACCTGTTAAAAGTGCGGTAGCAGTTTTATTGATGTGAATATTATGTTCAATCGTAATAAGCGTATAACCAATAACAAAAATGGCTATAATAATCAGTGTATAATCCATAAAAATAAGAGTAATGAAAAGATAGTTTTTATTTTGTGCGTAAATTTAAAATCTTTTTATTGAAAAATACAAATAATGTAAGAAAAATTTATAAAAAAAATAATAATTAATGTTTTTTTGATTTTACTTTCTTAAAATTTTGCTTTTTTTGGTTTTTATTTTTATTTTATTCTATCAGGATTACTTTTGATGAATGCTCCCCAGCCCGAAACTTTTGGCTCTGTACTTATACCCAATGAGGTTTGAAAATAATGACAAACTGCCACGCCTAAGGCATCGGTTGCGTCAATAATAATCTTATCATCTTTTAATTCTAATAAGTTTTTGAGCATTGATGCGACTTGTTCTTTGGAGGCTTCGCCTTGTCCTGTAACAGATTGTTTTATTTTTCGAGGGGCGTATTCTGCGATAGGAATTTCATTGACTAATGCGGCTGCCATTGCCACGCCTTGCGCTCTGCCCAATTTGATAGCAACTTGCACGTTTTTACTATAAAAAGGCGCTTCTAATGCCATTTCATCAGGGGCATATTGTTCGATGAGTTCGGTTACTCTTTCAGAAATTTTTTTTAATTTTAAGGCGTGATTTTTAAATTTTGATAAGTCAATGATACCATATAAAATGCACTTCATTTTTCCGTTTTTTACTTCTATGATACCATAACCCATTATTTTTGTACCGGGGTCTATGCCCATAATAATTCTTTCTTTTTGCATATTTTTATTTTTTATGCAAAAATAACTTTATTTTTATAAATATTTTTATAAATTGAGAATTATTTTTTTTGTTTTTTGATTAAGTAACAACATAAAATAAAATGTAACTATTTAGGTATGGTTAATAAAATTATTATTTTGAACTTCGTGCAAGCGTGGACGCTTGCACGAGATACTCACTGGTGCAAGCGTCCACGCTTGCACCGAAATAACCTAAATAGT
>RDXZ01000090.1 GCA_004293265.1 Bacteroidota bacterium | reverse complement strand
CACAAACAAACTTTTTCCAAATCTTCTTGGGCGCAAAAAGAAATGATACAAAGTAGATAAATTTTCCATTTTTTCGATGTAATGTGTTTTATCCACATACACATAGTTTTTATAAATCAAGGTTGGAAAATATCCAATGCCATAAGGAAGTTTTACTTTATTTTGCATAATTTTAAAAATTCTGTTGCAAAAATACAAAAAAATATTCAAAAAGAAAGAAAATAAAGTTTATTATCTTAAAAATTGATTGCTAATTATCACGTCAAAATAATGGTTTTAAAAAAATAAAAAAAGCATTTGAAACAAAATCAACAACAAATATGTTTAAGGTTATAGAATAAATAAAAAATTATTCTTAAAAAAATCTTAATTTATTCCTCCAAAATCAGGAGGCTAAAAACAAAGGAGGCTAAAAATGGCTATTATGATAACAGACGAGTGCATCAATTGTGGCGCTTGCGAACCCGAATGTCCAAATACCGCTATTTATGAAGGCGGCGTAGATTGGACGTGGGCTGGAGGTACAAAACTAACCAGCATTACCTTAGAAGATGGAAAAAATGTTTCTGCAACAGAAAAGCAAGAACCTTATTCTGATGAGTTTTACTATATTGTATCAGGAAAATGTACTGAATGTATGGGTTTCCACGAAGAACCTCAATGTGCGGCAGTTTGTCCTGTCGATTGTTGTGTTGATGACCCTGATTATAGAGAATCAGAAGAAGAATTATTAGGCAAACAATCTTGGATGCACGTGGTTGCTTAGATATAATTTAGACAAAAAAAGTTCTTTATTTCAAAAATAAAGAACTTTTTTAATATCTATAAAAATATTTTTTATGCTTTTAAAGTAAATCCAAAAACAGTTTCTTGTTGTGAAGATTGAACATTTACATTTCCACCTTGTGCTTCTACTAACAATTTTACATACACCAAGCCCCAAGCCGATGGTCGTCCTTCCATAGAAGGAATTTTTCCAAACGTACTTTTTTGGCTATTGATAGGAATATGTTTTCCTGTATCAGTTTGAGAAATTTTGATAAATTCCGCGTCTTTGTCTGCTATAGTTTCTGCATCAATAATAATTTTACTATTTTTTGGAGCATAATGCAAAGCATTATCTAATAAATTTGTAAAAATAGTCAATGTTACATCTGCTTGCATTTGAGCCAATAAATTTTCAGAAATACGATTTTCGATAATCAATTGTTTTTGTGCAAATAATTCAGAGTAATTATTAATAGCCTTGTCTGCGATTTCTTTCACAGATTTTCTTGTCAAAGTAATGGCATTTTTTTGTCTTTCCCATTGTCCGACCGCAACGGTTGAATTGATTAAATTATTCAATCGTTTTGCTTGTTGTCTTAAAAGTGGCACACTTGGATTTTCCATATCCGCAATCGCACTCATAGAGGCGACTTGTGGTTGCATTTCATCGTTTAACAATTGATAAAGCGTATTTGTTTCTAATTTAGCCTCATCAACTTGTAAGAAAGCTTGTGCCAATTCAGTTTCTTTTTTCTTTAAAATATCATCTTTTTCTCTGAGAATAACCTCTTGACGATTTAGTTTTTCGTGCAAATGTGTTGTGTTTTCTTTTTGTGTATTGTTTTTATTTTTGGTTTTCCAATATCCAAAAACATACACTCCACCTGCCAACAAAATACCACTTAGTCCAAAAATCCAAGCCAACATATTTTGATTTTGTTTTTCTAATACATCATCTTTTGATAAGTTTTCTTCGATAAGATAAGTAATTTGTTTATCTTTTTTATTTTTTTCTCGTCTTAAATGTTTAATTTCAGTTTCTTTTTGTAACAAAGACATTGTTTCGATTTCTTTTGGGATTTCGGTATGTTTTATTTCATCAAGAATTTTCTTTTTCTCTTCGGTTGATAATTCGTTTTTGTTATTATTTTCAGTATTTTCTTTTTTTATTTCTTCTTTTTTTGGTTCACTCGAAGCGGTTAATTTTCTATCTACTAAACCTTCGCTGGCGGTTTCGTATTTTTTTAAATAAATTTGGTAAAAATTGGCATATTGTTCTGCGTTTTTTTCGTCATTTTTGAGTTTATAATTTCGGGCTAAGGCTGAAAATACATCACAGACTCCTCTGAGTGCTTCGATTTCACCTGCTTTATTGTTTGTATTTTGGTACAAATCAATAGCGTTCAAAAAATAAGCCTTTGATAAGTCATAATTTCCTAAATAATAATCGGCTTGTGCCATTCTGACGAGGCTCAAAGTTTCTCCGTTTTTATTTTCGGTTTTTCCTGCTAACTTAAAAGCATCGTCAGCATATTTGCGTGCTTCGCGAGGGTTTACTTCGTTCAATCTTCTTGAAAGTTCGTTCAAAACCTTTACTTTTTCGCTTGCGTCTTTGGCAACAGATAGTGTTTGTTGTAGGGTTGCAATTTGTGGATCAGCCATTTGTCCATAAATTTTAGTCCCTGACAACCATATCAGAAAGGCAACGCCACCAATAACTCGCCAATACTTTTTCATTTTAATCGTATGATAAATTTTGTAATTTAATATATATCAAAAATAAAGCCCTTTTTGAATAAATTTCTTTTTTTTTTGATATATTTTTTAAAATAAAAATGAAAAGAAAAAAAATGATACTAAATTATTTGTTTTTTCAAAGAACATTCTAATAAATCAAAATAGCTTTCGAACAAATCAATTTGTTTGATTTTATAATGATAAGCAATAATTTTCATTTTTCTTTGAATAACTTGCAATAGTCCTGTAAGTTGGCTCCAAAGCACAAAAGCAGTTTCGATAGGTTTGATAGTTTCGATAATACTTTTATCTAAAATTCCTTTTTCGAGTTCGTGAATGAGTACTCCAATCACTGCATTTCCACTTTCTAATGATTTTACTTGTTCGGGTTCTCTATCTTTTGTAGTGAATAAATCGTTTTGATAGTGTAAAATAGCATCAAAATAACCTGTATGAATATGAGAAAATTTGATATAGGCTTGTGAAATATTTTTAACATTTTGAAAACCTGTTTCTGTGTTATTGATACTTTCTTTGAGTTGTCTTTTTAAGATAATAAAACCTTTGATAATAATTGCTCTGTATAAATCTTCTTTGCTTTTAAAATATAAATATAATGTTCCTTTGCTTAGTTCTGCTTCTTGTGCGACTTGTTCCATAGAGGCATTTTCGATGCCTATTTTAAAAAAAATTCTTTCTGCGGCTTCAATAATTGCATTTCTACGTTCAATTTTTTCGCGTTCTTTTCTTTCAATAACTCCCATATTTTTTAAGTAATAATAAAAAAAATTAAGATACAAGTTAGTATTTCAACGCAAATATAGTAAAAATAGTTGTTATTTACAAAAAACTTTCAAATAAAATGTTTAAAATTACTTCATCATCAAAAAAATTAATGCTTTGCTTTTTTAAGATTTTTATATATTTCTTAATTTTTACAAAAATATTTAAAATCATTTTCAAAAAAAAATACTAAAAACAATAAAATTACGTAATAAATAAGTACTATTTTTTACAAACCTATCTTATTATTGAAATTAAAAATATTCCTAAAAAATGAAAAAAAAAATATTGCTTGTAAGTATTCTTGTTAGTTTGACGCTCTCGATATTTGCCCAAAAAAACGAAAAAAAAACTCTCGAAAAATTAGATAAAACGGCTGATAAATATGCCAAAACAATTAACCAAAAAGATTTAAAAAAACACCTCACTATTATCGCCTCTGATGAAATGGAAGGCAGGCTCACAGGTACGAAAGGACAAAAATTGGCTGCCAAATATATCAGCGAACATTTTAAAAATATTGGCTTGCAGGCACCTGTCAAAAACGCAGATAACAATGGTTATTATCAATATTTTAAGTTGGTAAGCAGACAATGGAAAGAAGTTACGATTAAAAATGCGGAAGGAAAAACATTTAATTTTTTAAAAGATATTTATATTTTAAAAGCATCTTATGATTTTGAAAATGAAAAACAATTGATGCCTGTTTATATCCCTAATACCGATGATAAAAATACAAACGCATTAGTCGGATTAGCCAAATCAAAAGATATTGCAGTGATGATTCCAACTTCAGGAAAAATGAAAGAGGACGTAAAAATTGCCGAAAATTTACGAAAAAAAGGAGCAAAAACAATCATTTTCGTACACAAAACACAAAAAGATTTTGAGGAAGCAATCGAATCGAATGGGTATTATCTCAAAAGAAAAATTCAACAAATTGCTCGCCCAACAAAAACAGAATTAGGAATGTTTTATACCAGCCCAAATGTCGCAAAAGACCTTTTGGAAGTCGAAAAATTTGATTTGGCAAATACTTATATGAACCCAAAAAATATTGTTGTCAAAGCAAAAATGGAAGAAAAAGAAGAATGGCAATCTGAAAATGTATTGGGTTTTATGGAAGGAACAGACAAAAAAAATGAAATAGTTGTCATTACTTCGCATTACGACCACGTAGGTACAAAAAATGGAAAAGTATATAATGGTGCTGATGATGATGGCTCAGGTACGGTTTCTGTGTTAGAAATTGCAGAAGCGTTTGCCAAAGCAAAAGCAGACGGCAAACCACCTCGCAGAAGTATATTGTTTATGACGGTTGCAGGAGAAGAATTGGGACTATATGGCTCGTCTTATTATGCAGATATTGACCCAATTTTTCCATTAGAAAATACAGTCGTGGACTTAAATATTGATATGGTAGGGCGAATTGGTGGCGATTATATTGCTACAAATGACCCAAATTATGTATATTTGATTGGCTCTGATAAACTTTCTACCGAACTTCATACTATCAATGAAGAGGTCAATAAAAAAACTCAAAAATTAAAATTAGATTATAAATATAACGATGAAAATGACCCAAATCGTTTTTATTATCGTTCTGACCATTATAATTTTGCTAAAAATAACATTCCTATTATTTTTTATTTTAATGGTGTGCATGATGATTATCATCAGCCGGGTGATGATGTTGAAAAAATCCATTTTCCAAAATTAGAAAAAATTGCTAAACTAATATTTTATACGGCTTGGGAAATTGCTAATCGTGAACAGAGAATTATAGTCGATAAAACTCCTGCGGCTGCCCCTGAGGAAGATTAAAAATTATTTAAAATAAAAATAATATATTGGCAAAATTACTGAAACAAAATAAAATTTTTTGATGAAAGTATTTTGCCAATTTCTTATTTATTCCAAATAAAAATTATTTTTTCTTTTCTTTTTTATAAAAAATAATTACCTTTGCAAAACAAATATTCTTTATTTTTATCTTTAAAATTTGTTTATCATTTTTTATGTGTAATAAATTTATGAAAATGAAAACTAATCTTTGAAAGAAAATTATTTTTTTTGATAAAAATATAAAAAACATCACATTTTACTTTTGATATGATTGAAGGAACTCAAAAACCAGAAAAAAAACAAAAAATACAAAAACCTGTTTCAAACAGACGATTTGCTTTTGATGTTGTATTGCTTTTATTTTTAGCATCTGTTTTATTTTTAAATATTGGCTACTTTGCTATTCCTATTATTGGTTACATTGGTTATGCTATTTATACCAATCCAAATGGGCGACAAATCGTCAAAGAATGGTCTGATGCAGGAATTTTTGCCATCATTGCGGCTTCTTTTTTGCGTTGGGCAACTATGTCCCCTTATGTAATTCCGACCTCTTCGATGGAAGGAACACAATTAGTGGGCGATTATTTATTTGTCAGCAAGTTGGCTTATGGTCCCAGAACTATGGAAGTGCCTTTGCAAGTGCCTTTGACAGATAATAAAATTTGGGGAACAAATATTCCTTCTTATCTTACTTGGATTTGGTTGCCGTCAGTCAAATTATGGGGCTATAAAGACGTACAACGCAATAATGTAGTCGTTTTTAACTATCCTGCTGATAGCCTTCCCACAGGAAAAATGCCACCCGTAGAAATGAAAACCAATTATGTAAAAAGATGTGTGGGCGTGGCTGGTGATAAATTAGAAATAAAAAATGGTGTTTTGTATATCAATGATAAAATTGCAGAGCAACCTAAAAATATGCAATTCAAATATTTAATAAAAACTAAAAATGGTTTGAACGAAAAAGTATTGCAAGATTTAGAAATTTATGAAGGAAGTGCTGAAAGCGATAAAGATTTTATGGTAATGTGTTCAGAAGAAAAAGCCAAAAAAATGAGAGAAATGGGCGATTTTATTCTTTCCGTAGAAAGACCTATCAAAAGTAAAAAAGAAAGTGCTGTCAGAATTTCAGAATCAACAAAATCTTATCCAGTCTATCCAAATCACCCAAATTATGATTGGAATGAAGATAATTTCGGTCCTTTGGTTATTCCCAAAAAAGACGAAACCATCGAAATGACCAAAGAAAATGTAATTTTGTATGGAAAAGCAATTCTCAATTATGAATGGCACACAAACGCAAAAATTGAAAACTATAAATTATTTATTGATAACAAAGAAGTCAAAAAATATACATTTAAACAAAATTATTATTTTATGATGGGTGATAATCGTAACAATTCTTTAGACTCAAGATTTTGGGGGTTTGTGCCACGCAATCACGTGTTAGGGGAAGCCTCTTTTACTTGGCTTTCTTTGAACGCAAACAAAGGTTTGTTTTCAGGTAAGATTCGTTGGGAAAGAATGTTTACTTGGGTAAGATAAAATATATCAATCAAAATCAAAAAAATATCATTGATGGAAGTAATTATTAATTTTTTTGAAAATATACCGAGTGCTTACCGAACGATTATTTTGGTAAGTGGTTTGATGTTTTTTTGGATATTAGAAGGGCTTATTCCTGTATTTCAACCTAAAAAAACACGCCTCACACACGCAGGGCTGAATTTATTTTTTACTTTGACAACTATCTTAGTTAATTTTTGTTTTGCTTGGATAATTGTTTTGACTTGTGATTGGTCTAAAACCAACCATTTTGGACTTTTGTATGCAGTGAATATGCCTTCTTGGTTGATGTTGATTATAGGTGTACTTTTATTAGATTTGATTGGTGCATATTTGATACATTTTTTAGAGCATAAAATCAGAATTATGTGGGTTTTTCATCTCATACATCACACAGATACGGAGGTAGATGTTACCACTGCCAATAGGCATCATCCGGGCGAGAGTGTTTTTAGGTTTGTGTTTACGTTTTTGGCAGTTTTGATAACAGGTTCACCTATTTGGATATTTATGTTTTATCAAACTATTTCTGCGGCACTTTCTCAATTTAATCACGCCAATATTCATCTACCCAAAAAAATAGATACGCTCATCAGTTGGATAATTGTTTCTCCTGATATGCACAAAGTACATCATCATTATGTGCAACCTTATAGTGATAGTAACTATGGTAATATTTTTTCGATTTGGGATAGATTATTTGGGACTTTTATGAAAGTAAATGATACTAAAAAAATAGTTTATGGTGTAGATACACATCTAAACAGAACAGAAAATTCTCATATTTTAAATCTTTTAAAAATACCTTTTCAGCCATACAGACCTCCTGTCGGTACAAAAAATGAAAAAGATTTGAATATATAAATTAAAAAATAAAAAATTATTTAGGTATAGTTAATAAAATTATTATTTTGAACTTCGTGCAAGCGTGGACGCTTGCACGAGATACTCACTGGTGCAAGCGTCCACACTTGCACCAAAATAACCTAAATAGTTACAAAAATAAAAAATTATTTTCCAAAAAAGATTAAAAATGCAAAACAAATTTTTTTCTATATTTTTACCGATTTTATTGATGAGTGTTTTGGCAATAGGAGTTTTGATTGGAAGTCTTTTTTTTGGTAATAAGCCTATTTTATACCCAAATTCTTCTCAAAAATCTATTCAAAAAATACAAGAAGTTTTGCAATATGTGCAACAAAACTATGCTGATACGGTTAATTTTGATAAATTGACAACCATTGGTTTAGAAAAAATGATAGAAACATTAGACCCACATTCTATTTATATTCCCAAACAAGATGTTACCGAAGCCAATATGGGTTTGAGTGCCAATTTTGTAGGCATAGGAATTGAGTTTTTAATTCTTAAAGATACTTTATTTGTTATTAATACACTCAAAAATAGCCCCTCTGAAAAAGCAGGAATCAAAGCAGGTGATAAAATCATTGAAGTCAATCAAAAAAATATCGCAGGAAAAAATAATCAGATTTCAGAAAAAAAAGTATTCGAATTGTTAAGAGGAAAAGAAGGAACAGAAGTCAAATTGGGTATTTTAAGGTATAATTCTAAAAAAAATCAAACAAAAAATATCATCACAAAAACTATCAAAAGAGTAACTTTTCCGACTCAATCCATAGAAATATCTTTGATGTGGGATAAAAATACAGGTTTTATCAAAATCTCAAGATTTAATATCAATAGTTATAAAGATTTTAGAAAAGAACTTAAAAAATTAATTGACTTAGGAATGAAAAAATTAATTTTAGATGTAAGAGATAATCCCGGTGGATATTTGGACAACGCTGTTAATATTGTTGATGAAATGTTAGCGGGAAAAGATACCATTGTTTATACTGACGGCAAAGGCAAAAGGTTTGATAATATTTCCAAAGCAAAAAATAAAGGTATTTTTGAATCAGGAAAAATAATTGTTTTGATTGATGAAGGCAGTGCCTCAGCCTCAGAGGTATTGGCGGGTGCGTTGCAAGATTATGACCGTGCAACTTTGGTAGGTCGGAGGACTTACGGCAAAGGTTTGGTACAAATGCCTATCGAACTTTCTGACGGAGCAGAACTAAGATTGACTATCGCAAAATATTATACCCCAAGTGGAAGATGTATTCAAAAACCATTTTCTAAAAATTATAGACGAGAAACAGCAGAAAGATATTCAAGTGGAGAATTATTTGAAGAAAAAAATATAAAAATTGATAAAAAACAAATTTTTAAAACAAAAAAAGGACGAAAAGTCTATGGTGGTGGCGGAATTACGCCTGATATTTTTGTGGCATTGGACACTAACCAACTCAATAAACTAAGTCAATGGACTGATGAAGATGTTTTAAGAATTTTTGTACTCAATTATATCAATGAAAATCAAAACAAACTATCAAAAATTTCTTTTGAAAAATTTATAAAAGAATTTAATTTTGATGATATTTTTTGGAATCAATTATGGAAAATCGGTAAAAATGCAAAAATAGAATCTACTCCCGAACAATACAAAAAATTACGACCAGAATTAACTAAAAACATCAAAGAAATGATTGCAAAAAGTATTTTTTCTGATGAAAATTTTTGGCGTTTGAGTTTATTGCAAGACGAAATTTTTAATAAAGCATTAGAAAAATTATAAGTTTTTGTTGTGAGTTTGCGATTTTACAATACCTTCATTTTTATCGTCTTTTGAATTTTATATATTTTACTTTATTGGTTTTGATAGTTTGGTAAAAAATTCCGTTACTGTCTTCTTCTAATATTTCTACTGCTTTGCCATTTTTTGTATCTATGGCTATTTTTTCGATTCTATTGGAATAGTCCGAAAATTTATTATTTGTTCTGATAGCATTATAATAATTTTCAGTGATATAAATATATTCTTTTGATTTTCCCATCGAAGACAACCTAAAAGCATCATTGATAGTAGGGTGAATAAGTTGTTTAAAAGGAGATTCTTCATAATTTTTAAAAGAAATCCAGTAAGTGCTTCCCGTATGCAAAGCACAAGTATATTTATTATTGTCTGTTTGTTCAAAAATATCTCGTGCAAATTCAAATAAAATTTCTTGATGATTTTGTGATTTAAGTGCAATTGCCAAACAATCGCCTACATATAAAATGGTCATATCATCAGGAGTAATATTTTTTTCTCCTAATAAAGTTTCATTTATTCTCCCACGAAAATAAGTAATCATATTGTTAAACTTTGTGAGCATTTGTTGTTCAGAATTGATTTCAGTATCACTAAAACTAATAATATCTAAAATAAGGATTGAACATTGCACTTTAAGTTCTGGTTTGATGGTTTCTGGAATTATCATAGCAATTGTATTTATTTTTTCTTTTAAATTTTTTGTTACATTTTCAATGTCATTTTTAAATTCCTCAATAGTATTTGGAATTGTAATTCTTAGTTTGATATTATTCTCTTTCAAAATGCTGATACATTTATAAGCATAAGACCAAAAATTATTTTCAGAAGATTTGATGTATTCACTGTATAACTTTCCATTAGACCATTTTTTCATTTCCTCTGGATGTATCCAAGATTCGAGATACGGAATATAAATATTCTTTTCTTTTAAATAATTAAAAAAAATGTTAGAAGATTTATTACCTTCTTTATTGAGTTTGTTGGACAGTTCAAAATAATCGATTATTTCTGTTATATCTGCAATAACTGATTTTAATTTATCACTTTCACTTTTTTTAGTTTTTTTTAATTGTAATTGAATAAAAGGCAAAAGATATTTTAATTTTAAAATAAGAATATCATTTTGGGTTTTAGTTGTTTTATCATCTTCTTTATCACTTTCCTTGATTTCTATTTTATTATACCAAGAATGTATATCAAAAATATCAACTTCAATATTATCTATTTCAACATTGAGTTTACTTTGTTGTTCTTGCATTTTTTTTAACTTTTTCTAAGTACGACCTGTTCCATTTGCGTTTGATTACTATCCACTTCATCAAAAATCTCCAACATAATATCATCGATACTATCATTAATAAAATCTTTATCATCATAAGTATCAACTACTATTTTTGTATTTTTATAGTGTTTCAAAACAAAAACTTGTCCTTTTTCTCGTCCTGATATGATATAAGGGCTGTGTGTGCTGACAATAAACTGCACATTGGGGAATGTTTCTTGCAACAAATATAAAATCTTTTTTTGCCATTTGATATGCAAATTAGATTCTATTTCATCTATGATTACGATACCTACTTGGTTTACGATTTCATTTTCAGGTATATCTTCTTTGCTATGCAAAGCTTTCAAAAAACGATAAATCAAACCAAATAAAATTATAACCGATTGTGTTCCCAATGAAGCTTTATGTAACGGGATTAAATAATTTTCAGGTGTCGCTTCAGTATGCACAAAAACTTTATAATGACTACTATCTTCTATATCTCTTTCTATTTTTTGAAAAGAAAAACCTTGCTCGCCTGTCAATGCTTTGAAAACTTTTTTATAAATCTCAAAAATAGGTACATTAAAAGAACTTTCGTTTTCATAATAATCACCTATCAAAGCAGAAATATGACCTCTTGCCAAATCAGTCAATAAATCACCATTGATAAATTTATCCATTGTATCGTGTAACACATTTCCGCTTGTAGAACCCAATGTATAATATTCATCGTTACCTAAATATCGAATGCTGGGAATACACAAAATACGCGTATATACACGCGGGCGAATATCTATCGTATGCGCGTGATTATTACGTATATTTTTATCTGTCCCAAGATAATGAACGATAATTTCGCCTTTTTCGCCTAATAATTCATTTCTTTGTTGCAGTTCCCAACTTGTTTTAGGTTCTTTATTGAGTTTAGAGGCAATCATTTTTAATAAATACGTTTTTCCGTAGCCATTTTCACCTGCTAAAACATTCATATTTTGATGAAGTTCTAAAGAAAATTCATCAAAACTATCCACTTCTCCAAAAAAATTATGTTTATAAATGCTAACTTTTTTTAAAATAGTATTCGTATCTCTTTGGACATCAGGTATATGTTCGTTTGAATTGACTTGATTTAATTCAAACTCAACTTGTTCAAAATCAAACTGATTTCCTTCTTTATCTATAATAGCATGATTTTCAAAATCAATACTTTTCACAGTAATTGCTTTGATTATATCTGTATTTTTATCTTTGATAGGAATAGTAGCAGGGATTCGATTGCCGTTTGAATAAATTAATTTATCAAATTTTATAATCGAGTATTCAGTGAGTTCGATGGGCTGTTTGTTAAAAAAAGCAATGATATAAGTACATTGATTGCTTCCATCAAAATTAGAAACAAACTTAATAGTAGATGAAATTTGAGCAACATACCAAACGTCATCATGGTATTTTGCAATCACAAATTCTCCTTCAATATATTTAGTATTTTCCATTGCATTTCTTTTTTCACAAAAATAATACAAAAAAATAAAAAATCCAAATATTTTTATGCTTTTTAAAATATTTTTGTATTTCTTATCAATACATTTGAAAGACAGAAAAATTGAGATGATGTATGGTAGTATAGAGCCATAAAAAAAAGACGTTGAGTTATTTTTCAACGTCTTTACAAAATATTTTATGAATATCGTAAGCCTTTAAAACGTACAATATTTTTACCTCTCAAATGATATTTTTTGATAAAATTGATTACTTGCCAGCCAAAACTCATCACAGAAATTACAGTGATTATCATTAAAAATAACCAAAATTTTTTACTAAAAATTGCGTTTTTATTAAATCCAAAATCGTTCATTATATTTTTCATAGTTTTAAAATGGGGGTTTAAGAATTAAATTTTATTTAGCACTAATTTTTTCTTAGTTTACATTTATATATACGACAAAAAACCGCAAACGTTACAGAAAACGCAGTAAAATTAACAAAACTTAACTTTTTATCAATAAAAATTCTATTCGTCTATTTTTGGCTTTATTTTCGGGGGTTGTGTTAGGTAAAACAGGTTTATTTTTACCAAAACCTTTATAAAAAACCCTCGATTTATCTATGCCTTTTCCTATGATATAACTTGCCACCGATTTGCTTCTATTTTGAGAGAGATATATATTTTCTTGCTCTGTGCCATCGCTATCTGTATGCCCTGATATATCAATTTTTATATTGGTAGAACTTTTTAAATAGTCCACTAATTCGTTTAAAGTGGCATAATATTCAGGTTTAATCACAAATTGATTGAAATCAAACAAAATAGTTTTAACAAAGGCTTCACCAATTTTTATTTTTTTTCCTGATGAGGTAGTGATTTTTTGTAGATTTTCAATATCATCAAAATAAGTTTGCACAAAAGTTGGCAGTCCTAATTGTGCTTTTTTTCCTTCTAAAAAAATATCATTTTTTACAAATTCACAATCTAAACCTGCTTTATTTGGATAATAAATACAATTCAAATGGTCATTGCCATAATCAGATAAATATATTTTTCCGTTGGGTGCTATTTGTAACGCACCTGCCCAGCCTTTTGTTTTTCCTATCAAAACTTTACTTTCTGTTATATTTTTTGCTTTTAAATCAAATTGATAGAGTGAATTTGTGTTGCCAACTGTTCCATATAATTTTGAACAATCACTTGAAAATTCTACGCCATAAGTCAAATCACCTTCATTCATCTGAATTGTGATAGGATTGCTTAATTTTCCTGTTATATTATCAAAATCTAACAATTCAAAAATTGCTTTTCCTTTGATGGCTACTGCTAATTTTTTTCCATCAGAAGAGGCTTTCATATATCCAATAGAATTATCACTATCACCACTTTGTTCTTCTCCGACAGCGGAGATAATAGGGTTTGCGTCTAATCCTTTTTCAGTTAATAAATAAGCATAAAATTCATTTCCTCCCCATTTATGCGTAATTATCCAAACTTTATTATTTTCTTTGTGCCTGATAGCCGTAACTTTTTCAGCGGTTGGAGCCACGAGTGGGATATTTTTTTCGATAATACTTCCTTTTTTATTATCTAAATTTATATCAACAATACAATAATTTAAGCCTTTTTTGCTATCATAAAGGTCAACGGTAAAAATATAATACAGATTTTTTTGTTTTGGTTTTTGAACAATAATAGCCGATTGGGTAGAAGATTTATTGCCTAATAAACCTTCTCCATTATCCATAATTGTATGTTCTTTGTTCCATACATCAATTCCATTGGTATAAAAAAGTAAACTTCCATTTTCATCACAAATACTTGCACAGCCTTCAATCGTATTTAGTTTTCCATCTTTGGTTATTTTTACTTTTTCATCATTAAAATTAATTCCTGCATTTTCGCCAAAATACCAAATATTTGCCTCGCCTTGCGCATATAAACATACATGAAAAATAAAATAAATAAAATAAGAAGTAATAATTCTTTTTGTAATTTTTTTCATAACTTTTTTTGTAATATTTTTTGTAATATTTTTTATTTTTGTGCTAATTTACATACTTTTTTTTATTTTTCAAAATATTAAATTATTTTTTTAATTTTAACTTAAGTACGAGATAATAGTGATTTGAAAAAGTGTATAATTTTTTTTAAAAAAAGAGGTCTGATTATTATTTCAAGTAGTGCTGTTAATGTAATGCTTTGTCCTACTGAACGAAGTGAAGCAACTGCTTGTTGAAAGGCGTTTTGTGAACGAAATCGCATATTTTTCGCTTCGCTCAAAAAGACAAAAACATTACATTTGTATCGCTACATTATTTCAAATTACCAATCAAAATATTTTAATTAAAATAACTTTTATTTATAAATAATTGAAAATCAATTGATTATAAATAAAAGTTATCCAAAAATTACGTGAAAAAGAAAAAATATAAATACTTACAAAAATTTAAGGCAAAAAAGGATTAGACCATCTTGTATCAGTATAGACTGCCGTTCCTGTAAGTGTTTTCAAAAAAGCAAGAATTTGGTCTTTTTCTGTTTGTGTAAGCGCTAAATTTTGAAGATTTCCATTCGGTCTTAGTTTCGGGTCTAAATTTGTGTTAGTAGGGCTGATAGAAATTTGATTATAATGATTGATTACTTGCTCAATAGTCAAATCTCCTGTGTGCATCAACAATCCATTTAAGTTGTTACCATTATTTCTAAAAATATTTCTTAATGTAGGAGTACGTGTAATGTTTAACTCATCACCTGTACCTGTTAATTTTCTAACAATTCCGTTGTTCAACGAATTTCCTACTATATCAAACTCAGGGGCGCGATGACAACCTCCACAGCCTGCACCTCCTGCGGTTCTTACGCCATTTGCATTGAATTGAGGTGGAGCAAGAAATAAATTTTTTCCTGCATTTTCGTCATTGGTAAAATTTGGAAAATTTTGATTATCTGCATTGACTTGCGTTCTACCTACGTCATATTTTGAGTCAAAAGATTGAATACTTCTGATAAATTGCGACAAAGATTCTTGCAATCTACTTTCTGTAATATTTTCATCGTTATAAACAAACTTAAATAGTTCTTTATAATAATCGAGTTGTTTGAGTTTATTGATGAGGTCTTGAATACCCGGATTGCCATTTTGTCCGCTAAATCCCATTTCTGCGTGGTTTTGTATAGGTTGTGTAGTTTGAGCCTCAAGAGTAGCGGCTCTTTCGTCCCAAAAAAATTTCATTTCCTCTCCAAAACGAGCATTGACAAGTCGCATAGAATGTCTATCTGTTGTGCCGTTTACTCCCGTACTTACTTGTGCGTCATCAGAAAAAGCAAAGGCTTGTTTGTGGCAGTTCGCACAAGCAATTGTATTATTAACCGAAAGTTGTTTATCATAAAACAAAACTCTGCCTAATGTTGCTTTAGCGTTTGTAATTATATTATTGCCTGTATTATCTTTTGTAATATAGGTAGGTTTGCCTTGATTGGCATAGTTTAACAACTGATTGAGGTTTATATTGCCCCCAAACATTCTGATAATGGCAGGATATTTTTCTGGTTCAGCACTTTCTTGATTATTGTTACAAGAAACTGCTAAAAAAATGAGGAAACTCCCCAATAGAAATACGAACGAACGATTTTTTTTCATAGAAGTAAATGAAGGTTTTAAACAAAAAAATGAGCAACGATTAGACTATCATTAATTTAAAAGGTTTAAAAATAATTCAAAAATATTTTATTTTGTGTTTCTAATCTATAAAATCCGCGTTATCCGCGTACTTTTTAACAATATAAAACCATACCTTACAATAGTCCTATTCCTTAGAACGTAAATAATACATTAGACTTTGGACTTAGTGAAAATTATTAAACAAAAATTTAGCGGTGTTGTAAATATAATATTTTTGTCTTGCTGAACGAAGTGAAGCAACTGCTT
>RDXZ01000089.1 GCA_004293265.1 Bacteroidota bacterium | reverse complement strand
TCTACTTTTGTTCAAAATAAAAAACATGCTGGGACGAAACATTGTCATTCTCCGAATGACTGAAGTCTGGAGACTTCTATTAATACAGAGGCACAAGTTACCGCTGCGCTCAAACTTGCGCCAGTTTTACTTTTTTTTATTTTTTATTTTTTTTGGAATACACTTAAACCAGTTGGGGTAAAAAAAATTAATATTTTTTTTACATATTCTTTTAGTTTCAATTATTTTTGTTTATTTTATTATAAATTACTCAATATTTTTGTATTTATGATTTAATTTATGAAAAATTATTTTTTTATTTATTTTTATAAAAACTTTTGAATGTATAGCTTCCCCAACTAGTACAAGCCATAGACTTGCACCAGTTGGGGTATAAAATTTTTATGTGTGTAAATATTGAGAAAACCTTTTTTTAATTATTATTTATAATTATTCTAAATAAAATTTGCATTTCTGAAAATTATACTTTTACTTTGCAACGTTATTTATAATTAGTCTAAATAAAAATTAAAAACATATTCATTATGTCTAAAACTATCTTTCAAAATTATCTTTTTTACTTTTTTTGTTTTTTATTATTTTTTCAAAGCGATTTTCTTTTTGCACAAGGCAGTATCAAAGGAAAAATCACAGACATACAACAAAAACCATTCTCATCTATTTCTATTAGTTTACAAAACACAACCTTGAATACATTGAGTAATGAAGAAGGTTTTTTTGAGTTGTCAAATGTTCCCAATGGAAAATACACATTACTTATTACAGGATTATCGATTGAAAATATAAATAAAAATATCGAAATGACAGATAATTCAGTATTAAATTTGGAAAATATAATTATTTCAGAAAAAACACAAATATTACCTGATGCCATTATCATTGCCAAAAAAGAAATTTCTCCGTTAAGAAAAGTGGCAGAAATTGAAGGTACACAACTATTTGCCAGCAAAAAAGTTGATGTTATTAACCTCACAGATATTGATGCTAATTTGATAAACAATAACGCAAGACAAATTTTTGCACGCACACCCGGCGTAAATGTATGGGAAAATGACGGCTCAGGCATACAAGTAGGCGTGTCTGTGCGTGGGCTAAGTCCTAATCGTAGTTGGGAATTTAATGTGCGTCAAAATGGATATGATGTTTCTTCGGATATTTTTGGGTATCCTGAAGCCTATTATAATCCACCTATGGAGGCGGTCAAAGAAATTCAGATGGTACGTGGGGCGGCTTCTTTGCAATTTGGTGCGCAATTTGGTGGCTCGCTCAATTATATGCTCAAAACAGGCGATAAAAATAAACCTTTTGCGATTGAAGTTCAAAATACAGCAGGAAGTTTTGGTTTGACAAGTACTTTTATTGGTATGGGAGGCACAAAAGGCAAATGGAATTATTATGGATATGTGCAGAATCGAAGTGCTGACGGCTGGCGACAAAATAGTCGTTATAATATTCAACATTATCACGCACAAGTCAATTATCAAATCAATCAAAAAATGAAAATTGGTTTGGAATATACCCAAATGGATTATCAAGCCCAACAAGCAGGCGGTCTGACAGACACACAATTTAACCAAAATGCTCAACAAAGTTTTAGAGCAAGAAATTGGTTTGGCGCTCCTTGGCATTTATACGCCCTTAATTTTGACTATCAAATTTCTCAAAATCTAAAACTAAATACAAAAATTTTTGGATTAATTGGGGAAAGAAATAGCGTTGGTTTTGTGCCTTCTGCGGGAATTTTGGCGTTGGATAATAACTCAAATAGACAAATTGATAGAGATTATTACCAAAATATTGGCACAGAAACAAGATTGATTTATACTTACGAACTTTTTGGCAAAAAACATAATTTGGCTACGGGTGCGAGAGCCTCTTGGGGTAATACTTTCAGAAAACAAAATGGTATCGGAACCAATGGAAGTGATTTTAATTTGGGAATGTTGGATAATACAGATTTTGGTAGAGTTTTACATTTTGAAACTAAAAATTTGGCTTTTTTTGCTGAAAATATGTTTCAAATCAATAAAAAATGGACAATTACACCCGGTTTTAGATTTGATTATATTGAAAGTACAAGCGAAGGACGTTTGAGTTTTAATACAAATGGAACAGAAAATTTGATAAATCCACAATTTGCGGCTCGCCAAATTGCTTTATTGGGTATCGGAACAGAATTTAAAATCACTGAAAATACAAGTTTTTATAGTAATTTTTCACAAAGTTTTAGACCTGTTTATTATTCTGAACTTACGCCACCTGCCACCACAGATGTCATCGACCCCAATATGAAAGATGCCAATGGTTTTAATTTTGATTTAGGATATAAAGGACAAATTCAAGAGTTTTTACGTTTTGATGTCAATTATTTTAGGTTGCAATATAATGATAGAGTTGGAGTTTTGACTTTAGCAAGACCTGATAATTCGCGTTATCAATATCGAACCAATGTGGGCAATAGCACTCACGAAGGCATAGAAAGTTATATAGAATTTACGCCTACAAAAATACAAAAAACACAAAATAAATGGGGAGATATTCAAATTTTCGGTTCTTTATCTTTGATGAATGCTAAATACAATAGTTTCCAATTACGTACTTTTAATACTACAACTAATCAATTTGTGGAAACAAATTTGGCAGGCAATCGAGTTGAAAATGCTCCACAATCTATTCAAAGAATAGGTGCGAGTTATTTATACAAAGGTTTTTCGTTTACCTATCAATATTCAAAAGTTGGGGAAGTTTTTGCTGACGCTACTAACACAGAAACGCCAACGACAAACGGAGTTTCAGGAAAAATTTTGGGCTATGAAGTGATGGATATTTCTGCGTCTTATGTTTTTTTGACCAATTATTCTCTCAAATTTAGTGTTAATAATTTGACTAATCAAATGTATTTTACAAGGCGAGCAGGAGGTTATCCAGGACCAGGCTTGTTACCTTCAGAAGCACGTAGTTTTTATTTAACTTTTGGTATCAAATTTTAAAATCGGCTTAATTTATAACTATTTAGAGGTTAGTTAAAAAGAATTTCGTGCAAGTGCAGATACTTGCACGAAATACTAACTGGTGCAAGCGTTCACATTTGCACCAAAATAATATCTAAATGAATAATTTACTTCAATAAATGATTATTTTAAGGTTTGAGCATACTCAACAATTGAGTAAACTTTTCTTTTAATTCGGTTCTTTTGACAATAAAATCCAAAAATCCGTGTTCTAATAAATATTCAGATGTTTGAAATCCTTTTGGTAAATCTTTTCCAATGGTTTCACGAATAACTCTCGGACCTGCAAAACCTATCAAAGCATTTGGCTCTGCGACATTAAAATCGCCTAACATTGCATAAGACGCTGAAACGCCTCCTGTAGTTGGGTCAGTCATTAAAGAAATATAAGGCAGTTTTTCTTCTGCTAATAAGGCTAATCTTGCTGAAGTTTTTGCCATTTGCATCAAAGAATAACCTGCTTCCTGCATACGCGCACCACCTGAGCGAGAAATCATAATAAAAGGTGTTTTCATTTTTAGGGCATTATCTATGCCTCTTGCAATTTTTTCACCTACAACAGAACCCATTGAGCCACCAATAAACGCAAAGTCCATACAAGAAACTGTAATTTCTATATTGTTCATTTTACCATAAGCAGTTCTTAAAGCATCTTTTAGTCCTGTGTTAGCTTGTGTTGCTACGATTCTTTTGGGGTATGCTTTTGAGTCTGTAAAAGTAAGCGGGTCGCCTGATGACATATTGGCATCTAATTCTGTAAAAGCATTGTCATCAAATAAAATAGCAAAATATTCTGCTGCATTAATTCTTTCGTGATGCCCACACGAACTACATACAGAATTATTTATTTTGTGTTCTCTTGTAGTCATCACATATTTACAAGAAGGGCATTGATACCACAAACCGTCAGGTGTTTCCTTTTTTTCAGTGGTTTGGGTTTTGATATTTTTTTCTTCTCTGTTAAACCAAGACATATTTTTAGTGTTTTGAAATAGTTACTTTTTTATGAAAATTTATTTTTTAATAATTCTTTGAGCATTTTTATTTCTTCTAAGGCTTTTTCTTTCTCGATTTTTTCCTCTTCGGCGATTTTTAAAGCCAATTGTTGCGCTTCTAAGGCTTTTTCTTTTTCGGCTTTTTGCTCTTCGGCGATTTTTAAAGCCAATTGTTGTGCTTCCAAAGCTTTTTCTTTTTCGGCTTTTTGTTCTTCGGCGATTTTTAAAGCCAATTGTTGCGATTCCAAAGCTTTTTCTTTTTCGGTTTTTTCTTCTTCAAGGATTTCGAATGTAAGTTCTTTTTCTTTGATTGCGTCTTTGGCGATTTTTTCTGCTTTTTCGAGTGCAATATCTTTCTCCACAAAAGTTAGAAATTGTTTATTTTTTGGAGTTCGAATTTTAATTGTATCAGCATAAACATCAAAACGAATGCCTAACAAACGACTTTTATGATTTTGTGCAAATAAAATATTATTCCACTGGTTAGTAGCCAAATCACGTTCCCAGATGACTAATTTGTTTTCGTTGGGGTTGTATAAATAAAATTCTTGCACGCCATATTTGAGGCAAAAATCTAATTTATTTAACATTTCAGCATCTGTATTATTGGGAGAAAATATTTCAAAGACTACTTTGGGTGCAATATCATCTTCTAACCATTGTTTATAAGAACCGCGATGCTCTTTTGGTCTGCCAAAAACGACCATCACATCAGGTGCAATACAAATTTTTGGTTGTCCTTCTACAGGATACCACAATAAATCACCTGCTACGAATACGTCTGCTTGGTTTCTAAACATAGAATCTAAACCGCCTTGAATGGTTGTTATCCATTTAAAATGTATTGTATTTTCTGCCATGGGTTTTCCATCAGAATCAGGATAAATAATTTCATCATTTTTATATGTATTATCATCAGACAACGCTCCTTTTGGCAACAAACCATAAGGCATTGCGTCTTCACAAAACATACTTAAATTACTTTTATCTACTGTTTCCATTGTTGTTTTTTAGTTTGTTTTAAGTGCTAAAATTACATTTTTCCTAATAATAATTTACCAATATTTACATCTGACATAATGTCTTTTGTGTTTTGGTGGGAAGAAAATTCTTGTGCCATTATCAAACGCATATCATTAGGCATAAAATCCATTAATAAAAAAGATTTTAAGTTATCTAATTCATTTTTTTTGAGTTTATGGTTTTTAACCGTAACATAATTAGAAAGTCGAGTACAAATAACAGAAAGAATGTCTAATCTTTTTGTTTCTTTATCCACTATTTTTTTAATTTTTTCATAAATATTTGTGTCAAAATCTTTTTTATCTTTGACGTTCAAAATATCTTCGGGGGAAACTAATTTATTCAAATCTTGATTGATAAAAGAAATAAATGCAGCCACTGTATTATTATCCAAACAAGCATCTGCTAACATTTTGACCAAAGGTAAATCTTTTTTAAGGTCGGTAATGCGTTTGATGTTATCTAAAAATTGCACTAATGTACGTGGTGTAGTTCTTTCTCCTGTAATAATTTCGGGATAAGAAAGCACAAAATTAATACCTCTTGAATCAATATTATTATTTTCAGCCCATTTTGCCCACGCTTTTACATCAAAAGTAAGGGTAATGTGCAACATTCTTGTCAGCATTGCAAAGTCCATTGGAGTAACAGAATAATCACCTCCATCAGGGTTGGCAGTCAAAATAATATGCCATTTTTTTGGTAGTTTCCAGCTTACTAATTCATAGTTTTGTAACAATTGCATAATTCCTCTCAAAATTCTATCATCAGCTCTGTTGGCATCATCAATCAATAAAATACCTGGACCTTCTTCTTTTGGCACCCAATCAGGTGGAACAAAAGCGGTTGCTTTTTTATTGTTTTCGTTTTGAATTTGAGGCATTCCTAATAAATCTCCCATTTCTTCAAATTGTGCGGGAGCGATGTAGGCAAATTTGAATCCATTGTCATAAGCAAATTTTTCAATCGTTTGAGTTTTTCCTATGCCATGCTCTCCCCAAATGCAAATTGCATTTTTTCTTAAATTATTTTCTTCTAAATTTTGGTTAGTTTCTATAATATGCTTGACAAATTGTTGTAACTCTAAAGTATTGACTTTTGTGCCGTAATAGATTAAATTCAAATTTTTACTACTCATTATTTTTGATTATTAGCATTATTTTGCACAAAATTACAAAAAATAAAACTAAAATACAAATTTTTTAAAATAAATTGCGTTTACACGAGGCATTAGTTAGGATTATCGTCCATATTTGCACCTATTAATACCTCAATACTTACTACAAAAAAAGTGATAATCAAAGTTTTAAAACGCTGATTATCACTCAAAAAAAAAGAATCAATAATAAAAATTAGTGTAATTATTCGATGACAATTTTCTTTATACCTACACCTTTTTTGGTATCAAATCTAAAATAATATGTACCTTTAGGCAATGAATTTATTTTAATTTTTAATTTATTTTCGTTGTTTTCTAAATTCATTGTGTATTCTTCAATGTTTTTTCCTTCATTAGAAAATATATTAATATTGATATTTTTTCCTAAATCTGCATTTTTTTCTGTTTCAATATAAATGAAATCAGTTGCAGGATTAGGATAAACTTTGATATTGTTCGAAACATCTGTATTTTCTATAGATGAGGGTAATACAGCAGATAATCCATTAAGAGTGAAAACTCCAGTATTAGTTGGGTCTAACCAATCACTCAAACGAGTCGAGATTGTTCCGCCACCTGTCCAAGAACTATATACACGTCCATACACATCCCACAAATTATTAGCAGATGCTCCACACGCGGATGCACCACCATGCAATTGCCCAATAATTCTTTTATTAGGGTCAAATATAGGAGAACCAGATGAACTTGGTTCTGTGATACCATTGGTAGCGTCCCAAAATATTTGAAAATGTGTACCTGCGGAATTAGGCGTGGTTGGGTCTAAGTTTGCATAATTAATATTTGTTCTAAGGCTTGAAACGTTTGATTTTGATATTTTTTTAATATCTCCTCTTGGGTGATGAATACCCACTGAGGTTGCCGCTTCTCCGATTTCTCTACTCCAACCATTATAATAAGTATTGTAACTTACAGGAACCACAGAAGATAATTCTAATAATAACATATCAGAAGCACTTCGAGAAGCCCTAACAGTTGCCCCTGATATAGATTGTGATTTACTTGGCTCAGAACCATTGGCACAACCACTCGATTCGTAATTAAAAATAAATACCCAAGTATTGACAAAAGCTTGTGCTTGTCCATTAAGACAATGATCGGCAGAAAGTAAGTAGGCTTTTCTATCCAAAGCTGTATTATTTATCATCGAACCCGTACACCAATCACTTCCATTAATAGAAGTAAGGTTAATTTTTACTACGCCTTTTTTTTGGTCTTGCCAATCAGCACCCAAAGCACAATTAACGTTAATATTACAACTTCCTGAATCTCCAAAACCTGTATTTCCCCCCATTTTTAAACGATTTTGTTTTTCTGCGGGTTTGCGTCTATAACCATAATCAACTCTAAATAAGCTGATTTTTGCTAAATTTTTTACTTCTTTGGGTTCGTAATATTCAATAGTTAGATTATTGCCTTCTATAATTTCAGTTCCTAACATTTTATTTGAGTGCGATATATCTGTGAACGCTCCCATAATGATAGTTTTTTCTTCATTATAAATAAACATTTTTCCACCTTTGGGCAAATCAAAATTATCAAATAAAGGTCGTAAACACCACGCTCCTTCGGCTTTCATTTTTAGTCGCCAAATTCTATCACCATTAAACAAATTTGTCCAAGTACCTGAATTTTCCATATTAAAATTGACAGCAATTGGGGCGGCAAAACGAGAATAGTTATATTTTTGGTCATCTTCGATAAGTTTTTCGAGAGATGGAGAGGCTAAAACAATTGTTTTAGGTGCAATGGCATTAGCATTTTTTTCTCTAAAATGCGAGCCAAAACTAAAAGGAGTTCCTCCTGATGAGATTTGTGCTTGTATTAAATTGATAAAACAAACAAAAAAAATAAGAAGCAAATAATTTTTTTTCATGATCGTAAATTATTAAATTAAAATGTTTTTTTTAAGTTTACAAAACATTGATTTCTACTTGTACTACGCCATCTCTTATCATATCCAAAGCTTTGGCGGCAGCTTGTGAAAGGTCAATTTCTCGGGTTGAGGTTTTGGGTAATCTATCATTGACCGTAACCACCACAATTTTATTATTTTTTAAATTTTTTACGTTTAATCTCGTTCCAAAAGGCAATGTTTTGTGAGCAGCTGTGAATAATTTATTGTCAAATTTTTGACCGCTTGCTGTTGGTTTTCCGTTAAATTTATCTGCATAATAAGAGGCTTTTCCTGTCAATTTTGTTCCTTTGGGAGCCAAACTATTTGTGTTATTTTCATTATCGGTAATGGTTGGAATAGTAACATCACAACCTGATACAAAAAAAGAAAGTACACATATAAATAAACATAAATATTTCATAAATAAGGAGAGTTATATTAATAATTTAACTAAAAAATGACTGAAAACTAAACCCAAAAACTATGCTTCTTTTTCTAATGACCATCTGTTTTTTACAATATCACAAGCCATAAAAATAGATTGTAACAAAGAAGATTCATCAGCTTGATTTTTTCCTGCAATATCGTGTGCAGTGCCGTGGTCAGGCGAAGTACGAACAATTGGTAAACCTGCAGTAAAATTTACTCCCGATTCCATCATCAAAGTTTTAAAAGGAATCAACGCTTGGTCGTGATACATAGCCAAAACTGCGTCATATTTTCTATATGCGTGTTGTCCAAAAAAACCATCAGCAGGAAAAGGACCAAAAATCATATTTCCTTTTTTCTTCAATTCGTGAACCGCAGGGGCAATTACTTGCAATTCTTCACTGCCTAACAAACCATTTTCGCCTGCGTGCGGATTGAGTCCTAAGACTGCAATTTTTGGTTTATTGATAGCAAAATCATTTTTCAAAGATTTGATTAATAAATCTAATTTTTTAAAAATTTTTTCTCTTGTGATTTGATTGCTTACTTGACTAATTGGAATATGTGCAGTAAGTAATGCTATTTTTAACGATTCACTTACCATAAACATTAAATTATCTTTGACTTGACAGGCTTCTGCTAAAAATTCTGTATGTCCAACAAATTTAAAAGTATCACTTTGGACATTATCTTTGTTAATTGGTGCAGTTACAAGTCCATCAATATGCCCTTCTAAAAGGTCTTTTACGGCAGTTTGCAAACATTCAACGGCGAAAGTGCCTGCATCGTTGGTTATTTTTCCCGGTTCAATTTCTAAAGAAACTTTGGTAGTTACATTGATAATATTTGTTTTTTTGGGAGTGATTTGTTTGATGTCTTGGGCTGTATTGATAAACCATTCGGGCAGTTGTAATAATTTACGATAGCGAGAAATGATTTTCATTGAGCCATAAATAACAGGCGTGCATATTTGTAGAATGCCATTATTTGCCAATGCTTTTAAGATAACTTCTGTACCAATTCCGTTATAATCACCGATTGTGATACCAATTAAAGGTTTTTCGCGCATAATTTTTTAATAGTTTTTGATAGAATATTTGCAAAGTTATAGATAAAAAGTATCAATTCAAAATTAAAAATATTAAAACTAAAAAAAATATATTTTGAAATAAACGAAAATACAATCTTAAAATCAAAAAAAAATTAAAAAATATTTTAAAAAAAAACCATAAACAAGTTTTAAAACATTTCAAGTTTTTTCAAAGTTATAAAAATATATGGAAAACAAAATAGAAAAAGGCGTTTTTGGAGAAAATTTAGCAATAACTTTTTTGAAAAATAAAAATTATCAAATTATTGCTACACATTTTAAATTTGGACGAAAAGAAATTGATATAATTGCGATAGAAAACAATTGTTTGATTTTTATAGAAGTAAAGTTTAGAAAAAACACAACTTTTGGATTTCCCGAAGAATCTGTTAATCTAAAAAAACAAAAAAATATCAAAGAAGTGGCAGAACATTATATTTTTCTCAATAATTGGATAGGAAATATTCGTTTTGATATTATTGCTATTCTTCAACAAAAAAATAAAATAGAATATTTCCATATTGAAGATGCTTTTTATTAAGTTAAATTTATAGTCAATCGATTGACAATGTTTTGTATTGCTAAAAAACAACACTTTAAATATTTGGAATATTTGTAGAAATGTTATATTTTTGCAGCAAATAAAATAAATATTTTTCATTTGATAAATAATTCAAACTTATCGAATAAAACAATTAAAAAAAAGCAAAAACGAAAGTTTTTTAATATAAATACATAAAAAATAATGAATCAATCTCAACGTTTCGACCTTACAAATAAGGTTGCTATCATCACAGGTGCAAGCAAAGGCATTGGCGAAGCCATCGCGTATTCGTATGGAAAAGCAGGTGCAAAAGTCGTTATTAGCAGTAGAAAATTGGAAGCAGTTGAAGAAGTTGCCCGAAAATTTAGAGCAGAAGGTATTGAGGTGTTGGCTTTAGCCTGCCACATGGGAGATATGAAACAAATTGAAACGCTTATCGAAAAAACCGTAGAAATATACGGAGGAGTTGATATTGTGGTCAATAATGCAGTTACAAATCCAATTTTTGGACCTGTTTTGCAAGCCGACCTCAACGCGTTTGATAAAATGATGGCGGTCAATGTCAAAGGACCGATGTATTTATGTCAATTAGCACAACCTTTGATGAGAAAGAGGGGAGGAGGGAGCATTATCAACATTAGCAGTGTGGCGGGGCTTTCCCCTGAGCAAGGTTTGGGAATTTATAGTGTAACAAAAGCATCTTTGAATATGATGACAAAAGTGATGGCAAAAGAATGGGGCAGTGAAAATATTAGAGTCAATGCGATTTGTCCGGGCGTAATCAAAACCAAATTTTCACAGGCTTTGACTGATAATGAATATATTAGCAAAGAACTTTTGAAACAACAACCTATTCAACATTTTGGCGAGCCAAATCACGTGGCTGATACGGCTTTACTTTTAGCATCAGAGGCAGGTTCATATTTTACAGGTTCGATGGTTACGGTTGATGGTGGTTTGACAATTTAATCTTTTTTCTTAAAAAATACAAAATATAAAAAATTGATAGTGTTACAAATGTAACGTTTTTGTCTTTTTGAGCGAAGCGAAAAATATGCGATTTCGTTCACAAAACGCCATTGAACAAGCAGTTGCTTCACTTCGTTCAGCAGGACAAAGCGTTACATTCACAGCACTACTAAAAAATTTTGTATTTTTTTCTTTTATTTTATCTTTAATTTTGATTGTCCTATGTTTTTTATCATTTCAAAAACAATCAGCACACTTTTGATGCCGATTTTTTGGTTACTTGCTTTATTGATTTTTGCTATTTGGACAAAAAATGAAAGAAAACGAAAAAATGTAATAAAAATTATTTTTATTTTTTTATTATTTTTTACTAATCCATTCATTATCAATAGTTTATTATTGTTCTGGGAAATTCCACCAACTCCTTTGAAAGATATAAAAAAACACGACATTGGTATTGTTTTGACAGGAATTACTCGTTTTAAAAAACCAAATGATAGAACTTATTTTGATACGGGAGCGGACAGGATTTATCACGCATTGCTTTTGTATAAAAGTAAAAAAATTGATAAAATTTTGATTACAGGTGGAAATATTGATATTTTTGGAAAAATAAAAAAAAGTGAAGCAGAAAGATTGAAAGAATTTTTGTTAGATGCAGGAGTGCCTCAAACAGATATTATCATAGAAACACAAGCACGCAATACGAGAGAAAATGCAAAGAATACTGCAGAAATTATACAAAAAAAATACCCAAAGGCAAGTTGTATTCTAATTACTTCTGCTTTTCATTTGCGGAGGTCGCAAGGTTGTTTTGAAAAAATAGGCTTAAAAGTTACGCCTTTTAGTGCTGGTTTTTATACTAAAGATTTTTCAGAAATGGATTTTTATTCGATTGTTCCAAGTGAAAAAAGTTTGTTTTTGTGGTATGTACTCACACACGAAGTTTTAGGTTTTTTAACTTATTGGGCAGTGGGTTATTTGTAGTTTTTTTTTGGGGTTTAAAAACAAGTCTTGTGTCATTTTTAACCAATGATAAGAATTTTGTTCGAACAAAAATATAAATTTTGTTTCATTTTTTGACGATATAATATTGAAACAATTAACAAAAAAAATGTTAATTTTTTGTTAAAATATTAGATAAATTCTGATTTTATATATATTTTTTTTTTACTTTGCATACTTTTGAAATCTTGTAAGTAATCAAAAGATTTTTTTTTAACTCATTAAACTTTTTTAAAATGAAAAAGAACATTTTATTTATTTTTTTATCTTTTACTTTTTTATCAACGTATGCCCAAAATATAGCAGTTGATTACAAAACGACCCTAAACACAAACGAAGATATTATAACTCGAAATGCTTCATATCGGTTATTATTGAAAGATAATCAATCTATTTATTTTAATGACCCCGAAAAAGATTTGGAGGGCTTAAAACAAAAAGACAATGCTTTTAATAAGAAAATAGAAGCAGATGGAAGTATCCAAGTAAATGTAAGTGATAATCATATTATACACATTAATAAAGATATTTTTTATAAAAATTATACCAAAGATAGTCTGATTTTCAATGATAAGATAGTTAATAAAAAAGCAATTATAGGTGAATCTATTAACCTTTTCAAATGGAAAATCATTGCTAAAAGTGATACTACTATTTTAACTTACAAATGCCAAAAAGCCACTTGTGATTTTAGAGGTAGAAAATATGTAGCCTACTTTAGCAAAGATTTATATACAATGGGTGGACCTTGGAAGTTTGACGGCTTGCCCGGTTTGATTTTATATGTGTATAGCGAAGATAATTATTTTATCATTGAACCGCAAAAAATTGCAATCAATCAGAACAATGAAGAAATAAAAAATCCATACACTAAAGAAAAAATTATCAGTTGGAAAGAATATAAAAAATTATTCGAAAAAAAGATAAAAAAAATTGCCAAACTTATGAAATCTAAATTTGAAGACGGAGGTGTCAAAATTAGTGATAAAATTGAAGATTTGGAAATTAAAGAAATAAAAATGAAGCCACTGAAAAAAACAAAATGAAAAAATTATTAATTGTTTTATTTATTTTTTTACCTTTATCTTTTTCTTTCTCTCTTTCTGCCCAAAATATCATCACAGGAAAAATTCAAGATACCAATGGTTCGCCCATTTTGCTAGCCAATGTACTAATTAAAGAAGGTGATGATATTTTGGAATTTGTGCAGGCTCGCAACGGAAAATACAGCATTACCTTAGAAAAAGAATACTCAAAAATTATCATTGAGGTCAATTCAGCAGGATATTTGCCCGAAATACAAGCCTTGGATAATGTCCAAAAGAATAAAACTTACGCTTTGGATTTTGTTTTAAAAATAGATGAAATCAAAAAATTGGACGAAGTGGTGATTACTGCTCCCAAACAACCCATTCAAATCAAAGGAGATACTACCAAATTTGATGTAAAATCGTTTAGCAATGGCTCTGAAAGAAAAATAATAGACATCATCAAAAAATTACCGGGTGTAGAAGTTGATAATAAATCAGGAGAAATAAAATTTAAAGGAAAATCTATCGAAACCGTTACCTTAGAAGGCGATGATTTGTTTGGATATAATTATAGTTTGGGTACAAAAAATATCAATGTAGATATGGTCGACCAAGTGCAAGCCATCGAAAACTATTCTAAAAATCCTTTGTTGAAAGGTATAGAAGGAGATGATAAAGTAATTTTGAACTTGAAACTAAAAAAAGGGAAAATTGATTTGTCAGGCGAATTAAATGGTGGAATTGGCGTAAATGCAGATAAAAAATTGGCAGTTAGTTCAAATAATAATTTTATTGGTGTTACCAGAAATTATAAATTTTTTGGAGTTCTATCTTACAATAATATTGGTGTAAATAATTCGCCTTTTGATTATGTAGGCAATTCAGTTGGTGTTGAAAAGTTAAAAGAAAAAGATTATTTTGCAGTCAAAACAATTCCTGAAATGGTTTTGGGTGTAAATGTCGGAGATAATAGAAGTAATATCAATAATTCTTTTTTTTCTAATTATAATCTTACTTTTAAAATAAAAGAAAGATTAAAAGTAAAAATGAATTTATATTATTTGAACGACAATATTTTTTCAAATCAAATATCTCAAAATCAAAACACTATTAATAATCAAAGTTTTTTGACCTCTGATGATAGAACTATTTACAAAAAACCAAGTTATTATCGAACAGACTTGGAACTAAAATACAATACATCTAAAACTTCACTTTTGGAGTATGATTTTCGTATCAAATACGAAGAAATCAATACACAATCGAATGTCTTGCAAAATAGTGAGCGTAATTTTCAAACTTCTCTTTTTACAAAAGATTTTTATTTGAAACAAAATTTACTTTTTACACAAAAAATAGCCAAAAAAGCAGTTTTACAAATATTATTATTTCATTCTACTAATCAAATTCCGCAAGAATTTGGCATTAATCCTTCTGTTTTTAATCCAAATAATTTTCAAAAAGACATTCAAAAGACAAATTTTAGGAAAGATTATACAGAATTAAATACTACTTTGTTGGGCAATCACAAAGGTTCGAAATATCTTTTTTCTGTAAAAATGAATATCGAAAACTCTCCATTTTCTTCGAATTTATCGAGCCTCAATGACAATGCAAATACACAAATCAATATTTCGAACAATGATTTGAGATATGTTAAAAAAAATATTTCTACTTTTGGGAGTTATACTTTTGAGCGTAGAAAATGGCGTATTTCTCCGTCTTATTCTTTGACTTTGTTAGAACAAAAAATCGAAGATAAAATCGAGAATAATACAAAAAGTAGTCAAAATTTTATTTTTAATCCTTCTTTATCGATTCGTTACAAACTCAATGATATTTCAGCCATTATTGCTAAGTCGAGTTATTCTCAACGTCCAAATACTGAAAATTATTTGTTTTTAAATCCTGTATTGACAAATAACCGAAGTATTGTAAACAATCAGCCTAATTTTTTGCTGCAAAAAACGTTTTCATCAAGTCTTTTTTATAGTATAAGAGATTTATACAATCAATTTAATTTGAATTTTGGGGTAACTTATGACGAGAATAATGGTAGTTTTTTCTCTAATTTAGAAATTCAGCCCAATGTAATGCGAACTAACTATTTTTATTTGCCACAAAATACAAATAGTACCAATTTTAGTTTTAGTACAGAAAAATACGTTGATTTTATAGAATCTACTTTAAAATTTAGTTCAACTTACTCGATTTCAACCTATAAAAACATTGTCAATAATTCTGATTTGAGAGATAATCAAAGCAATAATTTCAATAGTGAGTTATCAATTAGAACAGCTTTTGATATTGCTTTTAATTTTGAAAACACCTTTGTTTTTAGTCAAAATGATTCGAGAAATAACCAAAGTGGGCGTTTTAGCAATCGTTTTTTAAGTAATATTTCTAAATTTGTATATAATTTGAACCAAAAATGGTTTTTTTCTTTGTCATCAGAATATTATTTGCCCAATGTGAATAAAAAATTAGAAAATTATTTATTTTTGGACTTTTTAGCAAGATTTAGACCTAACAATAAAAAATACGAATTCAATTTTATTTTTAATAATTTGTTGAATAAAGATAATTTCACACAAATTGAAACAAGTGATTATTCCATCAATATTTTTCAAAGTAGGTTATTAGCAAGATATTTTATGGTCAATGTGAGTTTTAATTTTTAGTTTTAAATTTTTATTTTCCTCCAACTTTCCAAAAGTTTTAAACTTTTGGAAAGTTCTAAAGTGATTTTCTCTCTACCATTTCATTCTCTTTCACATTCTCAAACAAACTTTCGGTTTCTATCGTAAAACCTTCTAATACTTTGGAATGAAGTGTGCCTTTTTTGGTGGCTTTTGAAAAAATTTCATATTTTCCATTT
>RDXZ01000088.1 GCA_004293265.1 Bacteroidota bacterium | reverse complement strand
ACTTGGATTTAACAAAACATCTAAACCTTGTTTTTTTTCTTCATCAAGTTGTATTTCTTCGCAAACAATTGTAATATCAGGATATACATATTTTTTGCACGCAGGCAATTTTAATAGCATATCACTTGGCAACACTTCACATTTTTTATTTTTTAGACAAGTTCCTAACTCGATGATAAGATTACGAACAATTCTATTGTGATGAAGGCTTGCACCTGCCATCATCAGCACTTCTCCATGGTGATATTCACTTTTAAAATCTGCTTTTGCTTCTCTGGTAAGATATTCTTCCTCTGAGATGATTTGATTTTTTTCGATGATTGTTTGCATATTGACCTCAATTTATTTCGTATCCTACTTTGTTATAAATATCTTTACTATCAATTTCACATTCTCCAATTTTAATTTTTTCATCTATATTAGCGACAATGTGCATCAACCAATCATTATTTTCGTTGCGTGTATAAATAATAATTTCAAATTTTTCACTATCAATCATTACATATTGTTTTAGACTTTCCAACGTAAAATAACAACTTAATTTTTCGGTTTTGTCAAATAATTTTGTACTTTCTGATAGTACTTCTATCACAATACTTACTTGGATTTAACAAAACATCTAAACCTTGTTTTTTTTCTTCATCAAGTTGTATTTCTTCGCAAACAATTGTAATATCAGGATATACATATTTTTTGCATGCGGGCAATTTTAATAGCATATCACTTGGCAACACTTCACATTTTTTATTTTTTAGACAAGTATATAATTCTCCTATCAAATTACTAACAATTCGATTATGATAAAGGCTTGCACCTGCCATCATCAGCACTTCTCCCTGGTGATATTCACTTTTAAAATCTGCTTTTGCTTCTCTGGTAAGATATTCTTCCTCTGAGATGATTTGATTTTTTTCGATGATTGTTTGCATATTTTTGTATTAATTTATTTTGTAGGCTCTAAATAAAATCTATTTTTGGTTGATTATAAATTTTTCTTTCAATTTCTTTCTCTGATGGGCTTTGTTTGAGATAAGAAGGTTCATAACTATAAAAACAAATTTTTAAAAATATATTAGAAAAAATATTGTTTTTAAAAATTTGTTTTTATTTTTTAATAAGCACTCAAATATAATGATTATTTTGCTGATGCGGCGGCTTTTTTCTCAGCAAAACTTGCTTTAATTGCTTCTACATCTACAGTTTTGATGACAGGAGTGCGAGTCAATTGTTTGATAACTGTTTGACGATTCACAGCTCTTGCATAATTTTTGCGGTTTTTGCGTTGTAATACGGTAACTGCCATAATTGAAATATATAAAATTTAAAAATTCGATAAATAATTTAAAAAAAAGTCTGCAAAGTTAGTATTTTTATTTGAAAAAAAATATATTTTTATAAAAATATTTGAAAAAAAATATAATTAATATCTTTTTTTTGTATTTATATTGTGAAAAAAGCCTTTCTTTGCTCTGCTGTATCCAACATTTTCCAAAAAACAATTGGAATATTTACCAAAATATCATAAGGAATTTGCCAAACTTCACAATCTTCTGTAAAAGTAATAGAAAAAGGAGTTTTAAAACCAACTAAATTTTTCTCACCACCAAAAAAATCTCCTTTTTTCAAAGTTTCTATTTTTTCAGTGCCATTGACAAAAGAAGATAGTTTGATATTGCCTTTGTTTATCAAATATAAATCTGCCAAATCTGTATTTACCCAAATTGTTTTTGAATGAACTTGGTGCAATTTCATGTGTTGTGCAATCTTTAAAGATACGGGCAAAGATACGTTTTCTTGGAAAAGATAAGTCGTATTTAAAAACAAAATATTTGCCTCTAATTGGTCATAAGGTTTGGCTAAACCATATTTATTAATAAAATTCAAATAAAATTCTACTGGAATTTGAATAGTGGTAACATGACAAGTAGAGCGACAAGTCGAAGTTGCCATCGTATCGTCATCATCAATATAAAAACCAACCAACGAACCTGCTGAAAGTGTGCTTTCGGTATCTCTTTCTGTATAAATAAGTTCTACCAAGCCGGTCAATATCATATAAACATACTTAAATCTTGTATTTTTTCTGAACAATGTTTCTCCTGCGTTGAGGGTAATGATAGGAAAATTTAACAAAGATTGTAAAGCATATTCGGGAACTTGCGGAAAATAAAATTTGAAATATTGATAAGCCGCCAAACGTGCAAAATCTTGATGCGTTTCTATCAAAACATCAATACTTCCAAAAGGTGCGTTTGCTCCGATTTGTTGTTCTTCATTCGATAATTGACGCGAAAAGTGAGCCAACATAATTTTTGGCGTTTTGTCATTGATAAAATCTTTTGCCTCTCCATGAATTAGCCCCCCTCCTATATCAATTTTTTTGACATCAACTTCTATCAAATAATCTTCTTTTACTTTTTGTAATCGTGCATCAAAATTTTGTGTTTCTGTATTTTTAAAAATATTTTCTTCCAAAACTCTAAACGAAGCAATATCAGCCAAATGTGCATAAGATTGATAATTATCGTTCCAAAAAGCCCTAAAATAAAAAATATTAGTTTCAACTGGGTGTGGAGAAAGAACAGGCTTTACTTCCAAACCTTCTATATTGTTCCAAACATCTAATTCTAAATCGCATACATCAAAAAAACTATGAAACCAAGACTCGTCCAAACTCATCAAACCACATAATTTTTTGGCTACCGAAGCACGCACAGGTGCAGAAGAAAAATATTTTATTTTATGGTCTGAACGGATAAAAGTTGTCAAACCTGCAAAATGATCATCGTGTGCGTGTGTGTTAAAAATTCCATCAACTTCGTTGATACTCACGCCCAACGCCTTTAAAGTATTGTATAAATCTGGTCCTGCATCGACTAAATAAACTTTGCCTTGAAAAATAACAACGCTTGCCATACAAGGTCTGTTTACGTCCCAAGCATCGCCCTCGCCCGTATGCACGACTGAAAAATAATCGCGATTAAGTTTATGATAATTCAAATAATAAGGAGGGTCATAAATTTCTTTTGGTCTTAAAGATAAATTGACGTTGGCAGTTTCTCCTCCAAAACTAAACTGAAAAGTATTATGGTCAATTCTTTCAATTGTTACACCATTTTTGATTTGTATTGATTTATCTAATTCATCTATTGGCAATTGAACAACCAAATTATCAGGGGTTTGGATTTTTCCAAAAGCAAATTTTAATTTGATGTGCATTAAATAATCAGCAATTTCTTCTGAAACTCCTGTATCTAAAATTTCTTGTTTGCTGACCAGACCATAATTACCTCTATAAAAATACTCCATTTGAGCTTTTATTTGTATAGATGTACCAATTAAGATAGGTTTTTCGCCTGTATTTCCTGGGTGGTTTGGAATCAACATACCTTGTGAATAAAACATTTGAAGCAAAGGAAACTCAGCCAAATTAGACATATAGCCGTTCTGTATCAGTGTATCTGACAGCAAAATAGCGTTAGGTCCTGTTTCATACCTTACTCCGTTTTTTTCAATTATATCAATTAATCCACGTTTTTTTAAGTGCTTTACTGTATCAGAAGGACAAGCACATAAAATTCGTAAACCTGCTTCAGGAATTTCTACCCAATAAACGCCTGAAATAACTCTAATAATTTCTATTTTATTTTTATTCACCGTAGTTGTCGGTTTTATTTATAATTTTTTGCTAAGAATAACGCTATAAATATAAGACTAATTTTGTGCCTAAATTTATTTAGTTTTAATTTTAGTGTGCAATTTATGAATAATTTTTAGAATTAAAAATTTTTTTAGATATTTTTTAATTTTTTTTTAAAATTTTTTAAAATTCTTCAAAAAAATGAAGCATATTATCTACTTCACTATTCCAATATTTATAATCGTGTCCACCATCAACTAAGTTTAATTTTATTTTTAATTGAGGTTTATTTTTTTTCAATGCGTCATAAAAAAGTTGTGTTTGGCTGACAGGCACGATATTATCTTGTTTGGTATGTCCCAAATAAATCGGCGTTTTAAATTTTTTGGCTTGCATCAAAGGATTGTCTTGTCCTATCCAACGCTCTTTAAATTTTTGAAAACTACCATAATATCCAATCATCAATCTATCATTAGGCATTATACTTTGGTCAAAATCTCCCGAGAGAGATGCCCCTGCAGTCCATAATTCTGGCAACGCTAAACATAACAAAGCCACGCCACGCCCGCCTGTAGAAAGTCCTAACACAAAATTTTTATCTTTTTCGAGAAAAATACTTTTTTCTTTTTGTAAATAAGGAATTAATTCCTCAACAATCCATTTTTTTGTAGGATATTTTTTCCAATCTGCTAAGGTTTCAGGATAAAATTCAGAAGAATAGACGCTTCTACTCATCTCTGGAAAAACTAATCTATATCCTTTTGCCAATGCTTTTTTGCATAGTTCTGAATTTTTACACCAATCTGTACGCGAAAAGTCCCAACCGGGCAACACCAAAATATTACCAATAATATCGTTTTTTGGGTTTTGAATATCTACTTTATGCCCTGCAACTTCTATGGTTTCTATTGGTTTTTTGCTGTTTGTATTTTTTTTGTCAGTGATTATATTTTCTTTTTTATTTTCTTTTAATGGAGGATTTTGTGCCTGACAGCTTCCTACGCTTATCCACATTAAAAAAAGAAAATAGTTACAAATTTTTTGCATATTAATAAAAACTAAGTTCGATTTTAAGTTGTCTATATTCTGCCATATTGATTTGATATTGTTTCAGATGTTCATATTCTTCTTCAAAATCGTCTAAAAATTCTTCTTTATCTTCAAACATTTTCATACTTTTTTGGTATGTTTCTTTGGCTTTTTGGTCATTGCCCATACAAAAATACACGTGTCCCAAATGTAGCAAATCGTGGCAATCAGGGTAATTTTGTTCGGCTTTTTCTAAATAAGATTTTGCCATTTCGATATTTCCCAATCTAAAATATGCCCAACCCAGAGGCGCTAAATTCCAAGTTTCTGAAGGAGCAATTTTTCTTACTTTCAAAAAAGATTCAATTGCTTTTTCTAATTCATTGTTTTGTGAATAACAATAACCAATACTATCCAAAATAAATGTGTTATCAGGCGAAAGTTCGCTGGCTTTATGATAATGTTTTAAGGCTCTTTGGTAGTCATACAATTCTTGGGCGCAAAAACCTGCATTTTGAAACGACCAGCTTTCATTTTTAGAGTTTTCGTGCAATATTTCGTAATATGTTAAGGCTTTTCTAAATTCTTCTATTTGTTGATATGAATACGCTAAATGTCCCAAATTCCAAGTATCATTTTCGTCAATCATATAAGTTTTTAAGTGATAATCAACGGCTGTATAATAATCTCCTTCTTGTTGATAGCAAAATCCCATATTTCCCAAATTCCAAGTATCTAATGGTTGCATTTCTAACACTTTTTCGTGAAAATCTAACGCTTTTTTATATTGTCCTAATTCTTGATAATAATAAGCAGCTTGTTTCAAAGGATAAGCATTATTTGGCTGTTCTTTTGAAAGTTCAAGGTAATAATTAAGTTGTTCTTCGTTAGTTTTTTTTTCCATTTTATCGTTGTGTGTATTTTCGTGCAAATATACAAAATTTTTTTATAATTTTCAAAAAACTTTGGTTTTTTCTACCCAACGTTGAATGATTCGGTCATTATCCAACACATTACCAACCATATAAAAGTTTGAGAGTTTTAATGTTGGAGAGTCTTCTGCTTCTTCATTCAGAACGCCTGCGTGTTTTGGTTTTCGGGAGTGAATAAAACGCATTTTATTTTGTTTTTTGACAATAAAACCAATGTGCCAATCCATTCCTAAGATATAAATTCCGTCTTTTTGTTGTTTTAAATATTGAAATAATCGTTGAAAATTATTTTTTTTGACAATATGAATACTCTCTCTTTTACAAAGCGTCTGAATGACTGCCCCTGCTGTTTCTCGCCCCAACGCATACCTATCAGTATCTATTCCTGCGTGTGAAAGAACGGTAGAAATAAAATATCCGCAAGCAATCGTACCATCTCTTGGGTTTTCGGTTGTGCCATTAAAATCCCATTTTGTGTCATACCAATAAGGCAAAATATCATCAGTAATACTTTTAAAAAGGTAATATTTGGCATTTTTTAGGACTTCTTTTTTTTCGTTGGTATCTTTGGCAATGGCATATTTTTCTTGAAATCTATGTTGTTTATTGACAATATTTTTTTTGACAATATTATATTTTTTAAGATGCAAACGTAAATCAAAAACTTTATGATTAGATTCTATCGTAAAAAAGGCATATTCGGGTATTTTTGGCAAATCAATTCTTACCATAAATAAAATACTTAAAAAAATAAAAACAATTAAAGATGTCAATAATAGAAAATGATAGCGTTTCATAATCCGTATTTTGTGTTATTTTAATAAAAATCATATTAAATCAATACAATTTTGGTGCAATAATAAGAATTTTTTGTGAAATATCAGAAAAAATATTTAATTTGGCACAAATTTTTTAAAAAATATGATTTCATCACCACAAAAAATACTAAAAAAAATATTAAAACCACGCCGAAATTGGTTACAAACGTTCTTAGGCAGTGTAGGTTTTGGATTAGGTATTATATTTTTGTTGTTATCTTTACAACTTTATTTGAGCATAATAGATTTTTTTAGTCCGCATCAAAAAACAAAAAATAACTATATTGTTTTAAGCAAACCTATTAATATGTTGGGGGCTTTTTTGAGAAACGCTACCACAGGTTTTTCAGACGGAGAATTAGAAGAAATAAAAAAACAGCCTTTTGTGGCAGATATTGGCGTTTTTACTCCCAATCAATTTGGAGTCGTGGCATATATAGAAAGTTTAGGTTTTTATACTGAAATGTTTTTTGAGGCATTGCCCACACAATTTTTGGACGAAAAACCTGCTAATTTTGAATGGAAAGAAGGCGACCAACTTATTCCGATTATACTTTCGCAAGATATGTTAGATTTGTATAATTTTGGATTTGCTATGGGAAAAAATGGGCAATTGCCTCAAATAACGCCTGCTACGGTTGGTTTGGTAACTTTGGGAATTAAATTGACGGGTACAAAAAAAGAAAAAAAAATGACTGCTAAAATTGTTGGTTTTTCTCAAAGATATGCTACTATTTTAGTACCTCAAAATTTTATGAATTGGGCAAATGAAAATTTAAGTAATCAAAAACCAAAAAACCCTTCAAGAATTGTCCTCAAATTAAACAATGCCAATTCACCCGAAGTTGCGAAATACATTCAAAAAAACAATTATCAAATCAATAAAGATAAATTATTAGCCAGCCAAACGGCTGATATTGTGTTACAAATTATGAGTGCAGTAGCGATTTTAGGTAGTTTTTTTGTGATTTTGTCTGTGGTAGTTTTTTTGATGTCAATGCGTTTGATATTAGCAGAGGCTAAAAATGAAATAAAATTATTATTAGAAATTGGGTATGCACCACAAAAATTATTTAATTTTTTGATAAAATATTTTGGTTTTAATGTTTTAATTTTATTGGCTTTGAGTACAACAAGCGTTTATTTTTTATATCAATTTATCCAAAATTATTTAGAAAAAACAGGTTTAGATTTGGATAAAAATTTAAAATTTGAGGTCATTATAAGTGCTTTTATTTTATGTATTTTTACTTTGTTATTACAGGCTTTTTGGTTAAAAAAATGGATAAATAAAGAAAATTAATAATTTTTTTTTTTAGTGAAAATAATTTTTTTTAGTGGAATTTAGTTAGAATAAAAAAATAAAAAAAATAAAAAATGAAAAATAAAGAATTTATTAGTCAATACGCCAAAAAAATGGGGTGTGACGAAGCAACTGCAAAACAACAAATTCAAGGTTTTATTGAGGTAGTTTTGGACTCGATGAAAAATAGAGATTCAGTAACTATCGACCAGTTAGGTAAATTTTATATAGAAGACCGTAAAAACTCAACGGTTTTTAAGTTTACGCCTGCTCAAAAGTTAAAAGCTATTTTAGGCTGGTCAAATACTTTTAAAGGAGAAATTTAATAATATACGAAAATTTTACAGTAACTAAAAAATCCCCAAAAAGAAATTTTTAACAAAAAAAAATCTTTTTGGGGAAAAATAATTATTTTTATTATAAATTTAACAACAATCTCTCAGGATTTTCCAAATATTTTTTGATAGTTACCAAAAAAGTAACGGCTTCACGCCCATCAATAATTCGATGGTCATAAGATAAAGCCACATACATAATCGGCAAAATTTGTACTTGTCCATTGACCGCCATTGGTCTTTCGACAATATTGTGCATACCTAAAATCGCAGATTGAGGTGCATTAATAATCGGAGTAGAAAGCATCGAACCAAAAATTCCGCCATTGGTTATCGTAAAAGTTCCACCCGTCATATCGTCAATAGAAAGTGTATTATTTTTTGCTTTGGTTGCCAAATTAACAATTCCTTTTTCGATTTGTGCAAAATTCATATCTTCAACGTTTCTCAAAACAGGCACTACCAAGCCTTTAGGTGCAGAAACCGCCACAGAAATATCTACAAAATCATTGTAAACAATCTCACCATTGTCAATATAAGCATTTACTTCAGGGATTTGTAAAAGTGCATTGGCAGCGGCTTTGGCAAAAAACGACATAAATCCTAAACCGACATTGTGTTTTTCTTTAAATTCATCTTTGTATTTGGCACGCAAATCCATAATTGGCTTCATATTCACTTCATTAAAAGTGGTAAGCATTGCCGTTTCATTTTTGACCGCGACCAATCTTTTAGCAATCGTTTTACGCATTTGTGTCATACGCACACGCCTTTGCACACGCTCGCCTGTAGCGATTTCAACGCTCTCAGTTTTTGGATTCGAATCTGTTTGTATTGTTTTTGGAGCAGATTTTTCTGCCAATGTAGCATCATTTTTTGTAATTCTACCATCAACTCCTGTTCCTTTTACCTCACTTGCATTCATTCCTTTTTCATCTAAAATCTTAGCCGCCGCAGGTGAAGGTGTGCCTGATGCATAAGAATCTTTTTGAGAAACTTGTGCCGTTTGTTGCGTAGGAGTAGGTACATTGGTATTATTGGCAACGGCTTGAGTTTTTGCAGGTGCGTTTGTTTCCTCAATTTTACAAATTAAATCACCTATTTTTAAAACTGAACCTGCTTTTGCAACAATTCTTAAAATACCAGACGCAATTGCGGGCATTTCTTGAGTGGCTTTGTCTGTTTCGATTTCACACAAAGCATCATCAAGGTTTACAAAATCTCCGTCTTGTTTCAACCAACTTCCGACTACAACTTCTGTAATAGATTCCGCAATTGGCGTAACGACCATATCCACAATTTTACCTGTTTTTGCAGAAGATGGAGCAGAAATTTCAGTTTTTGTGGTTGTTTCTGTAACATTTTCTTTGACAGGTGCAGGTGCTTGTCCGTTTGTTTCTATTTTTGCAATCACAGTTCCGACTGCAATGGTTTCTCCTGCTTGCACGACTATTTTAAGTACGCCAGCTGCCTCTGCATATATTTCTTGTGAGGCTTTATCTGTTTCGACTGTGCAGACAGCTTCATCAATTTTTACGTTATCACCATCTTTTTTTAACCATTCAGCAATCACAACTTCTGTAATGGATTCGGCTACGTTAGGGATTTTAATTTCCATTAGAATATAAAAAATAAAGAATGAATATACAATTTAATAAAAGTCTGAAAAATTTGTGCTAATTTAAGAAAAAATATTTATATTCACAAATTTTTCTATATTTTTTTGATAGAAATACAAAATAACAAATTATTTTTGAGGCGTATATCTTATCGGTTTTCCTTTAGAAGCCAAAATTTTATTGTCTTCATAAACCAAAGTTCCATTGACAAAAATATGGTCTATTCCTTCGGAATATTGGTTTGGATTAGCCACAGACGCTTTTCCATTGATAGTTTTTGGATTAAAAATCACAATATCCGCTACTTTTCCATTGGCAATATCATTGCGAGTATCCATCACGCCTTTCATCAATCGACAAGGCAGAGTCGTAACCTTAGACAAAGTTTTTTCCATACTCATACCCATATCTATTCCATGTCTAATCGCAGTAGCAAAACAACCTGCCCCTCTTGGGTGATTATTGGCTTTAGGCTCGCTCTCAATTCCGCCATCAGAACCTATCATACAAAAATCGGTCTGCAAAGCCAAATCAATCGTTTTGTCAAAAGCCATCGTTCCCTCTGGCACCGCCACCAACAATCCCGGTCTACTTCTGTACGCATTAAAAGTACCTTCGGTTAGTTTTTGTCCTGTACCTACGACAGTCAAATCGCTATAAGTCAAACCAAAATTTTTCTGCCAGCCCGGGTCAAATCTTTTAGAAATCAAATAGGTTGCCCAATAACTATATGGATAAACGCAAGTCGTAATCTGCCCACCTGTGAGATTGGCGTTTTGGATTAATTCTAATGCTTTGGGCATATTAAATGTGCCACCTGTGGAGTGCAAATGGTCAATATGTATTCTTGCACCCGTTTCTTTTGATAATTTAATCGCTTCTTTTACGCCTTCTAATTCGGTTTCTTTGGCAGAATAACGCAAATGTAAGAAAAAAGGTCTATCATATTTGGCGGCTAATTTTGCATATCCTACCAATTCTTCATAAGAAGTGGGTTGATATTCGATGCTATGCGCCACTCCTAATGCACCCTCTTGCAATGCTTTTTCTGTATATTTCATTCTATCAGCAAAAGACATAAAACGCAATCTTAATATCATCACAAAAACACTCACGCCATAGTTTACATAATGAGGAAGTGGGTCAAATTTTTGATGAAATGCCGCAGGATAAGCAGAACCTCCATGCATTTGTAAAACAGAAGTAGCACCGTCAGTCAATTTATATTTTTCAAAAATACGATAAGTAGTTTCGGGGCTTCCTGCATTATCAGCCAAAATATCTACAAAACCTTGACTAACTATTTTTCCTTTGGCATCGATAATATTTTTGGCAGTCAAAGGTTTTTCGCTTACTTTGATTGTATTTTGTTCTGTGATGCCAACATATAATTTTTTTAATTGTTGTTGATGATAAACACTTCCATTTTTGATAACGGTTTTTAAATCTGCACTTGCTATCATATCCACTTCTCCATCGTCGGTTTTTGCTTCTTGTTGTGCTAATAAATCTTGATTTAGAAACGAAAAAGCAGACAAAGCACCACCCACTACCGCAATTTTTTTCAGTGCTTCTCGTCTTGATAAATTTTCAGTAAGATTGTTTTGATTTTCCAATTTATTTTATGTATTTTTATTTAAAAAAATTTATTTAAAACCTTTATTTATTTATTTTTTGCAAAATTAGATAAAAAAAAGGAATTTTATTATAAGTTCAAAAATCTTTTTTTGTGTATTATTCTTTGAAACAATTTTTTTTTAGCAAAATATACCTCTCATCTGTTCGAAAACACAAAAAAATAATAGAATTTCGAAAGTAATTTTTTATTATTATTTTTTTGTTTAACTTTGCGACATTAAAATCACAACAATTTAGATTATATTCATAATGAAAAACAATATTTTTTTTTATAATTTTTTATTACTCTTATTTTTTACTTTTTTTTCTTGTAATCAAACCGAAAATAAATCTCAAAACAATATTATCACTATCAAAGGAAAAGTAAATACTAACCAAAAAGGAATGATTCGTTTGGAAAAATATGGAGATGGTGGCATATTTGAATTAGTGAAAGAAGTAGAATTAAAAGGACAAAATTTTGAAATACAAGTTACTATTCCACAACCCGAATTTTACCAAATTCATTATTTAGGCATCAAAGATATTCCTTTGGCATTGACAGGGGAAGAAAAAGAAGTTGAAATTAGTATTAATCATCAAAAAAATAATATTTCACACAAAATTAAAGGCAGTAAAGATTCTGAATATTACGGAGAATTGAATGGTATTTTTGCTGAAATGCGTCAGAAAAAAATGCAATTAGAAAAAAAATACCAAGATAGCCAAAGTAAAAGTGAAGAACTAAAAAATCAAATTGTAGAAGAATTTAAAAAATCTCAAATCGAAAATGTAGATAATTTGAAAAAATTTATCACAAAAATTCAACCTTCTTTAGTTTGTATCGTAGCGGCTAATAGTTTGGTGGCTGAGGAACACTATGATTTTTTAAAAAAAATGGGTGAAAATTGTCAAAAAAAATACCCAAATTCACATTATATCAAATCTTTTTTAGGAAAATTAACAGAAATTGGGGTGAATTTAGAAAAATCAAAACATTTGGCTATCGGACAACCTGCTCCCGAAATTGATTTGCCTACGCCTGAAGGAAAAAATATAAAACTATCTTCTTTGAAAGGAAAAATAATTTTAGTTGATTTTTGGGCTTCTTGGTGCAGACCTTGCCGAATGGAAAATCCAAATGTTGTCAAATTATATAATTTACACAAAGAAAAAGGATTTGAAATTTTGGGCGTTTCGTTGGATAGAGATAAACAAGGCTGGGTTGATGCCATTGAAAAAGATAAACTCACTTGGTTACATATTTCTGATTTACAATTTTGGCAATCAGCAGTCGTAAAAACTTATCAAATTCAGGGAATTCCAGCCACTTATTTGATAGATAAAAATGGAATTATTATTGCTAAAAATTTAAGAGGGGAAGCATTAGCAGAGAAATTAAAAGAAATTTTATAAAAAAATATAAAAAAAACAAAATATTTTTGAACAATATTTTGTAATTATATGTTTTTTATTTAATTTGGTTGCAAAATTAAAATATTACTCAAATTTATTTATATATTTCTCTTTTACTATGTCAAATACTGCACAAATTATCTTAGAAGGTAAAACTTACGAGATGCCCGTTTTTGAGGGTTCAGAAGGCGAAAAAGCCATCGATATCGGTAAATTACGCGACCAATCTTCTTATATAACCTTAGACTCAGGTTATAAAAACACAGGTGCCACCAAAAGTGCCATCACTTTTTTAGACGGTGAATTGGGTATTCTAAGTTATAGAGGTTATCCGATAGAGCAATTAGCCGAAAAATCTAATTTTTTGGAAGTCGCTTATTTATTAATTTATGGCGAACTACCTACTACCGAACAATTTGCTAATTTCAAAACAAATATTACAAGACGCACTTTAGTCAATGAAGATATGCGTAAAATATTTGACGGATTTCCTGTCAATGCACACCCAATGGGCGTTTTAGGGGCTTTAGCATCTGCCTTAGCAGTTTTTTATCCAAGCCAAATTGACCCAAACAAAGATAAAGCCGAAACGGAATTACATATTGTTCGTTTATTAGCAAAAATGCCAACTATCGCAGCATGGGCATACAAAAATTCACAAGGACATCCTGTCAATTATCCTAAAAATAAATTGGGATATTGTGAAAATTTCTTAAATATGATGTTTGCAATGCCAACTGAAGACTACGAAATTGACCCTGATATTGTTGATGCCTTAGATAAATTATTGATTTTGCACGCCGACCACGAACAAAATTGTTCTACTTCTACGGTTCGTTTGGCAGGTTCTTCGCAAGTGAGTTTATATTCTGCTATTTCTGCGGGTATTTCTTCTCTTTGGGGTCCTTTGCATGGCGGAGCCAACCAAGAAGTAATAGAAATGTTAGAAGAAATTATTGCTGATGGCGGAAATGTTGAAAAATACGTCAATAAAGCAAAAGATAAAAACGATTCTTTTAGATTGATGGGCTTCGGACATCGTGTGTATAAAAACTTTGACCCACGTGCCAAAATTATTAAAGTGGCTTGCGATAAAGTTTTAAATAAATTAGGCATCAATGACCCTGCCTTAGAAGTTGCCAAAAAATTAGAAGAAGCCGCTTTGACTGACCCTTATTTTGTGGAAAGAAAATTATATCCAAACGTAGATTTTTATTCAGGTATTATTTATCGTGCCTTAGGTATTCCTACCAATATGTTTACCGTAATGTTTGCATTAGGTCGCCTACCGGGTTGGATTGCGCAATGGAAAGAAATGCGTGAAGAAAATCAACCGATTGGTCGCCCAAGACAAATTTATACAGGCTACACAAAACGTGATTATAAAGATATTTCAGGTAGATAGTTTGTATTATTTAGTCCTTTTCAAAAGGGATTTTTAATTCGTTTTATAAAATAAAAAAAACATTTTTTCGTTTCCTTTCATAAGAAACAAAAAAAATGTTTTTTTTTGTAATAAAATAAAAATTACAAGAGAAATTATTACAAGAAAAATTATTACAAGAAAAATTATTACAAAAAAAATAGAAAAATACTATTTTTTTTGATATATCAAAAAAAATACTTACATTTACGAGAAAATAAATTGAATCACAAATATTTAAAAATCTAAATTTACACACAAAATGAAAAAAAATCTTTCTTTATGCTTACTATTTTATAGCATAATTTCATTTGTTTATGCTCAAAAGTCTGCCCAAAATCTCACTGATAAAAGTGTGCGTTTTATTTATTTAGTTTCTAAAGACCGAAAATTCAATCCTGCTTATCAAAAAGGAATCGAAATGGCAGCAAAAGATATTCAAGGTTGGTACAAAAAACAAATGAATGGCTTTACATTCAAACTTAATAATCCAATAGTCGAAGTAGCTTATTCTAATAAAGCGGCAAGTTTTTTTTATAGCAATCCAAATGGTGAAAACAAAGACCAATGGGGCTATAATAACACTTTTGCAGAATGTCAGCGATTGTTAAAAATAAAATATAATGACCCTAATTATATTTGGGTAATCTATTCTGATGGACCTGGAAATCAAGGTATGGGCGGTGGAGGTGTGTGTATTATGCCTGAAGATGATTTGTTGGGCTTAATTGGAAAACACAAAGAACAACCTGAGATTAATCGTTGGATTGCTGGTTTGGGACACGAAGGTGGACACGCGTTTGGTTTGCCACACCCAAAAGATACTAAAAAAGATGCTGATGCTATTATGTGGACAGGAATTTATGGAAAATACCCTGATAAATGCTATTTGACAGAAGAAGACAAAGCAATTTTACGAAAAAGTCCTTTCTTTTTTGATGATAAAGGCGTAAATATCGCAGGCGAAAGTAAAAAAATAGCCGAATACACTTATTCAGCGGGGAAATTCGTAAAAATGAAAAATACTAAAACCAATGAAATTACTTGGATAGAAACCAATAGCCAAAATGATGTCTTTTATTTTTCGGAAACAAGTCAAGATAAAAATTTTTATTACTTAAAAGCAACGAACAGACCGATAGATATTTCGATTCCTATCAACAACGGAAAAGGTTTTATCTCTACTGATGGCGGAAAGAAATGGTCTTTTTTCCAAAATTTTAATAAATTATAAAAAAATAAAAAATCCACTTAAAAAACTTTTTTCTAAGTGGATTTTATTTTATCTATTTTTTTCTTTTGGGTTCAATAAAACCAAAAATTTTATGCTAAACTAATCACTTTTGGCGCACCTGCTAAAATTTCTTCATTCGCAAAATCTGCATATTTTTGGAAGTTTTTAGTAAATAATTCTGCTAAATGATTTGCTTTTTCATCATACGCATTTTTATTAGCCCAAGTATTTCGTGGATTTAAAATATCAGAAGGTACGTTTGGTACTTCCAGAGGCATCGCCACGCCAAAAACAGGGTGATTTTCATATTTTACATTGTCTAATTTTCCTTCCAACGCCGCATTAATCATAGCACGAGTATAAGGCAAAGACATACGCTTGCCTGTACCATACGCGCCACCTGTCCAACCTGTGTTGATTAACCAAACATTTACCTTGTGTTTTTTCATTTTTTCGCCCAATAATTCTGCATAATTGGTTGGGTGCAAAGGTAAAAAAGCGGCACCAAAACAAGCCGAGAAAGTTGCTTGTGGCTCTAAAACTCCTACTTCTGTTCCCGCGACTTTGGCAGTATAACCAGAAATAAAATGAAACATTGCCTGCCCTGCAGTCAATTTAGAAATTGGAGGCAAAGTTCCGAAAGCATCAGCAGTCAAAAAGAAAATATTTTGAGGAATAGGTCCTTTTGATACTTCCAAAGCATTATTAATGTAATGAATTGGGTAAGAAGTGCGTGTATTTTCGGTAACAGATTTATTTTTATAATCTGGTGTGCGTGTATTAGGAACAAAACGAGTATTTTCTAAAATAGAACCAAATTTGATTGCGTCCCAAATTTCAGGTTCTTTTTCTCTTGTCAAATCAATTACTTTGGCATAACAACCGCCTTCAAAATTGAAAACGCTGTCTTCAGACCAGCCATGTTCGTCATCACCAATCAAATGCCTTGAAGCATCTGCTGAAAGTGTAGTTTTTCCTGTTCCTGATAGTCCAAAAAATACGGCAGTATCACCTTTTTCGCCAACGTTTGCAGAGCAGTGCATTGATAAAACTTTATGTTCGTGAGGTAATAAATAATTAAGGACAGAAAATATCCCTTTTTTCATTTCACCTGCATAAGCAGTTCCACCGATTAAAATTGTTTTTTTAGTAAAATTTACAATTGTAAAGTTAGATTGTCTTGTGCCGTCAATTTCAGGATTTGCTTCAAATTCTGGGATACATAATATTTTAAAATTCGGAATAAAATTTGTCAATTCGTCTGTTGTAGGTCTTAAAAACATATTATAGCAAAATAAATTTTGCCAAGCTTGTGTATTTATTACTCTTAAATGAAGTCTAT